>NZ_VOZC01000005.1:0-260252 GCF_013419975.1 Acinetobacter sp. YH12041 | reverse complement strand
TTACACTGCTGAATCATGGAAAGCTGTTCAGGATGCCTTGAAAGAAGCTGTAGGTACTAAACCTGCTGATCAAGCTGCTCTTGATAAACTGGTTTCTGAACTTGATTCTGCAATCAAAGGCCTTGAAACACCTGTAGTACCTGAACTTGTTATCTCTAAACCTGTACTGAAAGTGGAAAATGGCATTCTGACCGTTCATGCAGACGAAGAAGTTACTCTGCAAATTTCGGTTAATGGTAATCAGTTGCAAGAAGGCAAGGACTACTTTGTAAGCCAATCAGGTGATAATTTTACTGTTCTGTTCACGCCTTCATACAACAATGGCGAAAAAATTGAAGTGACTGCTGTTTATGGTGATCAGTCTGAAAAAGCTGACGCATACGCAGAAGACACTACTGCACCTGAACTTAAACCTATCAATCTTGAAAATGGCGTATTGATTGTAGAAGGTGACAACACTGCTGAATTAACTGTTCTTGTTAATGGCGAACCTTTGACTACTGGTGTGGTGGTTGAAAAAACCGACACTGGCTTCAAGGTTGCGATTGTTCCTGCACTGGAAAACGGTGAATCAGTTGCGGTTAAACTTACTGATGCGAAAGGAAATAGTGCGGTAAGTGAAACGGTTGAAGCACCAAATGTGCATGACCTGAACGATAACAATGTTGATGACAAACTTGATGCCAAACTTGCTGAATTGCTAGATAAGGCACAAGAGGAAATTGGCAAATCTGATGTTTACACTGACGCAACTCTGAAAGCTCTGCAAGATGCTGTTGCCGATGTAACTGCTAAAGAAATTAATTCTGATGCAGATGCACAAGCTCAAATCGATAAGCTGAATAATGCGATCAATGGTCTGAAAGAAATTGATCAGGCAGATAAAGATGGTAATGGCTTAACTGACGAGCAAGAAGTAGCTCTAAAAGATCTGATTACTAATGCGTTAGGCAAAGATCCATCTGCCTATACTGCTGAATCATGGAAAGCAGTTCAGGATGCCTTGAAAGAAGCGGTAGGTACAACTCCTGCGGATCAGGCTGCTTTAGACAAGCTTGTGGCTGATCTAGATGCTGCAATCAAAGGTCTTAAAGAGCCAACTGAACCTGTTGTTGATCAAAATGACAAGGACGGTAACGGTCTGTCTGATGCCAAAGAAGCAGAATTAAAAGACCTGATTACTGGTGCACTTGATCTGAACCAAGCTGATTACACTGCTGAATCATGGAAAGCTGTTCAGGATGCCTTGAAAGAAGCTGTAGGTACTAAACCTGCTGATCAAGCTGCTCTTGATAAACTGGTTTCTGAACTTGATTCTGCAATCAAAGGCCTTGAAACACCTGTAGTACCTGAACTTGTTATCTCTAAACCTGTACTGAAAGTGGAAAATGGCATTCTGACCGTTCATGCAGACGAAGAAGTTACTCTGCAAATTTCGGTTAATGGTAATCAGTTGCAAGAAGGCAAGGACTACTTTGTAAGCCAATCAGGTGATAATTTTACTATTCTGTTCACGCCTTCATACAACAATGGCGAAAGCATTGAAGTAACTGCTGTTTACGGTGATCAGTCTGCAAAAGCTGAGATCGAAGCAGAAGACACTACTGCGCCTGAACTGAAAGGCATTGAGTTGGCTGAAAATGGTGTTGTTAAGGTTACAGGCGATACTACTGCTGATCTGAAAGTGCTTGTAAATAATGAAGAGTATTCAGATTTAGATTATCTAGTTCAATATACTGATACAGGATTTGCCATTGCATTTACGCCACCTCTAGCAAATGGCGAAAAAATTGTTGTAGTTCTTGAAGATAGAAATGGCAATACATCTATAAGTAATTCTGTTACTGCTTATAAAGCTAATGATGTTGATGGTGATGGGTTATTAGATTCTCTAGAAGCAGAATTAGAGAAATTAATAGGTGATGCAACTAATGAACTTGCTAATCCTGACCATACAAACTCTTCAAAAGCAGAATTAGAATCTGTATTAAATGAAGTTGAATTAGCTACACCTAAATCTGATGCTGAACTTCAAGAGCTTATTGATGATCTTCAAGCTGCGTTAAATGCTCTTAAACCAATTGATCCATTGGATAGAAATGAAGATGGTATTCAGGATTCTTATGTGACTGAACTAGAAGAGCTTGTTGCGAAAGCACAAGATCTGTTAGAAGGACCATTTACTTCTGACTCAATCGAAGATCTTGCAAGTGTATTGCAAAATCTAGAGCAATATCCACCACAATCTAATGAAGATTATGCTCAAACTATTGCAGAACTTACAGACGCTATTGACGGTCTGGAAGTAAACCCACCAGTAGTAAATGTAGCAAATCTTGATAACGGTTATCTAATTGTTCATGCTGATGAAGCAGTTCAATTGAAATTAACTGCGAACGGTAAAGAGCTGAAAGAAGGCGAAGATTACTTTGTTTCAAAACAAGGTGACGATTTTAAAGTATTGTTTACGCCTGCTTTAAATAGTGGTGAAGATATTGAGATTACTGCGGTGTTTGGTGACAAACAGGCAACCACTCATGCCACTGCATCTGATACTGTTGCACCAGTAATTGATGATGTGATTTATGATCAGGCATCAAATAAATTAGTGGTGACAGGTGAACCTGATGCCACACTAAAAATTACTGTGAATGGTAATACTCTTGAGCCTAATACTTATCAGGTGAAAGAAAATAATGGTACTTACATTGTTCAATTACCATTACCTGCATATAACAATGGTGAAAAAATTGCCGTTCAAATGTTTGATAAAGCAGGAAATGGTTCTGAAATTGTAGATCAATACGCTCAAGGCGGTTCTGATGTACCTGTAACAAAGTTCATTTCTGATGATGGTCGTATTGTTTCAGGTAAAGTCACCCCTAATGCAAAAGTCCTTGTTGAATATGAAGGTGGTTCTGAAATTGTTGTAGCTGATGCTCAAGGTAACTTTGAAGCTACACTTGCAACTCCGCTAGTGGATGGTAAAAAAGTTACAGTTACAGAAATTAGCGCGGGTCAGATTAAAGAAGTAACTGAACTTACATACTTTGATAAGGCTGTGTTGATTGATGAACCTGAAATCGCTGATGACGGTAAATCAGTTGTGGTACATGGTGAGCCTAATGCAAAAGTTGTGATCACTCATGAAGGTAAGGTTATCGGTACAGGCGAGATTCTTGCTGATGGTACGGCTGTTATTGACTTGAGTAAAACATTACTGAACGGCAACCAAATCACTTTATCTTATGAAGATGCCAAAGGTAACAAAGCATCGAACTCAGCAACTTATATTGATGCTTTAGCGCCTGAATTGAGCGATGTTGTTCTAGTTCAGAAGGCTTACACATTCCGTGATGATATTAATGGTTTGCAAAAACTAGAATTCTCACTTGAAGGTGTTCCATCTGATGCAGTTGCTAAGTCTGTAGCTATTGGTGGAATTGAAGCAGCTTACCAACCGTCAACTGGTACATGGGTTGCATATTTGCCAAGCTCTGTTGTTCTTGCAGGTCGTGACGGTGATTTAGGTAACTTAGATGTTGTTGTTAAGATGACTGATGCATCAGGCTTAGAAAGCACTAAAGCATTAGAATTCACTTATGGTATGAAGAGCATCTATCCTGAAACTGTCTTCGAAAAAGACATTTATGCAGGTTTAAATTTAGCTGTAACTGCCACTAAAATTGATACTTCTGATGAAGATAAATTTAAAGACGTTGGTGGTGGTTTAGCTGATATTGGTGCAGGAAGTGTATTAGGTGCTGATATTGCTGCATCTTCCGCAAGTATCAAGTTCACAATTGAGCCTAATACTACTTGGGATTTTGACGTAAAACTCTCAGCAAATGGTTTGCTTGGTGGTACTGGTGTAAAAATCCTGATCCAAGAAAAAGTGTATCAAGCTGATGGTTCATACAATTGGGTTGATACAACTATTGCAAGTGGTTCTGTAGGTGGTGCACTCTTCATTGGTAATAGTATTACTGTACCAGTAACACAATTAGGTTCAGGTGAGTATAAGGTTACTGCTGTACCAACAGTAGGTCTTGCTTTGGGTCAATTCTTGACTATCCAAATGACAAATGCTTGGAAGTATGATTGGACTAAAGGCATTCGAGTTGATGTTGATAATCCAATTAACTACACAGGGGATGTTTTTGTTGAAATTGCCGACCTTAAATTTGGCCAAGAAGATTTACCGCCTAATTTAAGTGATTATCAAGTCACTAAAGTTTACTTCAATGGTGAATGGACAAGTGTTGATAGCGATAAGCAATTAACGTTAATCAAAGGTCAATACGGTAATCTGTATATTAGTCAGGATGGTTCTTACGAGTACAAACCAAACACTGACAAGGCAGAGAATGTTGGCTCAATCGACAACTTCACTATTGTCTTTAATAATGCCCATAGCGTAGCTGATGGTGATCAATATTCTGAGTATGGCTATGAAATTGCTGTTCAGATTGAAAGCCCACAAGTGGATCTAAATAAAGACACAATTGCTCAAAAACAGAATGTTAGCGAAGGTAAAACTATCGTTACCACCGATGATGTAAACGTAGCTAAGATTGCTTCTAAAAATAAAGAAGTACGTGACGAAACAGTTACTTTTGTCAAAGAGCAACAGTCTTTAGTTTTAAATGATGGTTCTAGTTTTGCAAACGCTACAAAAGGTGACGAGTATTTTGTTAAATTCACGGTAAACAATCTACCTAAGCAAACGTTACCTGATAACACTGTAGAGCCATCTCAAAACTTCATCTCATTGATGAATAAGACGACTGCCATTGACCGTGAATTCACAGTTGTTGTTGCTCGTACTTACATGAAAGATGGTGTAGAAAAAACCGAATATCTGAACCTTACATTAGATTCAAAAAACAATGTAATTAATTCAGGTGTTCAGAATGCAACTTCTAAAGATCTTGCATCTAGTATTACGCTTTCTGCTGACAAGTTACTTGCCTTAACAGATCTGCTTGATGGTAACTACACTGTTTATTTTGTTCGTGGTTCAGGTACGGCAACAACTGCTACTATCGAAATGACAGCAAAAGGAACTGATGTAATTAATCCGATTGTTGGTAAAGGTGCGCCAGTTGAAAACACTGGTTCTAAAATTGAAACGACGAATAGCAGTCTTTTTGATTTCGAAATCGTTGGTACTGGTGTTCAAGGGGTGTTCCAAGCTGCAAAAGTATCTAATGGTGCTTTAAAAACAGATTGGGAATTATTGAAATTCAACCCTGAAACCAATAAGTACGATGTTATTCAATCAGGTTCAGTTTCATCAGGTGATCCACTGTTTATTACAGGTCTTGATCAAGGTAAATACCAAGTTAAGTTTAAAAACTCAGCTACTTTAACTGATGTAAGTGTAATCACAATTCATGAACATGAGTATATGGTAGATGAATCTGTTGAACTGGCTGTAAGTAAGGGGTATCTGCTTGCTAACGATAAATACGATAGCAACACCAATAAACTTACTATGGTAAATCAGGATGGATCTTTAACAGAGATTCAAGGTGGTTTAACGGCAGGTACTTATTCAGGTAAGGTTACTGTAGTTGAAACAGTGATCGAAAATAATGTGGCAACAGATGTTACAAAAGTAAAAGATGTAACAGCCACTAAGATTGAAGGTAAGTATGGTGATCTGTACGTGTGGTCTAATGGCTACTATGAGTATCTTCCTTCTAAAGTGACTGATCTCACTGCAATTGGTAAAGAAGATGTATTCACTTATCGCCTGACAGCATTAAATGGTGATTATGTTGATACAACTTTAACAATCACTATTGGTTCTGATTCAATCGAACAATTACCTGAGAATGGCACTGATAGTCAGTTGATCGGTAGAACTAACTATGATGATGTTCTCATTGGTAATGAGCTGAACAACTTGATTAAAGGTATGGGTGGTAACGATACACTGATTTATAAAGTATTGGCTGACAACCATACTGGCGGTAATGGTCAAGATATTTGGACTGACTTCGCGTTAGGTAATTCTGCAAATGATGAAGCAGATGGTATCGACCTAAGCGAGTTGCTTGTAGAATTCGACAGCACAAAAGTAGATCAATTTGTTAACCTTGATTTCTTGGGTGGTGAGAAGAATACAGCAGTATTGTCGGTTGACCGCGATGGTGAAGGTGATAAATATCAAATGACTGAGTTATTAACACTTCATATTCAGGATAGTGCAACTGCCAAGTATCTTGAAAATGCTGATGCAAGTAACTTTGATCTACTCAAAATCTTAATGGAAAACAACCAAATCATTTTCTAATCAAAATTTAGAAAATTGTTTTAAAAAATCCTCAGCTTTGGCTGGGGATTTTTTTATAAGTAAAGCTATAAAAACTTTTCTTAAAACTTTATGAAAAATAATGCTTAGGTTAAGATGAGCCATCATTTGTAAAAGCATTCTAGAAGACCTATGCAACCATTTGTTCTATATAACTCAGAGCAACGTAAAAAAGTAGAATTTGTGCCTCGTAAAGAAGGTCAGATTGATCTGTATGTCTGTGGGATGACGGTCTATGACTACTGTCATATCGGACATGCACGTACCGTGGTTGCATTTGACTATATTATCCGTTTTCTGCGCAGTCAGGGCTGGAAAGTAAAATATGTCCGTAATATCACTGACATTGACGACAAGATTATTAAACGTGCCAATGAAAATGGGGAAAGCATTTCATCACTGACCAGCCGTTTTATTGATGCCATGAATGAAGACTTCGCCAAGTTAGGCTGTCTTGCACCGGATGAAGCACCAAAAGCCACTGATTACATCAAGCAAATGCAAAACATGATTGGGACGTTGGTGGAAAAAGGGACTGCATATCCGGCAAATAATGGTGATGTTTACTTCGAGGTTGAAAAATTCGCCAAATACGGCCGTCTCTCAGGTCGTAAACTGGAAGATATGCAGGCAGGGGCTTCTGAACGTGTAGACGTCGAAGTTGAGAAAAAACACCCATTCGATTTTGTGTTGTGGAAACATGCCAAAGAAAATGAACCTTCCTGGGCTTCACCATGGGGCAATGGTCGTCCAGGCTGGCATATTGAATGTTCAGCCATGTCTACCTGCTGCCTGGGCAATCATTTTGATATTCATGGTGGCGGTGCTGACTTAAGCTTCCCGCATCATGAAAATGAGATTGCACAGTCTGAAGCAGCGACAGGTGAACAGTATGTGAACTACTGGATGCATGCCGGCTTCATCAATGTTGATGGCGAAAAAATGTCGAAGTCTTTGGGTAACTTCTTCACCATCCGTGATGTGATTGAAAAATTCCATCCAGAAGTGGTGCGTTACTTTATCGTATCTTCACATTACCGCAGCCCGGTGAACTATTCAGATGTAGCTTTAAAAGAAGCAAAAAATACGCTGATGCGTTTCTATCATTCTTTTAAAGCTTATCAAGCGGTATATGGTGAGCAAGTTGTTGAAACTTTAGATCAAAGCTTTGTTGAGCGTTTTAATACGGCAATGCGAGATGACTTTAATACACCAGAAGCCATTGCAGTATTGTTTGAACTGAATAAAGAGCTGAACCGTGCAGTAAAAGATCAGAATCAGGAACAGGCTACAGTTTATTATTCTACTCTGCGCCATCTCACCAATATTCTGGGTCTGGTACAGCACAATGTCGACGAATTCTTGAAGTCTGATATTGGTCAGGAAGCTTTAGACCTGTCAGAAGAGCAGATTGAAGATCTCATCCAGCAACGTAAAGATGCCAAAAAAGAGAAAAACTTTGCTCGTGCTGATGAAATCCGCCAGTCTTTATTAGACCAAGGGGTGGTGCTGGAAGATACCCGTCAAGGAACTGTATGGCGTCGTGCTGATTAATTCGACAGTTGAATCGATAGAGAGTTGACAGTTAGCAGAAACTCTCTATAATTCACTCCCATATTGCGGGAATAGCTCAGTTGGTAGAGCACAACCTTGCCAAGGTTGGGGTCGCGAGTTCGAGTCTCGTTTCCCGCTCCAAAATTCAAAAAACCCTGATCGGAAGATTGGGGTTTTTTATTGCCTACGCAAAATAAAAAGGACAACCAGAACTGATTTACCTAATGAAATTCTAAATAATGAAGAGCTTTCGGTCAGGGAAATTTCAAAACATTCTGTTTAAGTTTTATGAAAAGCTCTACATTTTGAAACCTGCTATTTGCATAGATATGATAAAATTGCGAAAATTATTTTTTGCTAGAATGAGTCAACTCTGTATAGAGTTAAGGTAAACCTACTTTGAACCCACCAAATATGCCAAATCAAATAGACTTCCAGAAAGTTGCACTTGAAACCTTGCGTATCGAAGAACAAGCATTACAGATTTTAGCCACGCAGATTGATGAGCGTTTTAGTCAGGCATGTGAAATTATCCTGCAGTGTAAAGGTCGTCTGGTGATTACCGGGATGGGGAAATCCGGGCATATTGGCCGTAAAATGGCGGCAACTTTTGCTTCTACGGGCACGCCTTCATTTTTTATGCATCCAGGTGAGGCAGGGCATGGTGATCTTGGGATGCTGGTACCGGGTGATGTACTGATTGCCATTTCAAACTCAGGCAAAAGCGATGAAATCATGATGCTGATGCCTCTGATCAAGCGTCTGGAAATTCCCTTAATTACCATTAGTGGTGATGCTAAAGGCCCAATGCCACAAAATGCTGATGTGGCTTTAACTCTGGGTCATCTTCAGGAAGCCTGTCCACTTGGTCTGGCACCGACTTCGAGTACAACGGCAACTTTAGCGCTGGGTGATGCACTAGCTGTCGCTCTTCTGGATGCACGGGGTTTTACTGCTGACGATTTTGCCTTGTCACATCCAGCAGGTGCCTTGGGTAAACGCTTATTGCTGCATGTAAAACATCTCATGCATACAGGTTCAGAATTGCCAAAAGTGTCACCAGATACACCGATGAATCAAGTTTTATACGAGATTTCAAATAAACGCCTAGGTTTAACCACAATTGTGGATCAAAATGACCTTCTGCTGGGTATTTTCACTGATGGTGACTTGCGCCGACTGATCGACAAGCAGCAAGGTTTTGATGTCAATTTACCGATTCAGGAAGTGATGACCAAAAATCCGCTGACGATTTCTCAGGAAGCACGTGCTGTCGTTGCACTGGAAAAAATGAACGAACGTAAAATTAATCAATTTGTAGTGGTTGATGATGCCAATAAAGTTATTGGTGTAATTAGTATGCATGACCTGATTCAGGCTGGGGTAAATTAATAAATGGCATCTTATGTATTATTAGAGCAGGCACGTCATATTGAGGCACTGGTACTTGATGTAGATGGTATTTTAAGCGACGGTTTTGTTACATTGACCAATACGGGTGATGAGATCAAGTCTTTTGATATCCGTGATGGGCTGGGTATGAAACTGGTACAGCAAGCCGGAATCAAAGTGATCATTATCACTGGACGTCAAAGCAATATCGTACAAAAACGTATGTCGGATTTAGGTGTAGATCTGGTTTATCAGGGCCGCGAAGATAAAGGGACTGCTTTACGTGAAGCTTGTACTCAGCTCAATATCGACCCTGAAGACTGTTTATACATGGGTGATGACTGGCCTGATCTGTCTGCCTTCGCGATTGCTGGCATGAAAGTGACTGTTCCAAACGGCCATGTTGAAGTACGTCGTCGTGCTGATCTGGTAACGCAGGCCTATGGTGGTCGTGGTGCGGTACGCGAGATTTGTGACATGTTACTGATGTCCAAAGGTAAGTACCAAGAGTTACTTGAAAAATATACTCGTGCGCCTTATTAATAAGTCATACATCCTGGATTAAGTACACCGCTTATGGACACTAGAGTTTTATATCTTACGGCTATTATCATTGCCGCAATAAGTGGTGGTTATTACTATTACAGCGGTAAAGGCAACAAGTTGCAGACTGATTCTGCACGTAGCATGACCTATTCTGCGAATAATATTAACTTAACCCAAACTGATGAAAAGGGCATGTTGTCTGTTCGTGCCCAGGTCGACCAGCTTGAACAAAACCTGCAGCTAGAGACTTCAAGTCTCAAAAATCTGCAGGCAACGACCTATAAAGACGGTCAGGTTGATGCGACATTCTTTGCCAAACAGGGCAACGGTTATGATGACAATACAAAAGTTGTACTTTCTCAAGAAGTGCTGGCGACCAAGATCATGCAAAATGGAAAAATGCAGTTCCGTACCGAGGAGCTGACCGCTTTTCCAAAAACACGTGAAATTGAAACCGATAAAACTGTCATTGTTGAATCTCCACAGGCTGAATTTATCAGTCAGGGCCTAAAAGCCAATCTTAATGATGGTCAATACGAATTCTTTAATATTCGAGGAAAGTATGAACCAAATTCCTAGAGCTAAAATGATGAAAACTTTCCTTAAGCGCGCTGCGTTGTTAAGTCTGGTTGCATTGGGTTCAGCCACTGCGTTTGCATTGCCATCTGACCGTAATCAGCCGATTACCTTATTAGCTGACCGTGCGACTTTTAATGAGCGTACTGGAGTCACCACTTATTCGGGTAATGTCATCATTGAACAGGGCACCATGAAATTGCAAGCCAATTCAATTGTGGCGAATCTGAATAATAAAAAACAGATCAGCCTGATTACGGCAACAGGTAGCCCGGCTCAATTTCAGCAGAAAGTTGATCCTGCCAAAGGTTTGGCCAAAGGTCAGGCACAGAAAATTGTCTATAATGCGGAAACCGGGATTATTACCCTATCTGGAAATGCCTACTTGCAGCAAGATGGCGCTAGTATCCGTGGTAATACACTGAAATACAGCATGAATAAAGGCGATATTGAAGCAACAGGTACACCAAATAAAACCGGTTCAGCAGCAGGTCGTGTACAAATCGTGATTCCGCCTTCATCTTCGAAATCCTTTCCGGGAGCACGTGATTAATGGCACAGACGCATCAGGTTCAAACTTTAACCATTAAGCATCTGGCGAAAAATTATAGTAAACGCTGGGTAGTCAAGGACGTTTCCTTCAGTATGGAAAGTGGGCAGATTGTTGGGCTTTTAGGGCCTAATGGTGCAGGTAAAACTACCAGTTTCTATATGGTGGTGGGTCTGGTGCGTATGGACAAGGGTGAAATCCATCTGGATGATCTCGATTTGTCTGACTTGGCAATGCATGAACGTGCGCGAAAAGGGATTGGCTATTTACCTCAGGAAGCTTCTATTTTTAGAAAACTAACCATTTCTGAAAATATTATGGCGATTCTGGAAACCCGTAAGGATTTAAGCAAAGCTCAGCGTCAACAACGTTTAGCCGAATTACTAGCAGACTTTAAAATTACCCATATTAAAGATTCATTGGGTATGAGTGTTTCGGGTGGTGAACGTCGTCGTGCTGAAATTGCTCGTGCTTTGGCGGCCGACCCAAAATTCATGTTATTGGATGAACCTTTTGCCGGGGTTGACCCGATTTCAGTGGGCGATATTAAAGATATTATTACGACGCTGAAAGATCGTGGAATTGGGGTATTGATTACCGATCATAACGTTCGTGAAACTTTGGCCATCTGTGAACATGCCTATATTGTCAGCGAAGGTTCAGTCATTGCTGAAGGCACGGCACAAGAAATTCTGGCCAATGAAACGGTACGTAAAGTTTATCTGGGTGATGACTTTACTGTATAGAAAATTTTCATTATCAGAAAAACCCGCATTAAGACTTTAGTCGTCAAATGCGGTTTTTTTTTACTTAACTTAAGACGAAAAAGCTATCTTTTTGTATGATTTGATATATTGTTAGGCTAAAACACGAAACATTCATTATTATGCAATTTAGGGTGCAGCACTTAAAAAATGTTCAGGGGATAATAGATAAAAATAAGGGGATATGGATCATTCTTCTTTTACCTTTATCTGTGCCATTCGTACATGCAGAAAATTCACAGAATTATTTTAATAATATTAAAAGTGGGTTAGGAAAACTGATTGCTCCAGAGCCAACGCGATCAGCGCAGACGATTGATATTAGCTCACTGAGTCAGTACTCACTGGATACCTCAAAAGTAGCCGAACTGCCACAGATTAGTCGGCCGCAGCAGGGACAATCTTCAATTCGACCTATAAATGCTGGTATTCCTGCAAAAATGAGTCTGATTGAGGCGGTTCATACAGCAGTTCAGCGTCGTCCGGAAATTGCCCAGAGTATTTCGTCTTTATCTGCACAGGCAGCCAATATTGATGTGGCCAAAGCAGCCTATTATCCGCAGTTATCTGGCGGTGTAGGTACCGGAGATTTGACCTCAGGTGAACGTGGACGTCAGGTGGTTTCTCTGAATGCAACCCAGATGCTATATGACTTTGGCAAGATTAAAACCAATGTCAGTGTTGAAGAGGCGAGACTGGCAGAAGATCAGGCAAGAGTATTGGTAAGCCTGGATCAGGTTGCATTAGAGGTGGCGGATGCCATCGTCAATATTAAACGCTATCAGGAAATTACCAAGATTGCCGAACAGCAGATTCAGGGTATCGCACGGATTGCAGAAATTGCCAATTTACGTGCCCGCGCCGGGATTAGCACACAGGCCGATCCGGTTCAGGCGCAGTCCAATCTGGAAGCTGCACAATCTAACCTGATTGTGCAACAGACCCAGTTAAGACAATATCAGCAACGTCTGCGAACATTATTGGGATTTGATGTCTCTGCAATCCAATGGGAAATTCCAGATCGTATCGTAACCCAGGCTGATCTTTATCAGGATCCTGAATTTACTCAGATTCCCAGTATGATCCTGGCACATTCAGGGGTAGATGTAGCTCGATTGCAAAAAGATCAGGCACGTTTAAGCCGTTATCCGACCATTAATCTGAAAGGTAGCTTAAGTCAGGCAGTCAATGGTCGAAATCCAAATAATAATGAAGATGATGGCTTTTATAATTCAATTATGATTGAAGCCAGCAGCAATTTTTATCAGGGGGGCGCTGTTCGGTCTCAGGCACGTGCTGCCAGTTATGCCGAAGAAGCGGCACGCGCACAGGTCAATACCGTTTATCTGGATGTGCTGGATCAGGTTCGCTTAATCCGGGAACAGATTGAAAATAAACAAAGACAAATGGATGTCCTGGCTCAGCGCCGTGAAACCACGGTACGAACCAAAGAGCTATATCAAGAACAATATAAATTGGGCACACGGACTGTAGTGGATTTATTAAACGCAGAACAGGCTATTCACAGCGCAGCACAGGAAATTGAATCAGCGCGCTATGACATCTATTCGGCAATTGTGCAATACATTCAGGTGACAGGTCGTACACGGGATATTTACGCGCTTAACCGTATTTCTATTCAGGGGTTTGAAGTTCAGCCATGAGTACTACAATAAATTATCAACCGTGGCTTCAGGCAGTTTTAAATATTGCCAAGCATTATCGGATCGAACCATCTGAGGAGCGCATTCGTCTGCAACTGGACTGGAACCAGCATCATGACATTGATGAAATGCTCAAGATTGTTAGCCGTCAGATGGGATTAAATGTCCGCAAAAATAAATTTGATAGCAGTCTGCTGAATCCCTGGCGTTTGCCCTTATTGGTTGAATTTGATAGCGGAGATGTCGGTGTTATTGAACGTATCGACACACAAGGTAATGTCAGTGTACAACTGAGTGGTGATGCCGGTTTATCGCAAAGTTTTACCATCGAGCAGTTAGAAACAGGTGCGAAGCATGTTTATATCCTGCGACCAGAGTCTTCTGTGCCGGATGCGCGTGTCGACGAATACATCAAGCCCTTTGAGAAAAACTGGTTCTGGTCAATTGTTCTTAAAGACTGGAAACGCTATATCGATGTGATGTTTGCCTCTTTAATCGCCAATATTCTGGCTTTGGCAACGATTGTCTTCTCGATGAACGTTTATGACCGTGTCATTCCTTCACAATCGATTCCTACTTTATGGGTGTTGGCCGGCGGTGTACTGATTGCGGCGATTTTCGAGTTTGTATTGCGGGTATCCCGTATTTATCTTTCAGACATTATTGGTAAACGGGCTGACCTGAAAATATCTGACCGGGTATTTGGGCATTCCTTAAGAATTAAAAACAGTGAGCGTTCCAAATCGACCGGAACGTTTATTTCGCAGATTCGTGAACTCGAAGGTGTGCGTGAACTGGTCACTTCAACTACTGTGACGGCTATTGCAGATCTGCCATTCTTCTTCCTGTTCCTGGGGATCTTCTGGATTATTGGCGGCAACCTGTTCTGGGTTATGCTATTGGTAGTACCACTCATGATTCTTCCAGGGATTCTGGCGCAGAAAAAACTGGCTAAGTTGGCACAGTTAGGAATGCGTGAATCTGCGATCCGTAATGCTTTATTAGTGGAAGCCGTACAAGGGATTGAAGATATCAAGCTGTTAAGAGCTGAAACCCGCTTCCAGAACCAATGGAATCATATGAATGAAGTCTCTGCTGATGTCAGCATGCAACAACGTAAAATTGTTGGCTTAATGACAGCATGGACTCAAAAAATTCAGGGACTCACCTTTGCCATTGTGGTCTTGGTGGGTGCATTTGCAGTAATGGATGGTGAGATGACGACAGGTGCTTTAGTTGCCTGTTCGATTTTATCATCACGGATGCTGGCACCCATTTCACAAATCACTGGTGTCTTGGGGCGTTTACAACAAGCCAAAGTGGCTAAAGGCGGTCTGGATGAATTGATGAAAAAACCGGTGGATCAACCGGACTATTCACATCTGATTCACCGTCCTGTATTGGATGGTCATTATGACCTGAGTGGCGTGGTATTCAAATACGGCGATGATGATCCCAAACCGAGTCTGGTCATTCCAAAACTGGAAATTAAGCCAGGTGAAAAAATTGCAATTCTGGGCCGTAACGGTGCAGGTAAATCGACGCTGTTACAACTGTTGTCGAGCATGCAAACCCCAGCACAGGGTAAGGTCAAACTGGATGGTATTGATCTGACCCTGATAGATCCTTCAGATGTACGCCGTGATATGGGCCTGCTCAATCAGAATTCACAACTCTTTTACGGTAGTATTCGTGAAAACCTGACTTTGGGTGCACCGCTCGCTACGGATCAACAGATTCTGGAAGCCTTACAAATCACTGGTGCACTTAACTTTGTTCAAGAGAAAAAAGAAGGTCTGGATCATATCATTCTGGAAGGTGGAGTGGGCTTCTCGGGTGGACAGCGTCAAGCCTTATTACTCGCACGACTCCTGATCCGCCAGCCTAAAATTTTGTTGTTAGATGAGCCAACTGCAGCGATTGATGATGTTTCAGAAAAGCAGTTAATTGATCATCTGAAAGGGTATCTGTCCCATCGTACACTGGTAGTGGCAACGCATCGTCGCGCCGTACTGGAGTTAGTTGACCGTATTCTCGTGGTCAATGATGGCAAAATTGTCATGGATGGTCCACGAGACCAAATATTAAATCAGTCACAGGTAGGAACTAAACGGGTCGTGGGAGCAAGCGCATGAGTGAACCACAAACATTAACGCGTTCAAACAAAGTGAGCTTTCAGGAACCGCCATTACCTAAATCTAGTCTGATTATCTGGATTGTGGGCATTGGCTTGTTAATTCTATTGACATGGGCCTGGCTATTTAAACTGGAAGAGGTCTCGACCGGTACGGGTAAAGTCATTCCATCTTCCAAAGAACAGGTGATTCAGTCTCTGGAGGGCGGCATTCTAACCAAGTTAAATGTTAAAGAAGGCGAGATTGTAGAACGTGGCCAAGTCTTGGCTCAGCTTGATCCAACCCGCTTTGAATCAAATGTCGGTGAATCAGAATCCTTACTAATCGCTTCACGTGCGACTTCCGCCCGTTTACGTGCAGAAGTGAGTGGTACGCCATTGTCTTTCCCTGAAGAAGTGCTGAAATATCCGAAACTGGTTAAAGAAGAAACCGCACTGTATCAGTCACGTCGTGCCAATCTGGAAGAATCTCTTGCCGGCTTGCAACAGGCATTGGTACTGGTACAACAGGAACTGGAAATGACCGCGCCATTGGTGGCTAAAGGGGCAGCCAGTGAAGTTGAAGTTTTACGGTTGAAGCGAGAAGCCAATGACCTGCGTAACCAGATGAATGATATTCGTAACCAGTACTATGTTAAAGCACGGGAAGAACTTTCCAAAGCCAATACTGATGTGGAAACTCAGCAACAGGTGGTACGCGGCAAGTCAGATACCTTGAACCGGACCATTTTTAAATCCCCAGTTCGTGGCGTGGTCAAAGAAATTGATGTCATGACTTTGGGTGGAGTGGTACCACAAAATGGCAAGCTGATGACCATCGTGCCTCTGGACGAGAAATTACTGGTTGAAGCCCGAATTTCACCACGTGATATTGCTTTTATCCGTCCTGATCAGGAAGCACTGGTGAAGATTACTGCCTATGATTACTCGATTTATGGCGGTCTAAAAGGTAAAGTGACCGTGATTTCGCCAGATACCTTGCGGGATGAAGTCAAACAGGATCAGTTCTACTATCGTGTGTATATCCGTACCGATAGTGACAAATTGAGAAATGCCGCCGGGCAGGAGTTTAATATCACACCAGGTATGGTGGCCTCTGTTGACATTCGTACCGGCGCAAAAACGGTAATGGACTATCTGATCAAGCCATTCAACAAGGCTAAAGAAGCATTGCGTGAACGTTAAATTTAAAAGTAATTAATAAAATTAAATTGAATCAAGCCTCTCGTTTAGAGAGGCTTTTTCTTTGCCCCATCAAAACAGGTATACTGCACAGGTGAAATTTGAATGCCTGAAGTTATGCCATTTACCATTGCCAGCCTTGTCAGTTTTGAGGAAGACATCAAAAAAAGCCGATTTCAGGCCTTTGCCACACCTGTAGAAAATGAGCAGGATGTGAAGGATTTTCTGGAGGTCTATCGTGATCCGACCACCACTCATCAATGCTGGGCCTGGAAAATCGGTCATCATGTACGCTTTAATGATGATGGTGAGCCATCGGGTACCGCTGGCCGACCGATCCTCGCGACTATTGAAGGCAATGAGCTAACCAATGTACTGGTACTGGTGAATCGCTGGTATGGCGGTATTAAATTAGGCACCGGCGGACTGGTCCGTGCCTATGGCGGCTGTGCTGGACAATGTTTGTTATTAGCTGAAAAAATTGAGCTGATTGAAAAGAAAAAGGTCGAATTTGCTTGCCAGTTTAATGAGTGGGCGATCTTTCAGTATGAGTTGAATCAGCAGCAGATTGACTATCAGGAAGAATATTCGGCTGAAGGCGTACAGGTTCAGGCACAATTCCAGAAACATCAGATTGAACCTTTTGCTTTAAAAATTCAGGATGTCACTCGCGGTCGTAAACAATTAAAAATCATAGAAGAAGCCACAGATGACTGAACAAGATCCATTACTGAAATATCGCGAGCAGCATAAACATCGTCTGAACTATATGCCTTGGCTATATTGGTCCTTAAAACCGAAGAATCGTGGTTGGGCTGAAGCTTGGCAGAAAGAATATCAGGCCTATTTGATGGAGATGGAAACAGTTGAGATTGGCGAAAACTGTTTTATTTCGCCGTTGGCGCATATCTTTGCTGAGCCGGGTCGTAAAATTAGTATCGGAGATAATACCTTTATTGCGGCAGATTGTACGCTACATGGTCCTTTGGAGATAGGGAGCGAAGTTGCAATCAATCATCACTGTATTCTGGATGGTGGTCGGGTTGGGATTAAACTGCATGATCAGGTACGCATCGCAGCCTATTGTCATCTTTATGCCTTTGATCATGGGATGGAATTGGATCAGCCGATTTATCAGCAGCCAGTCAGGTCCAAAGGAATTGAGATTGGTCGGGATGTCTGGTTAGGTGCCAATGTTGGCATTAAAGATGGGGTGAAAATTGCCGATCAGGCGATTATAGGGATGAATAGCATGGTCACGAAGGATATTGAAGCGCGTGCAATTGTCGCCGGAAATCCGGCAAAATTGATTCGATATCGGGATTAAAATAGTAAAAAAGGTGCTTGGAAAAAGGATTTATATCAAGCGCTTAATATTAGGTAAAGGTCTTATCACATCACATAAAAGTTAACATATTTCAATTCAAGCCTTACAGATTTCAGTGCACATTTACTAATGCTTGTGCTAAGTTAAAAATAACTAAGAAATTTTTATTATAAAAGAGAGGCTGAACATGAAACGTGTCATTGCCTGCATAGACTCCTCACCATGCACGAACGCACTTGCAGATGCGGCTGCATGGATTGCCAAACAGACCGGCCGTGAACTGGTTTTATTACAGGTTCTGGATTATTACCCGGCCAGTTATCATCTTGGGGAAATTAGCGGTGTGATTGGCTTTGAAAGCAATGCCATGTTGCTTAAAGAGCTGGCTGAGCTGGAGCAAAAGCAAAGTGAAATTGCGCTTAGTTATAGCAATAATCTGCTCCAGCATATTTCGGATCGTATCTTTAAAGATTATGGTATCCGCACCACCCATATTCAGGAAAAGGGTGATTTTCTGGAACAAAGTTTTCAGATTCTAAAACCTGATGATATTGCTGTAATCGGACTACTCGGTGAGCGTTCTGCCGAGAAAAACAAGCCAATCGGCACCAATGTAGAAAACTTTATCCGTGGTGCTAACTGTACAGTGATGACTGTAGGGGAACACTTCAGACCACCGACACGTTTTATCTTTGCTTATGAATATTCGCCGACTTGTGTGAAGATGATGAAACGCATTGCAGAAAGTGATTTATTAAGACAATTACAATGTCATCTGCTTTATATCGGGGATCATGTGGAAATCCTGAATGAGCCTCTGCAATATTTGACAGAAGCAGGACTAGAGGTCGTTCCAGAATACCGCTATGGAGAAGTAGCTGAAAATATCCTGTCTTATCAGCAGGAACATGGGATTCAGTTAATTGTCTTGGGGGCATTCAGTCACAGCAAGATCCACCAGTTCTTCTTGGGCAGTATTGCGACAACGATTTTCCGAAATTCTAAAGTGCCATTATTGGTAGCGAAGTAGAAAGAGGGTGATAAAACCTACAGAAATGTATTTTTTGATAAATTGTTACAGCTTGAATTAAAAATAACCAGAGTTATCCTCATATATTGTGGATAACTCTGTGGTTACATTCTGTAAGATGATGTTATTTATCGAGAATACTTTATTGGCTGATTTTTGTTCTAGTCGTATTATTTGACAATTGCGAGTGCAAAACCATCATGTCCTTTACTGCCAACGGTCTGTAAAGCAGTACAAGATAAGATACGTGGATGATTTTCCAGCGCTTTAAACATGTCACGAATGCCTTCAATACTTGGTTTTTTATTATCCGGATTGATGATATCACCGGCACGAATCACATTGTCCAGGAAAATGATAGTACCGGAGTGAGAAAGATTTAAGCTCAGCTCAAGATATTCAGGATAGCTTTGCTTATCGGCATCAATAAAAATAAAGTCAAAGGCTTCAGTATCTTGAGGCAGGGCACGAAGCACATCTGCAGCACGGCCACATTTCAGCTCAACTTTCTGTTTTAACTGTGCACGATCAATATTTTCCTGTCCCATCGCAGCATGTGTATCACGGCCTTCAATGGTCAAGATATAACCGTCTTCAGGGAGGGCACGAGCCAGCCACATGGTGCTATATGCAGCAAAGGTTCCTAGTTCCAGTACGCGCTTGCACTTATTCATCTGGATCAGCATTTGCAGCAGCATGCCCTGATTCGGCGCAACAGCCAGATGATCTGGAAAACCATGTGCAGCAGTATTTTCAAGAGTCTGATTCAGGATAGGATCTTCAGGAATTAAATGTGAATCAATGTAGCGGTCAATATCTGTCCACATTTGTTGCATAGTACTCGCACCTTTGTTGTGATGCGTGCATTTTAAACTTTTCCGGGCACAGCGCAATTTATTGTTCTATATTCGCTGATTTTTTAGGCTATACAAAGCCAAAAGCTGGCTTTGTATAGAAAATGAAATGACTTAGTAATTACACATTGATGAGCGACGACTTAAATCCGGGCCCCAAGTGCGATAACCTTGAGTATCAATATGGATTTGGCCAGAGGCATATAAACCGAGCCCCATATTCAGGCTTTGTCCATGCTGTAACCAAAACTGGCACAGTTTGAACTTGGTATTTTCAATTGCTGCATAATCCTGAGCCTGTGGGTACTCAGGTCCGATCCGAAAATCAATTGCCGAGTTAAACAGGTGACGTGAAGAATTGGCTCCACCGGCACACTGATTTAAAGGCAGGTCACGATAAACCGAAGTGACTTCAAAATCAGTCAGTACATTGGCAGCAACCAGATATTTGAAGACACGTAAAGTAGGCACCTGATTTGACCAGAGCTCACGGCTTGGAATCATATATTGCGATCGACCACATTTAGCCCAATCCCGTGCAGTACGCATCAGCTCAAAACTTGGAATAATATTTCCGACCCCTTGCTGGGCCAAAAAGTTTTCATATTCACGTACAAGAGACAGGTTATTTAGTGCCGATACCCAGTGAGTATAGACATAAGGAACCGGTTTAGGCTGTGGTTTATGGTTGTACTGGACTCGTTCTTCTGGGATGTAAATCCTTTTATCTGGAGTTACTTTACCAGACTGTTTTGTGGTGGTAGCACATCCTACAAAGACAAGCGGGATTATACAAACACTCAATAACCCCTTTATTAAATGCTTCATTGATAGCAATTCAGATATTTTAAAATAGCGCTATTTTAGTCCACTTTTACGGAGAAAATCAGGATAAATTGCAATGAAATGTGTGGATGGGGTATAAAAAAAGACCAGTCTATGCTGGTCTTTTTTAAGATTTGAAAAATTATTTTTCAAGATATTGTAATTTATCAGTTTTACCATTCCACTCTTCACGGTCAGCAGGTTGCTCACCAATTTGTGTGATGTTCGGCCATTTTTGAGACAGTTCAGCATTTAGCTCGATAAAGACTTCTTGGCCTTCCGGTAATTCATCTTCAGAGAAAATTGCATTCGCAGGACATTCAGGCTCACATAACGCGCAGTCGATACACTCGTCCGGGTTAATCACAAGGAAGTTAGGACCTTCATAGAAACAGTCTACTGGGCAAACTTCAACACAGTCTTGATATTTACATTTAATACAATTTTCAGTGACAACGAAGGTCATGGCGACAGCTACCTAAAAAATATGGTTCTAATGACGAATACCGTATTTTAGGCAAAAATAGAGGGAACAAACAATTCCTTTTATTGATATTTGTTATATATAGGGCTGTTAAATTTGAAAAAACTGCGATGATTGGATGAAAGGCTTAGGGAATGAGAATCATCATCAGCTAAGCCCTATGCGGGATAGGGCTTAGAAGAGATTTTAACTTGGCTGTTTCATGAGATCTTTAAGAGCATAAAGTTGCTGTAATGCTTCACGTGGGCTCAGATTGTCGACATCAATGTCTTCTAATAATTCAAGCGCTGCTGAAGGCTTTTCAATCTCGATGACTTTTTCGATGATTTCAGGCATCGCAAACAGATCATGCTGCGGACTCTGTGGTTTGGCCTGATGCTGCTTTTCCAGAATCTTCAAGCGATGCTGAGCTTCTTTAATTACAGCCGCAGGAATACCTGCCAGTTTAGCCACTTGTAAACCATGACTCTGGCTAGCTGGGCCATGTTGGACTTTATGCAGCAGAATAAGGTTGCCATTTAGTTCTTTGGCTGTGACATGATAGTTATCAATTCCTGCTTCTTTGTCCAGTTCGGTTAGCTCAAAATAATGCGTTGCGAACAGACATAGACATTGAATCCGTTTAGTCAGATCCAGCACACAAGCCCAAGCCAGGGACAGCCCGTCATAAGTACTGGTTCCACGACCCACTTCATCCATCAGAACCAGAGATTGACTGGTAGCATGATGCAGAATTTGCGAAGTTTCCGTCATTTCCACCATAAAGGTTGATTTGCCAGTCGACAAATCATCTGCAGAGCCAATCCGGGTAAAGATTCGGTCAATTGGACCCAGTGTTGTCGATTGCGCTGGCACATAACTACCGCAATAAGCCAGCAGGGCAATCAGGGCAGTCTGGCGCATAAAGGTGGATTTACCACCCATATTTGGACCGGTGATAATGGCCATACGGTGCTGATAATCCAGCTGGGTATCATTTGGAGTAAAGGCTGCCTTGCTTAAGGCTTCAACCACAGGATGACGGCCGGCAACGATTTTCACACCAATTTCAGGGCTGAATTTTGGTCGTGCCCAATTGCGTAAACGTGCCTGATGGGCAAAGTTTGCCAACAGATCGATCTGGGCAATCGCACTGCTCATCATCTGTAGATTGCCAATATCCTGACGCAGTTCATCCAGCAACATTTCGAATAGCATTTTCTCGCGAGCAAGTGCACGGGATTCGCTAGACAATACTTTATCTTCAAAAGCTTTTAGTTCAGGCGTGATATAACGCTCGGCATTTTTCAGCGTCTGACGACGGATATAATGTTCAGGTGCCTGTTCAGCTTGTGCACGAGTCAGTTCGATATAATAACCACTGACACGGTTATAGCCGATTTTCAGGGTAGGAATGCCGCTTTGCTCACGTTCCTTAATCTCCAGATCAATCAGGAACTGTCCGGCATGATCACGGATTTTACGCAGCTCATCCAGCTCGCTATCGAAACCTTCTGCAATGACATTGCCATCACGTAGCAGTACCGGCGGATTTTCAACAATAGCTGACATCAGGCGCTGATGCAGGCCATGAAAATCGCCCAGTTCTTCATTCAGCTGTTGCAATAATTTCGAATTCTGCTGACTTAACAGCGGTTGTAACGCATGGCGTAAAAATGGAATCTGTGCACAAGCTTGACGTAATTGAACCAGATCGCGTGGACGTGCACTGCCGAGAGCAATACGGCTGAGTACACGTTCAATATCACTGATTTCTTTTAAGACCAGACGGACTGGCGATTCATGGAAACCTTTAAGCAATGCCTGTGTCGCATCTAGTCGCTCATCCAGAATCGCGGTATCACGAAGCGGTTGCATCAAGGTTCGGCTAAGCAGACGGCCACCCATAGCAGTTTGACAATCATTGATTAGCTGGAACAATGAAGTGCCATGTTCAAATAAAGGCTCAATTAGCTCAAGATTACGACGGGTAACTGGATCCAGTGCAATAAAGTCTGAACTTTGTTCCAGTTGAATGGTTCGGATATGTGGTAAAGCCGTTTTCTGGGTTTCTTTGGCATAGTGAATCAATGCAGCCGCAGCAGCTTTGGCCAAAGGGAGATGATCAATTCCGAAACCTGAAAGTGTGCTTACTGCAAACTGGTCGCATAATGTCTTCTGAGCATTGTTCTGGTTGAAGTCAACATTCGGACGTTTACTGATTGGAATATCTAGCTGTTGTTTTAAGTGTTCTATCAGTGCCTGATCTTGCAGATTTTCATCCACCACAATTTCGCTTGGCATCAGGCGTGCCAGCTCAATGGCTAACTGACTTAAGTCATAATCGATTTGCTGGACTTTAAATAAACCCGCACTCAGGTCGAGAAGTGCAATTCCGATTTGTTGCTGGTGAACACACAGAGCAACCAGGTTGGAGGTTTGATGCGCACCTAATAAGGCATCATCAGTTAAAGTCCCGGGAGTGATAATTCGGACGACCCCACGTTCAACTGGACCTTTACCAGTCACTTCACCGATCTGCTCGCAGATCACCACCGTTTCGCCTTTTTTCACCAGACGAGCTAGATAGCCTTCAGCAGCATGGAAAGGTACACCGGCCATGGGAATTGGCTGGCCATTGGCTTTACCGCGATGGGTCAGGGTAATGCCTAAAATTTTGGCGGCCTTATGGGCATCTTCAAAGAACAGTTCATAGAAATCACCCATGCGATAGAACATCAATGAGTGTGGATGCTGCATTTTGACCGACATGTACTGCTGCATCATGGGCGTTAAGCTAGAGAGATCAGCCACAAGTTCTGAACTGGTCATTAAGAAAAAATCCTTTAAATATATAAAGCAAAACCTGAATCTTTTTCCGAAACACTATCCTCGGAAAACCTGAAAAATAGCCTAAGCTAAAATCCTGTAAAGACTGGTTTGAATGTCAAAAATAATTGCCCCAAGTCTAACAAATTTAATTTTTAGAAAGAAATATAAATCCGCAGGAATCTGTATTTGGACGGACTTAGTCGATATAAAGCATAAAAGGGTATTGATACATGGGTTGCCCATAAAAAAAGCCACCGATAGGCAGCTTTTTATATCTTTTATCAAGATTTAATCAGGGTCATATAATCCCAGGTCGACCAGATGTAATCTGAGAAGGCGGCGGAGTTCCAGTACAGCCTCGGGAGTTTCCTGAACGGAATGTCCACCTTTGATAATTTTATTGGAAGCTGCACCTTCGAGATATGCACTCTGATAAGCAACCACATCATCAGTCATGATATTTTCATCATCACTATCTGTATTATTGCCAATAATCGAGTGAAATTTGAAACCCGGTGCAGGATTGATATCTTTGGTCAGTGCTGTGAATTTTGATTTTTTACTAAGGTCACTCGGACCATTCTGAATCAGGTCACGACCAACTTCATGTAGAAAATCACTTAAACCAATTTCACCTTGGACAGTGTCGGCAAATGCACCCAAAAAGGCACTCGGCACACGAATAATTTTACGTGCCAGTTTGGTATGCCAGCGATCTGCATAATCGGTACCTTTATGCGGTGCTGCCAGGAAAATAGCGCGACTAAAATTCGGAACTGGCTGCATTTTCAAGCGTGCTTTAAAGAGCGGATTGTCCCGGAACTTGGTCAGCTTTGAATTTTTTACAATATTAAAAGCGGGTTCAGTAATATCTGCATCACTCACCAATAGACGGGCAATGACACCGCCCATACTGTGTCCAACCAGTACAGCTTCTTTTTTGGCTGGTGCATTATTACTAATACGCGCGAAACCTTGTTGAAGCAGCGCATTAATCTGGAAACGGCTTTCCAGAATAGGCATGTTGGTTGAGTAGAAGACCTGCCACACCTGGAAATTTTCTCTTAAGACCGGATCACCCATAATATCATTCGTTAAACGAATCCAGGCTTCCGGGCTGCTGGCCAAACCATGAATCAGCACTAAAACCTTTTTATTTGGATTATAAGGTTCCAGCATAAATAGATGAGGCATGACCAGATTATCGTCACGATTGATCAGTGTCAGATAGGCTGCACGTCCCAGGTTATTTTCTGCCAGCCATAAGCCATAAGGCGCTGAAAAGTTTGCCGCTAAAGCATATTCCTTATTGGCAACTTTAATCTTGTCATATTTATACGGGTCATAAAGTTTTAAATAGAAGTTGCTGTTATTCAGGATCTGTTCCACAGAGTTTGCTGATTCTGGAATGGCGGTAATC
Source organism: Acinetobacter sp. YH12041 (assembly GCF_013419975.1). Taxonomy (NCBI): domain Bacteria; kingdom Pseudomonadati; phylum Pseudomonadota; class Gammaproteobacteria; order Moraxellales; family Moraxellaceae; genus Acinetobacter; species Acinetobacter sp. YH12041. The sequence goes on along the minus strand of NZ_VOZC01000005.1, from coordinate 234,820 downwards.
GTGGTTGCCAGATAACGTGCTGAATGAATAAAAGGATTTACGCCATTTTGATATTGGTGATTTAGGGGATCAACCAGATATTTTTTATCTTTTTTGGATATTTTTTCTTCTGGCAAAACCACCAGAAACTCAGAGCCGAAACCGTCACGACGGGTAATCGAGCGCAGACCAGAGAAGTTCATGTTATAGGTCGACATTAACTGTTCAATCGACTGATTCTTGAGCTGGGGGAAATTGTCCAGATTAATGGTATAGACGCTGTTGCCAACCTGCAGATGTTGACCGGCTTCTTTGGTTTTATAACGTTCCGCGTAGATCTGGATTAAATGAGCAATCGCCAGGTTATAAAAGTCACGAATCTGAACTTGTCGGTTGTCGAAGATCCGGTCCTGTGGTGCACGTTCAGTCTGAAACAGATAGGCATAACTGTAGCGGATACTTTTATCCAGCATTTGTAACTGCTGTTCCTGACATTTTTGCAGGTTCTGGGTTTGCAGTTGCTGTTTTTCTTCAGATCGGGTCTTAGCCAGAGCACTGGTCTTACATTCAGCCGATTTACCAAGCTGGAGTGATTTAGCTAGATATAATTCACTCGATGTTGAAAGTAATTGCTCATCCAGAATCTGTGGAATTTCTTGTAGCTCTTTCACACATTCTTCTGGATTATTTTCACAGACTTGTGCTTCACGTCCGGTCATGGACAGGACATTCAGACTAGCTTCACTCAACTTATCGCGTGTAAGAATGCTATCGCGTTCATTATTGATGGTGACATTAATAGCCTGCTCTTTAACACTCACCACCTGACAGCCACTCAGTACAGCTGTCATGAGTACAGTGCAAAGTAATGCTATCTTATTTATTTTCTCGTGCATAAAGACTTTGAACACTCATTTAAAATTATAAAGCTTGATAATGCTTTGTATTTTACTAATTTTTTCCCATAAAAATAGACCGCCGGAGCGGTCTATTTGTAATATTATGAATCTGAAATATAGCTTATTGTGCTGGTGTAGGCGCAGGGGTTGTTGGTGCAGGAGCGGCTGTTTGCATGACTTGCCATACGTTCCAGCGACCCTGTTTTTCAATTTCCTGAATCAGACGATCAGCGACTTCAGCTTCTTGCGGATATTTAATTTTGTAATTATTCAGAACCTGAACAGCGTTCTTTTTATTCTCCATGGCAATGTAGTTATTTGCCGCAGATAAATAAGCTTCCTGAACACCCGCCTGCATTGCCTTGTCCAGATACTGAATTGCTTCGCGGTGACCACCACCTTCAGACAGACCAAAACCGAACCAGAAGTTTGCTTCAGCATCATCCTGGTTAATACGAAGAATGCGCTGTGCATAGGTCATTGATTTGGTGGTATAGATAGAACCCAAATCAAGATTACGTGCCATCACGCTGGCCTTAAATGCACGCATTAAGACATCAAATGAAGCATTTGGACGTGAAGCTAAAGTATCCAATTGTTGAGAAACTTCGCGAAGTTTTGCTTCAAAACCACGGCGTTCCTGACGGTCGCTAAAGCGGGGTGGGTAATGACGCGCTTTACCTTCTACCATCTGCAAGAAATCATCGATTTCGGTAATGTCGATTTCATTTTCATTGGCAAGTGCTGCATAACGCATACTGCGTGTATTGCTATCCACCATCGGGATGATCAGCTTGTTCACATCTAGGGTTAACTGTTTAGACGGATCTTTAGGATCAGTGACCACCATTTTCGTCACTGGCTGCGCAGCGGCTTTTTGCAAATGAACTTCAAATGGAGGTGGTTCGTTATAGTTAAATGGATTTAAAGCATAAAATGGCGGAGTAAGTTCAGGTTCAACAAAAACTACCTGATCAGCTGGTTTCTGTTCTTGTTTGCTTGAGGTCGGTGCCATAGAGCACGCCGTCATGGTAAAAGCTAAGCAAGCAATTGCTAAGGGCTTCAAGGTCATAATATCCGTCCATTCATGTTATTTTTTAAAACATCTATTCAAAAAATGCATGATCGTCAGTCTATGAAAAGTGCTGCGATCATGCAAGCAAATGCGTGTTACAAAAGAATTACGATTTATAGTCAGGCCTTGGACTGACTGGTTTGTGCTTCGCACTCACGGCGCGCATCTTCCAGAATTTTAAGTTCTTCCTTGCTAAACGGCTGTTCATTTAACTGGTTTTTCTTAAAAGTCGGGTCAAGTAGAGACAGGCGGTTGCACAGTGTATTCATGCGTTTTTCATTTTGTTGAATACGGTCAAGTAGAACACGCATACCTTCCAGAATCGGGTCGGTCTGATCCTGTGTAGTTGCATAAGGCTGGAAACCAATGCTTTCCGCATAATCACGACGACGTGCTTCAGCATCCTCTTTTGGCTGGTCTTTGGTAATAAATCGGGCAGGATTGCCGACCGCTGTGGTATTCGGCGGAACTGCTTTGGTAACCACAGCATTGGAACCAACCTTGGCATTTTTACCTACCGTGAATGGCCCCAGGATTTTAGCACCTGCACCAACAACAACACCATCTTCCAGAGTCGGGTGACGCTTGCCTTTATTCCAGGTGGTACCACCCAAAGTCACACCATGATACAAGGTGACATCATCGCCAATTTCCGCAGTTTCACCAATCACAACGCCCATGCCATGATCAATGAAAAAACGTTTACCAATCTTGGCACCTGGGTGAATTTCGATACCTGTTGCAAAACGGCTAAAAGAGGACAAAACACGCGCTGTACCTTTACAGTCTTTTTTCCATAGCTCATGTGCCATGCGATGCATAATCAGTGCATGGATGCCAGGGTAGGTGGTTAAGACTTCTAAGGTATTGCGTGCTGCAGGATCGCGCGCAAAGACAGCTTGGATATCTTCTTTGAGCTGTTTTAGCATTAGTTTTGATCCTCATCCTGTTGTGATGTATGGGAAGATTTTTTCCAGGTGCCGTTATTCAGTGCCTGAACACGAGTGAAAATACCACGAAGTAAGTGATATTCCATACGATCTAATTGTATACGTCCGAAAAGGCGACGCAAGCGTAAAGGAAGTAATCGTGGGTTTTTTGGATCCATAAATTCAATTTCTGCCAGCATTTTTTCCAGATGCGGGTAGAACTGTTCCATCTGTTCATGGGTCACCAGTGGTTCATCCCATTCCATTTCAATGCCATCAATGACTTGCATGGTGGCTTTTGGATCACGTGGGTGTTCAACCTGATCCAGTGCTGCCATACGCAGTTCATAGCAGATCACCTGAATGGCTTGAGCAACATTCAAAACACCATAATCCGTATTCACAGGAATGGTTAAGTGATAATTCGCCATTGCCAGTTCTTCATTGGTCAGACCGCGGTCTTCACGGCCAAACAGAATCGCAATTTCCTGTTTTTCTTGCACCACAGCAGAAAGTGCTTTTTCTGCCGCTGGACGGACATCTAGTAAAGGCCATGGAATGGTGCGGCTACGCGCACTGGTCCCAAAGACGATCTGGCAATCCTTAATGGCTTCTTCCAGTGTTTCTACGATTTCAATCTGCTCGATCAGATCGGTTGCACCTGCAGCTAGGGCATCAATGTCCGGATGTGGGTAGGTTTTTGGTGCAACCAAGACCAGTTTGCACAGGCCCATAGTTTTCATGGCACGTAAGGCACTACCAATATTGGCAGGCAGGGTGGTATTAACCATGACAATACGCACATGGGAGAGATGTGCTGAAACAGCAGCATTGTCAATTTGACTCATGATGATTCCAGTTTGGATATATTAAAATGGGAGATTTATGAATACTGCGGCTGAGATTCAGCTTCATATTGTGCCAGAGCATCGTCCATACTCATGTCAGCAGGTGGAGGCGGAACCTCGACCGGCTTGGCTTGTTCATAAGATACGGCACGTGCAGCTTTAGACTTCACCTGATACTCGATATAGAGCGCAGTCTTGCCAAAATAATCACGCAGCTTGGCGAGAAGATCATCCAGCGGCGCAACTTTCCAGCTTAAACCCAGATGCAGTTCGGCCGTGGCATAGCCATAATCCAGATATAGAATCACGGGAATATGCGTGCTCATGTCCACATTGGTATATGGCACTAGAATCTGCTGCAAGTCACGGCTGAGGGTTTTGCTGTAATGTTCAGCTTGCAAGGTAATCTTGATGCTGTTAGCACGTTTCTGACGGATTTCATTCAGGCTAAAGGCTTTGGTCAAACGACCGAGTGGACGATCAAAACCTTCACGTTCATAAATTTCACCTTCAATCACCACCACTTTATCGACTTGAACAATCTCTTTAAAGCGCTGGAAGCGTTCATGATTGGTGGAAATTTCGATACGTGCAGTACCATCATCCAGTGTTACCATCATCCGGTTCGGGAAGTTAGCGACATCGACTACCAGACCGGCAAACACAGTCGTTACACCACGACGGGTTGGGGTTAATTCATTGATCTGACAAGGTACAAAGGCTTTTAGTTCATTACGATATACATCAATCGGGTGACCTGTTAGATATAGGCCGAGTGTATCTTTTTCACCTTTGAGCCGCACTTCATCTGACCAAGGTTTCACCGGTTTGGCAGGTTTCCGTTGAACTTCTTCAACTTCACCAAACAGGTCCATGATGCCGGTTTCACGGTTTTGACGGGCCTGATCCGCAGCTTGTACCGCTTCAGGCAATTGCGCCATTAGGTCAGCACGTTCAATACCAAGACAATCTAGCGCACCCGCACGGATCAAGGCTTCGAGCGTACGTTTGTTGATTTTTTTCAGGTCGATACGGTGACAGAAGTCAAACAGGTCTTTATATGGACCTTCTTTCTGACGAGACTCAATCACGGATTGCATAGCCGCTTCACCAACGCCTTTAATTGCTCCTAGGCCATAGACAATGGTTTTTGGGTCGCTGGCATGGAACTGATAAATCGACATATTCACCGATGGTGGCAATACTTCCAGTCCGTTATGACGGCAGTCATCAATCAGGAATACCACGTTGTCAGTGTTCTGCATTTCCGAAGTCATCACCGCTGACATAAATTCAGCAGGATAATGCGCTTTTAACCAGGCCGTTTGATAAGCAACTAGGGCATAGGCGGCAGCATGCGATTTGTTAAAACCGTAGCCTGCGAATTTTTCCATATAGTCGAAGATATGGTTGGCTGTGGCTTCATCAATATCTTTTTTCGCAGCACCTTCAATAAAGATCTTACGCTGCTTGACCATTTCCTCAGGTTTTTTCTTACCCATCGCACGACGAAGTAAGTCCGCACCACCCAAGCTATAACCGGCACAGAACTGTGCGGATTGCATTACCTGTTCCTGATAGACCATGATCCCGTAGGTCGGTTCTAATACTTTTTCCAGCAAAGGATGCAGGTATTCAAACTCGCCACCATGCATACGGTGGATAAAGTCAGGAATCAGATCCATTGGACCGGGACGATATAACGATACGAAGGCGATAATTTCTTCGAACTTGCTTGGGCGTGCTTCCTTGAGCATCTTCTTCATGCCGACGGATTCAAACTGGAATACCGCGGTGGTATTCGCCGTCGCGAAGATGTTATAGGCTGGTTTATCATCCAGCGGAATATAGGAAATATTGACTGGCTCAGTGACGTCTGGACGGGCGTTGATATGCTTGATGGCATCTTCAATTACAGTCAGGTTACGCAGACCCAAGAAGTCAAATTTGACCAGACCGGCAGCTTCGACATCGTCCTTATCGAACTGGGCTACACGTGCTGTACCATCCGCATCACACATCACGGCTGAATAGTCAGTTAATTTGGTTGGTGCAATGACCACACCACCGGCATGTTTACCCGTATTACGAGTAATACCTTCCAGTTTTAATGCCATTTCCCAGATTTCTGAAGCATCGTCATAATCTGGATTGGATGGATTGGTGACGATATCTTTCAGCTGTGGTTCTGCTTCCAGAGATTCTTCCAGACTTAAACCCAAAGGTTTGGTGGGAATCAGTTTGGAAATACGATCGGCCAGACCATAAGATTTACCTAGTACACGGGCTACGTCACGAATCGCACCTTTAGCCGCCATGGTACCGAAAGTCGCAATCTGGGATACCGCATCACGACCATAAGTCCGTGCCACATAGTCAATCACGCGGTCACGACCAGCGATACAGAAATCGACGTCGAAATCGGGCATCGAGACACGTTCCGGGTTCAAGAAACGTTCGAACAGCAGGTCATAACGCAGGGGATCGAGGTCGGTAATTTTCAAACTATAGGCTACGAGGGAACCCGCACCTGAACCACGGCCCGGACCAACCGGTACACCATTCCCTTTGGACCATTGAATGAAGTCCATCACGATCAGGAAGTAACCCGGGAAACCCATATCCAGAATAATCTTGATTTCAAAAGCCAGACGTTCATCATAAGGCTGGCGTATTAAAGGCCAGTCTTCTTCACGTTTTTCTGGTGGATACAGGAAGTTCAGGCGTTCTTCTAAACCTTCTTCACATAAATGTGCGAAGTAGGTGTCAATAGTATGGCCTTCAGGAATTGGGTAATCTGGTAAGTCATTGAAGCCTAAACGTAGGGTGACATTACAACGTCTTGCGATATGGAAGGTATTCTCAATCGCAGTTGGAATATCCGAGAACAGCTCCGCCATTTCCTCAGAGCTTTTAAAATATTGCTCAGGACTATAGGTTTTAGGACGACGGTTATCACCAAGCACATAACCATCTGCGATACAGACACGCGCTTCATGTGCTTCAAAGTCTTCGCGTGCAATAAAATGCACATCATTATGTGCCACGACACCGATATTATATTTCTTCGCGAGCTTTACCGCTTCTTCAATGAATGTATCTTCATTAGCACGGCCGGTGCGGGTGAGGGCGAGATAAACACGATTTCCAAATTTCTCTACCCATTCTTGCAGTAGCGGTTCAGCTTTATCGGGATTTGAAGTAATCAGCATTTTGCCGACATCGGACTGCATACCGAGCAATACGATCATGTCATCGTGCTGATTCAAGATCCAATCTTTTTGTACGCAAGGAATATCCAGTTGCTGGCCGCTGATATAACCTTCAGACACCAGTTCGGTCAGGTTGCGCCAGCCTTTGTTGGTCATGGAAAGCAGGGTAACCCGATGCTCAGCATCATTCAGACGAATTTCAGAGCCAAGAATCGGTTTGATGCCTTTATCCAAACATTTTTTATAGAATTTAACAGCAGCATGTAGATTGGATAAATCAGTCAGCGCGAGTGCTGGCATCTCGTCATTCGCAGCAGCTTTGACCAAGTCAGGTATACGTACGATGGATTCAGTAATCGAAAATTCTGTATGAATACCAAGATGAACAAAGTGCATAAATGAGTCCCTGCAAAAACCACTCGATAGTTTAGCACGGGATTTATTGTTTCAGTTTGAAATTGAGGGGAAATGCTGAACTTTTAGATTGTGAATTAGAATTGACTTAAAGCTATGCTTATCATTTTATCGAAATAGAACTACGCACCCAAATTGAATTTGTATGAGGCGACATGGATGTCGCCGTTGGCTTGTGATACAGGGAAGTATCATCAAGCTAACAGAAGATTTTTGTTACCTTGCATAGCAGTGCTATTCATCTTTCAAAAGTAAAAGAAGAATTTCAAGTGTCAGTAAGTTTATTCATAAAGTTATTTGAAAATTAGAATTTCATTATTTTTACTTTAATTTAAATTTTGAGTAGTTATGCCTTACTTTTGACGGGCCAAAAGTAACAAAACCCCTCGTTGATCTGATGGCACTTCCTGAGCAAGCTTTAAGCATTGCTTTAAAGCTTGTGTAAGACAGATCAACGGCAGCATCCATGCTGCTAAGCCATGTATCAAATGTTCGCTTCGATGTTTAAGATGCAGATATTTTTATGGGTAGAAAATAAAACCCTCAAAAAGAGGGCTTTATTTACTTAGGAATTTAGCTTAACGAAGTCGCGATAACCAGTCGCCAACACTTTGTACAATCTGCACCAGAATCAATAAGACAATCACGGTCATGATCACCACAGATGTATCAAAACGCTGATAACCATAAGAGATCGCTAAGTCACCAATACCACCAGCACCAACGGCACCCGCCATTGCGGTTGCACCAATCAGGCTAATGGTTGCTGTGGTCAGGTTCAGAATCAGTGAGCTACGTGCTTCTGGCAGAATAAACTTAAAGATAATCTGCATTGGCGTTGCTCCCATCGCTTGTGCAGATTCGATAATGCCTTCATTCACTTCCAGTAGAGAAGTTTCTACCAGACGGCCGATATAAGGACCGACATAAATAGTTAGAGGTACAATCGCTGCCCAAGTACCGATAGAAGTACCGACCAAGAATTTTGTTAAGGGAATAACTGCAATCAGCAGAATAATAAAGGGTAGGGAACGCAGTGCATTCACAATCGGGTTTAGAGCATGATAAATCACACGGTTTGGCAGAATCCCGTTTGGACGAGTGACAAGTAAAATGATCGCCTGAATAAAGCCCCAGATACAGCCAAACAGCATTGCGAAGAACACCATGTGAAAGGTTTCTTGCAGTGCAGTAACAAACTGATCCATCGATAGTGAACTTTTCCAGAATGGCGCAGTAATAGTGGTCAACCACTGTACAATTAAGTCCCTCATTCTTGTACTCCTGCCTGATCGACTTGTACGCCGTTATCTCTCAGATATTGCATTGCCGCTGTGATTTGCGCTGGATCGCCTAAAAGTTGGATAAACATCTGGCCAATCACTGAACCATTAATTTCTGTCATATTGGCAAACAGGATATTTAAACTGACATCAAACTGTTTGATCACACCTTGAATCACGGTTTCCTGCGCTGAGCTGCCCAGGAATTTTAAACAATAAATACTGTGATGATTCTGGTTTTCCAGATTCGCCAGAATATTCACTGGCAAGTTTTGCTGGAGTACAGTTTGAATGAAATTCTTGGTTGTTGGATGCTGAGGTTGACTAAAGATCTGCAGGGTAGAACCGGTTTCAATCACATCACCTTTTTCCATGACAGCCACATAATCACATACGGTCTCAATGACATCCATTTCATGGGTGACCATAACAATGGTAATGCCTTGTTCCTGATTAATGCGTTTCAGCAATTGCAGTACAGATTTGGTGGTTTGCGGATCAAGTGCGGAAGTTGCTTCATCACACAGCAGAATTTTCGGATGGTTTGCTAAGGCACGAGCAATACCGACACGCTGCTTTTGACCGCCTGATAACTCGTCCGGAAAAGCATGACGCTTATGTTTTAGGTCAATAAAATCCAGCAGTTCTTCGAGACGTTTTTCCCGTTCAGCTTTACTCCAGCCAAGCAACTTCATTGGCATTTCAATATTGGCAGCCACTGTTTTAGTCTGCATCAAGTTAAAATGCTGAAAAATCATGCCGATCTGGGTACGTTCCTGACGCAATGATTTGGCATCCAAAGCAGTAAAGTCCGTGCCATTGATAATCACCTGACCAGAAGTAGGGCGTTCAAGCAGATTAATCAGGCGGATCAGGGTACTTTTACCGGCACCACTATAGCCAATAATGCCAAAGATACTGCCGGTCGGAATCTGTAAATTAATCCGATTCAAGGCACGTAAGGTTTGACCCTTGAGCTCATACTGTTTGGAGATGTCTTTAAATTCAATCATAGTGTCAAATACTGCATCACGAATAAAAAAACAGGCAAGAAATCTTGCCTGTTCTGAATATTGATTATTGTATTACTTTTCTTCGGTTAAATAAGTCACTGGTTTATTGACAGCAACTTTAGTACCACCGAAGTGTTCATCAACATAGGCTTTCACAGCAGGAGTATGATACAACTGGCCAACTTTTTGAAGTACAGGATCATTTTGACGGTCAGCAGCGACAGCTAAAACGTTAACATTCATTTTAGTACTTTGATCAATCGCTTCGTAATAGATCGCATCTTTCAATACGTTCAGACCACCTTCCATTGCCAAAGTATTACCTAGAACAATCGCATCTACTTCATCTTTCACACGGACTGCAGTCGCCATTTGAATTGGCTTGATGACAATCTGTTTCGCATTTTCAGTGATGTCAGCAGGCGTACCTTTTACCAGGTCAAAGTTTGGTTTAAGTTTTACCAGACCCGCAGATTGTAAAAGTAACAATGCACGTGATTCATTCGCGCCATCGTTAGGAATAGCAATTGTCGCACCTTGCTTAAACTCTTCAACTTTTTTCACTTTGCTTGAGTAAATCCCCATTGGCTCAAGATAAGTCGTAGAAAGTGGAGCGATCTTTTGAGTATTGGCGTCGTTATAAGCCACCATATAGGCATAAGACTGGAATGCGTTAACATCAATTTCTTTGTTGGCAACCGCAGTGTTCATCGCAACATAATCAGTGAAGTTTTTCACATCAAGTTTGATGCCGGCTTGTTTAGTTTCAGGCAAAGTTGAAATGTAGCGCCATACGTCAGCATCTGAACCAGTGGATGCCATAGTAACTGTTTGAAGTTCACCTGAGTCTTTGTTTTGTGCTGCGTCCGTTGCAGGCGCTTCTTGTTTTCCGCATGCAGTTAGTGTCAATACAGATGCACTGAGTAAAACGCCAAGTAGCTTTTTCATAAAGATGTCCTAATTCTCGTGTTGCCTAAAGTATATGCATTTTAAGGTCATGTTAAAGTGGAGTTTTATTACACTTTCATCTGACCCTGGATCGATGTCGCATGTGGCTCCGGCAGGGAAAATGCAAATGTACTGCAACAGTTCACGTTAATTCGATCGGGTCAGAGTTCACCAAACCACTATATCGGTTTTCTATTTGGAGAGAGTAAATAGAGATTTTATAAAAGATATAGTCAAATTTGGTGCTCTGAATGGGCGCAATCATAGCAATTATTATTTATTCGATATAGTGGATAAAAAGTATTTACTTATCTTTTTAATAGAATATAAATTGGATAAAAATGATTAAAATATTAATGAATACAATATATTATTTTTATTGAAGATAAGCCAAAATTTCTGATCGCTTAAATATTGATCTTTATAAGATTTTATCCAATAGAAATCATAAAAATGAATAAACATGGGTAAATCTACTAGCTCATTGAACTACTGAAAAATCTTTTTTAATAAACGCTTAAGGAGGATTTAAGCCGTGTCTTATTTGCCTGAGTAATTAATTTGATTGATTTCATACAATACATGCCAACATAAAGGGTGATCCGTAGGCAAGCGTGGATGCTGGAATTCTTGAGTCTTTACCATGCCTATCTTTTTCATCACTGCTTCGGATGGTGTATTGACTGTGGCAGTAAAAGACACAACTTTATCCAAACCTAAAGTGGTAAACGCGTAATCCAATACTGCACGTGCACCTTCAGTCGCATAACCTTGATGCCAATATTTTTTTGCTAGCCGCCAGCCAATTTCAATACAGGGTGAAAACTCAAACAATTCAGGTTGGGGTTGCAGGCCGATAAAACCAATAAATTCTTTAGTCTGTTTTAGTTCAACTGCCCATAAGCCCCAACCATGCTGATTAATTTGCCGTGTTACTTTTTCAATAAATTGTAGGCTTTGTTTAGATGTCAGTGGAGCGGGAAAATAACGCATGACATCCTCATCTGCACACATTTGGATAAATGGGGCAGTGTCAGCGTCTTGCCATTGGCGGAGGATGAGGCGAGGGGTTTTTATAATTGCAATCATGTTTATCTTGAAATTTGTAAATTTGAAGTAATAATTGTATGAGATCAAATTAAGAGTAGAAAAATGGATCTATTAGAAAAAACATTAGAAAATATAAAGGATTTAGCACAAGAAAAAAATTTATATGCTTATATTTTTGGCAAGAAAAGTAAAATATTTTTAGAAAATTCTAGTCATCGTTATTGTATCGATGATGGAAGACTTCTGAAATTATCACGTATGAATGATAAAAAGTGTGTGCTGTTGGAGATTGAATTAAATAATGGCTTAAAATTATATAAGCATAGAACTGAAGTTTTAACTAGAAAATATAAAGGACGTTCTGTTAGTCTGGAATAGATTAAGGGATTTATAAATGCAAACAAAGATACATCAATTTTATTAGATACAAAAAATCCTAACCAATTAGAAGAAAAAGATTTAAGAGATATTTACAAACAAACATTTAATACTGTAGATACAATTTTTTGTAAACAATGTGGTGGTGATGGGGCTGAATGGTAGATGTCCAAGATGCTCTGGCAATGGATTAGAGCCTATTGTTTAAAATGAGAGCATTTAAAAAACCCCGCACTCAGCGGGGTTTTTACTTAATTTTTTACGAGAAAGAATTAAGCATTTTCACGAGCAATTGCACGGTAACCAATATCCTTACGATATTGAACGCCGTCGAACGTTACTTTTTCACAAAGTTCTAGAGCTTTGGCTTGCGCTTCACCAATGGTATTACCCAAAGCAGTGACACAAAGAACACGACCACCCGCAGTGACAATTTCACCTTTTTCATTGGCTTTTGTACCTGCATGGAAGACTTTCGCATCAGTCATTTCAGTATCTAAACCTGAAATCACATCGCCATTACTAGAAGTTTCAGGATAGCCTTTAGATGCCAGTACGATACCAACAGTTTTACGCTCATCCCATTCAGCTTCTGCAGGTAAATTACCTTCAAGACCTGCTTGGACTAAATCAACCAAAGATGATTTTAAACGCATCATGATTGGTTGAGTTTCTGGATCGCCAAAACGACAGTTGAACTCAATCACTTTTGGTTGGCCTTTGTCGTCAATCATCAAGCCTGCGTATAAGAAACCTGTATATACGTGACCATCTTTTTTCATGCCTTCAACAGTCGGACGCATCACTTCATTCATGGCTTTTTCGAATACGTCAGCAGTCACAACAGGAGCAGGAGAGTATGCTCCCATACCGCCAGTGTTCGGACCTTGGTCGCCTTCAAAAATACGTTTATGATCTTGAGAAGTCGCCATTGGCAGGATGTTGTCACCATCGATCATGCAAATGAAAGATGCTTCTTCACCAGCAAGGAATTCTTCAATCACCACACGAGAGCCGGCATCACCAAATTTGTTGCCTGCCAGCATGTCATCAATGGCATCGAATGCTTCCTGATTGGTCATGGCAACAATTACACCTTTACCCGCAGCAAGACCATCAGCCTTGATCACGATTGGTGCACCATTTTTCTCTACAAAGGCTTTCGCTGCATCTACTTCGGTAAATACATCGTAGAAAGCTGTTGGAATGTTATGGCGTTTTAAGAAGTGCTTCGCGAATGCTTTAGAGCCTTCCAGCTGAGCAGCAAATTGAGTTGGACCCCAAACTTTCACGCCTGCTTCGCGGCAAGCATCAACTACACCATTTACTAATGGTGCTTCAGGACCCACAATAATCATTTCAACTGCATTGTTTTTTGCAAAATCAATGATGGCAGGGTTATTGAGAATGTCCAAAGCGACATTTTCACATTTATTTTCAGTTGCGGTGCCTGCATTGCCCGGTGCAACAAATACTTTTGCCACTTGATCGTCTTGTGCGATTTTCCATGCAAGCGCATGTTCACGGCCGCCACTACCTAAAACTAAAATGTTCATCTTTAGAAAATTCCCTCGAAAATGAAATTCCACAAACCCAATGAGGTTTAAAAATCTTTTAACATCTTATAGCAAGATATTAAATAATCTACTGATGTAACAAACCCTCCTTACGAAAAGGAGGGTCTGGAATTTAATACTTAAAAATTAGTGGCGGAAATGACGCATGCCAGTGAATACCATTGCAATACCAGCTTCATCAGCTGCTGCAATTGTTTCTTCGTCACGCATTGAACCACCTGGCTGGATGATGCATTTGATGCCGGCTTTAGCCGCATTGTCGATGCCATCACGGAATGGGAAGAATGCATCAGATGCCATAACTGCACCTTCAACCACGAGTCCTGCATGTTCAGCTTTGATCGCGGCGATACGAGCTGAGTTTACACGGCTCATTTGGCCAGCGCCTACACCGATAGTTTGACGGTTTTTCGCATAAACAATCGCGTTAGATTTAACGTATTTCGCAACTTTCCAAGCGAAGATCATGTCATCGATTTCCTGCTCAGTTGGTGCGCGTTTAGTCACAACTTTCAGGTCATCTTTAGTGATCATGCCCAAGTCTTGATCTTGAACCAGTAAACCACCATTTACACGTTTGTAGTCAAGTTGTGGAGCACGTTCGTTAATTGCTGGAAGTTCACCACATACGAGTACACGTACGTTTTTCTTCGCGCCAGTCACTTCAAGAACGCCTTCAGCGATGCTTGGTGCAATGATCACTTCAACGAATTGACGATCCACAATTGCTTGTGCAGTTGCAACGTCTAATTCACGGTTGAATGCAATGATGCCACCGAATGCAGATTCAGGGTCAGTTGCATAAGCAAGATCATAAGCAGCTTTGATGCCGTCTAGAGAAACTGCAACACCACATGGGTTCGCATGTTTTACGATCACACAAGCAGGTTTCGCAAATGATTTCACACATTCAAGTGCAGCATCAGTATCCGCGATGTTGTTATAAGAAAGTTCTTTACCTTGTAGCTGCTTAGCAGTCGCAACAGAAGCTTCTTTCGCAGCAGGATCTACATAGAAAGCAGCAGACTGATGCGGGTTTTCACCGTAACGTAAGTCTTGAGCTTTGTTTAATTGAGTATTGAAAGTACGCGCAAATTTATCTGCTTGACCTTCTTCTTTACCTACGCGAGCGCCTAGGTAAGATGCGATCATACCATCGTATTGTGCAGTATGTTCGAATGCTTTAACAGCAAGGTCGAAACGAGTGGCATAAGACAAAGCACCCACAGCTTTAAGCTCAGCAATTACAGTTGCATAGTCAGCAGCATTTACTACGATACCAACAGACGCGTGGTTTTTCGCAGCAGCACGAACCATTGTTGGACCACCGATGTCGATGTTTTCAATTGCATCAGCTAGTGAACAGTTTGGTTTCGCTACAGTTGCAGCAAATGGATACAGGTTAACAACGACAAGATCGATCGCATCGATGTTGTGTTCAGCCATCACAGCTTCGTCTAGACCACGACGAGCCAGGATGCCACCATGAATTTTCGGATGTAGCGTTTTTACACGGCCGTCCATCATCTCTGGGAAACCAGTGTGCTCCGAAACTTCTACTACAGCAACATTATTGTCTTTCAACAATTTGTATGTACCACCTGTAGATAAAATTTCTACCCCAAGAGCAGCAAGGTCTTGTGCAAATTCCACAATACCGGTTTTATCGGAAACAGAGATTAAAGCGCGTTTAATAGTCATGATCTTCGTCACAGTTACCAAGGAACAGATTAAATCTAAATAGCTAATTAACAGTCAAAAAAAATGCCTGCGGTAGCCGCAAGCATTTTATCATTTATTCACTCATTAAACCGTGAGCTTTTAACTTTTTACGTAAAGTACCGCGGTTTAGTCCGAGAATCTCGGCAGCGCGTGTCTGATTACCACGCGTATATTCTAGAACGACAGATAATAAAGGCTTCTCCATTTCTGCCAGCACCATGTCGTACACCTGAGAAGGTTGCTCGCCTTGCAGTTGTGCAAAGTAGTGGCGAACTGCGCGATCTACGTGAATACGAAGAGCGACATCAGATTGTGCAGTAAAAATAGGAGATTTGCTATTCATGCGAATTAATCCGAAAAATCAAATATCACTTGGGTAAAGTGATATATAAAAGTGGTCTAGAAATTGAAATGAACTCCATTTTAGATCCTAAAACTGGAGTTCTAAAACTTGGTCATTACATTGAGCTTGTAGCTTGCCACATCTCGACGATTTGGTCGAAAAATAAGCGTAACAATAGTTAAAGTTTTGTTACTGACCAAAATCAAAACAAAAAAATCTGCTCGATACGCAATAAGTTTTATAGCGCATTAGGCAAGACTGTATTTGTTGTGAAAAAGTAGCGAGGAGTTTGCAGCACATAGCTTTCGTGGCGCGTATAATACCATTGTCTCGGGAAAAGTGAGCAAGAAAACTGCATTTTTTTTAACTTTTTTTTCGTTTTTTAATAGTTTTTATCAATATTAAGGTCGAATTATTTCCAAACTGTAATTATCGAAGTCTTTACGGTCGACAGGAAGCACAAATTCAAATTTAAATGGGCTATTTTGGGGAATACGTTGAATCTTAACCAGGCTTTCGATCAGGTATTCCTGAGGTTTTAAATTATAAGTCGCCAAGACTACACCCTGATCTTTAAGGTGAACTCTTAAGTTTGGCATTTCCAGACTGCGCTTGTGGAAATTGATCAGCTCACCACTAAACTGGGTTTTATCAGTAGCAATCGCTTTGGCTTTGACCTTATTGGTATTGATCAGATTGTAATGTTCTTCCAGATTGGAACAGTTGAACACTTCACAGATATTATTAAAAGCCACACTCATCACATGACTATTCTTAATATAGTGTGGATTGAACCAGAAGAATTGAAATAACAGTAAGCCAAATAAGAACAGGTTTAGGCTGGTCCATCCTAAATAATAAAGCGGGCCTTTATTGTGCTGCTTGTCTGCCTGATCATCCCAGTTCATGCTAGGCAGTACAGCAATCGGTTCGGTACTGAAATAATTCAGGTTGTTCAGATAGGTTTTCAGATCAATATTGGAGTTTTCAACTTTTTCATCAAAAATGTTCAGTAAATAGTGCTGATCTGAAGAATTAGTTGAAGAAGTAGATTCAGCGAGGCTTCTATTAATATAAGAAACATGACTTGGCGTATGAGTAAGGGCGACCGAATTCTGTGCTTCGGTCACCAGATGCGATAAAGCATTAAAGGTTGTACTACATTTTGGGCAGCAAACCATGCCTTGGGCAATGGTTAATTGCGCAACCGTAACTTTATAGGTTGTAGAGCAGGTCGGGCAGTGGGTTCGCTTGTCACTCATAAATGTTTTATAGACTCTTTAATTCTTATGGCGTTTCCCCGAAATACGGCACCAGTGTTCATCGCGTTTTTCTACTTCTAATATATCAAAATGTTTTGAGTAAATGCTAGTAACATCAGCAACTTGCTCTTCGATAACACCTGCGAGTGCGAACTCTGCCTCAGGTTTGACCAATTCTGCGAACTCAGGCTCAAGCATCATGAGTGGGCCAGCCAGAATATTGGCAACAAACACATCTGCTTTCTGCTCGCCAAGCTCTGTGTTGAACTCTTCCGGTAAACCAACATAAAGTCGATCCAATACGCCATTCAGTTCAGCATTCTGTTTGGTGGCTAAAACAGCTTGTGGGTCAATATCAGTTGCATAGGCATATTTGGCACCAAGTAACAATGCAGCGACAGCCAGAATACCTGAACCACAGCCATAATCGATCACGATCTTGTCTTTTACATCGGTTTTGCCCAGCCATTGCAGGCAAAGGAAAGTAGATGCATGGTTACCTGTACCAAAGGCCAAACCTGGATCAAGTTTAATATTCACTGCATCTGCTTCAGGCGCTTGCATCCATTCTGGAACAATCCAGAATTTTTCAGAAATCTGGATTGGCTCGTAGGCATCCATCCAGGTGCGTTCCCAAGCTTGATCTTCCAGGAATTCATGCCGGATCGGTGCTTCAGGTAGTTGTGCGCGAATAAAGGTTTCCAATGCAGCTACATCGATTTCTTCTTCGTCATCTTCCTGAGCATAGATGCCAGTCACGATCACTTTATTCCAGAGTGGTGTTTCACCTGGAAGTGGTTCCAGCAAATCCTGGTTTTCAGCATCATCCAGAGTGACACTTACGGCGCCCAGTGAGCTAAGTAATGTTTCAGTAAAATCTACCTGAGCCTGATCAACTGTAATATGAATTTGTAACCACTTCACAGAAATAACCTTTATACATTTTTTCAAAAAGCTATTGTAACGGAAGTTCGGCTTGAAGGTGTGATCTTCTTGAGACGGAGTTAAATAAAAAGGATGCTTTCGCATCCTTTTTATGAAAACCGGTTAAAACGCATTTTCCTGAGTGGGAGAAATGCTAGGACGTGCAGTTACTGGAGCAAAGCGATTCAGTAATAATCCAAAAATAGCCGCGAAGATATACATGAAGATGGAATAGACCGCAGCAGGCATGGCAACCACAGTGCTGGACATGACAGTAAGTGCAATGGTCATGGCGAGTGTACTGTTATGAATACCGATCTCGAAAGCGCTGGCACGTGCCTGAGCAGAATTGATGTTCATTAGTCGTGGAACAAAATAGCCAATCATTAAGCTGAAGAGACAGAACAGGGCGGTTGCTAAACCTACCTGAGTCAGATATTCGGCAATATTGGCGCGTTCACTATAAATTGCTCCGGCAATAATCAGCACCAGAAAGAGGACTGCAAAAATGCGAAGAGGCTTATTCAGCTTTACAGTGAGTGCTGGGGCATAATGACGAATCAACATACCAATCGCGACCGGTATAATAATGATACCAAACACTTGCAGGATCTTTCCAAACTGCAAGCTGATTTGCTGACTGTCCTGCATAAAATGCATGATCGAGAAATTCATGATTAAAGGTAAGGTAAATGCAGCAATCACCGAATTGATCGCAGTCAAGGTAATATTAAGCGCCAAATCACCTTTAAATAGATAGCTGAACAGATTTGCAGTGCTACCACCTGGCGATGCAGCCAGCAACATCAGACCAACAGCGAGTAAAGGTGGTAAAGCCAGAACTTTACATAGAATGAAAGCAATGCTTACCAGCAGAATTAATTGACACAACAAGGCAACCAGCACTGCTTTAGGGTGCTGACTTACCCGGGCAAAATCTTTGAGTGTGAGTTCGAGTCCTAATCCCACCATGATGATGGCGAGTGCGAGGGGGAGGAATATTGTTATGATGCCAGAGTCCATCTGCATGCTCCTTATAGAAATTTATTTTAATAGTTTTAAATTTTCTATAAAAAGCATACAGCTTAAGCAGGCATTTGACTTAGGAAGTTACAAATCTGATAAACGACTCTTGCCACTATAGCTAAGCTTTTGCTGACTAATCATAAAACCAAAAATACCGGCAAAAACGTACATGACAATTGAATAAATACCCGCAGGGATGGCAATGGTGACATTATTGAGGACAGAAATCGCAATCGTCATTGATACAGTTGTGTTGTGAATGCCGACTTCAAAGGTACAGGCGCGTGCCATCTTGTCTGGGATATCCATTAATAAAGGCAGGCAATAACCGAGAAACAGGCTGGAAAAACATAATATGGAAGTAGCAATCCCGATACTGGCAAAATATTCGATGATGTTAAAGCGCTCTTGGAAAATGGCATAAATCAAGAGCATGCTTAAAAAAGCGATAGATAGAAACCGCATTGGCATATGTACAATATCTGAAAGCTTTGGAAATTTTGCCCGAATCAGCATGCCGATCACAACCGGAATAATTGTAATCAGAAAAACCTGAGCCATTTTTTCAAGCGGTAAGCCGATGCCGGTATCCTGTCCTATAAAATAGTACAGGGACAGGTTCATAATAAAAGGTAAGGTGAAAATAGAAATAATCGTATTGATGGCGGTTAACGTGATATTAAGCGCCACATCACCTTTATAAAGATAGCTCAGCAGATTGGCAGTGGCACCTCCTGGAGAGGCAGCTAGCAGCATCATGCCTACAGCAAGCAATGGTGGCAGATCCAGTACCAGACAGATTAAAAAGGTTAAACCGGTTAAAATGACCAGTTGTGAGAATAAGACAATAAAAATCACCTTGGGATAACGACTAACATGCAGAAAATCCTTGACTGTTAACTGTAGTCCTAACCCCATCATCGTAATTGCCAAAGTAATCGGCAAAAACAAACTAAAAAACCCCGAATCCATGAAGTTTCCTTTTTATTATTCATTTTTTAGGTATGTTTTGAGTTTAGCGTAGATGAATAAATAAGCAATATAAAAACGGGTAAAATTTATGCATTTTACCCGTTAAGTTTCTGATTAAAAATATATTTAATCAGCTATATAGTGATTTACATCCCTGATTGAGATGGGGTTTGAGGCTGAGTTTGCATTTGTGGTTGAGACTGCATTTGTGACTGTGGACGTGGAGGGGTAAAGCCTAATGCACATTTACCATTGACCTGAGTGCCATTAATGGTTGCAGAAGTTTCGCCGCCTGAACTACAAGATGTATAAAGTTCAGGTTCATCGCCTTTGATATTGGTTGATGATGAAGGGAAGAACTGTTGCTGACAGGTACCATTCCAGATAATGCCGCGGTAAGCAAAACTTACAGGAGCACCCTCTGATTTACCTTTACAAACTTGCTGGTATTTTTGGGCATTATAAACCTTTTCGACTTTATCATTTGCTGAGGCTGCAAATGGAGCGAAACATAGACCGCAGAGCGCTGTTGCTAGGAAAATATTCTTATTCATCATGTATACCTTTGTTTGTAATGTGACCACTTTATAGATTAAAAACTAATCAATATTAAACAATATGAGTCGGGTAACTTTTTGAGTTTAGATGTTTAATTTATATAGTAAGTATGCAAAGTTTAATTACATTGCTTTATTGGCTGGCAGAGTAAATTCTGAAGGATAAATTCAAGTGATTTTGTCAACTTTGGAAGGAAGTTTGCTATAATGTTCAGCTATCCTTTTTCTATCTCTCTATTTACCACTATGCACTATCCTAAAGTATACGATGTCATTGTTATCGGTGGCGGTCACGCAGGTACGGAAGCAGCACTGGCTGCAGCACGTATGGGTCGACAGACATTACTCTTAACTCATAACATTGAGACTTTAGGGCAGATGAGCTGTAACCCGGCCATTGGCGGGATCGGTAAATCACATTTAGTGCGTGAAATTGATGCCTTGGGCGGTGCAATGGCACTGGCTGCCGATAAAGGCGGTATTCAATTCCGTATTCTGAATTCACGTAAAGGCGCAGCAGTTCGTGCAACTCGTGCGCAGGCTGACCGTGTTCGTTATAAAGCGGCGATTCGTGAGACTTTAGAAAATCAAGCGAATCTGGATATCTTTCAGCAAGCAGCAGATGACCTGATTGTTGAAGGCGATACTGTTAAAGGTGTCGTGACCCAAATGGGTATTCGCTTTGATGCGAAAACTGTGGTGCTAACTGCAGGTACATTCTTGGGTGGTGTGATTCATATCGGTCTTAACAATGCTTCAGGTGGTCGTGCCGGCGATCCTCCTTCAATTTCACTAGCACATCGTTTACGTGAATTAAACTTGCCTGTAGGTCGTTTAAAAACTGGTACGCCACCACGTATTGATGCACGTTCAGTCGACTTCTCTGTCATGACACCGCAGCCGGGTGATTTCCCGTCTCCAACCATGTCATTTATGGGTGATGTGTCTATGCACCCTGAACAGGTGAATTGCTACATCACTCATACCAATGAACGTACTCATGAGATCATTCGTGGCGGTTTAGACCGTTCACCGATGTACACTGGTGTGATTGAAGGTGTAGGTCCACGCTATTGCCCATCGATTGAAGATAAGATTCATAAATTCGCTGATAAAGACTCCCATCAGGTCTTCCTTGAACCAGAAGGCCTAGATACACATGAGCTTTATCCAAATGGTATTTCTACTTCTTTACCATTTGATGTTCAGTTTGAATTGGTACGCTCAATCCGTGGTATGGAGAATGCGCACATTCTTCGTCCAGGTTATGCAATCGAATACGATTATTTCAACCCTCAAGCATTAAAGTTCACTTTGGAAACAAAAGCGATCAATAACCTGTACTTTGCTGGTCAAATCAATGGTACAACCGGTTATGAAGAAGCGGGCGCACAAGGCTTGCTTGCAGGCTTGAACGCTGCACGTCGTGCATGGGATCAAGAACAATGGACACCAAAACGTGATGAAGCATACATGGGCGTACTGGTTGATGACCTAATTACTTTAGGTACTAAAGAACCGTATCGTATGTTCACTTCACGTGCGGAATACCGTTTGATGTTGCGTGAAGATAATGCGGATCAGCGTTTAACACCAATCGGTCGTGAAATGGGTCTGGTTGATGACGAACGTTGGGCAGCTTACTGTGAAAAAATGGAAGCTGTAGAGAAAGAAACAGGTCGTTTGCAACACCTTTGGGCTGCACCAAACAATCCAATGGGTAAAAAATTCGTAGAAATGACGGGTGCGGATCTTTCTAAAGAATGTTCTGCAATTGATTTGTTAAAACGTCCAAACATCACCTTTGCTCAAATTGCAGAGCTCACAGGTTCTGAAGTTTCACCACAAGTGGGTGATCAAATTGAGATTGCGGTGAAATACGAAGGTTATATCAACCGTCAGCATCAAGACGTTGCACAAATGAAACGTTTAGAGGAAACCAAGATTCCTGCTGATTTTGACTATGATGTTGTTTCAGGTCTTTCTCGTGAAATTACATTGAAGTTAAAAGATATTCGTCCTGAAACACTGGCTCAAGCAAGCCGTATTCCGGGTGTAACACCTGCGGCAGTTCAATTGGTGATGATTACGATTCGTAAGAATGCCCAAGCGAAAAAATCTGCATAAGATTTTGAAGTGATAAAAAACCCGCGTAATGCGGGTTTTTTATATTTAATGAAGTTAAAAAAATTAAAAGATCAATTATTTCATGAATAAATTCAGTAATTTTGCTATGTTAATTATGGGAAATGTACAACAATGAAGCTAAAACATGGATAGAGAAAAATACATACGGGGCGCGATTTACGGTTTACTTGTTGGTGATGCGGTAGGTGTGCCTTATGAGTTTAAAGTGCCGAGCCAGCTGCCTGATATTGAACAAATTGATATGATTCCCCCAAAAGGATTTGCGCGGACTTATGCCAGTCTTCCAATTGGAACGTGGTCAGATGATGGTGCACAAGCATTATGTTTGTTGGCCTCATTGTTAGATCAAAAGAAACTCAATCCTGAAGATTTTATGCAACGGATTTGCGATTGGTACCAATCAGGTTATATGGCTGTCGATGGTCAGGTATTCGATGTGGGAATTCAAACGGTTGATGCGATACATCGTTATCAATCGGGTATCTAGTTAAATCAAGTTGCGAAAAATGATGAATATGCCAATGGTAATGGTGCGCTGATGCGTGTATTGCCTTTAGCGCTCTGGCATCAAGGCTCTAATCGTGAATTAATAGAGGCGGCATTTATACAATCACATCTGACTCATGCGCATATCCGTTCTAAATTATGTTGTGCATTATATTGTTTATGGGTACGTAAAATTTTAGATGGTTGTTCTATTCAAGATTCATGGATAGAAGCAATTGAAATACTCAAGCGTGAATTGAGTGATCAGAATGGTGCGTTAGATGAGCTTGAGCACCATATTTTAAGTGATGACTGGGATCGACCGACAGGTACTGGCTATGTCGTAGATTGTTTAAAGTCGGCATATTACGCACTACAAGCTAGCGATTATGAAAAGGTGATTAAGACAGCAATTGCGCTGGGTAATGATACAGATACGACTGCATGTGTGGCGGGTGGTATAGCTGGTTTATATTATGGTGTAGATGCAATTCCATCATCTTGGATGAATCATTTACGAGGTAAAGAAATGGTGGAAGAATTGCTTGTGCAATGGTTGTAGAAATTTTCTAAAGAATGACTGCGATGATGTTGGGATTTGCTAAAATATTCAAAAGTTCCACATCTAGATCATTCCAATGCCATACCAACTCGTTGAACTCGATATCCAAGCCACAGACAACATCGCTTGCCCTCATTGCCATCAAGACATCATTAATTGGCAAGAAGAGCAGTATGTTCAACCCTGTGAACATACCTTATTTATTGCCATGGATATCGGTTTTGAATACATCACCGATGAATTTGAGCAAACTATGCGAAAAACAGTGGATGAACTGCATGCTAATGATGATGTTGTAAACATGTTCGAAGAAATCACCACAAGTACTTATCCGAATTATCTGATTTTAAAATCGGATCTAGGCGCGGCAGGTTATTCGCGTTATATCGGTTTAACAGTGTAAAAATGTCATTACTATACATAAGCAATAAAAAAGCACCCGAGGGTGCTTTTTTAATTTCAGGCTTGGCCTTCGACTTCTTCTACTTCATCATCATCCGCACTGTCCATGCCGAGCTCTTTCAGCTTACGGGTCAGCGTATTACGCCCCCAACCTAAAAGTTCCGCTGCATGACGCTTACGACCACGAGTTTGTTGTAGTGCAGCATTAATGAGTGTGCGTTCAAACATTGGTGTAGCCACATCTAACAGCTTCATTTCGCCGTTTTTCAGTTTCTGGATTGCCCATTGACCCAGTAATTCATCCCAGTGATGCGGCGCAATCTGATTCAGGTTTGGAATTGGAGCACCCGGATCTTGCTGCTGAATTGGAATCTGTTTTAATTCAGGTGGCAGATCTTCTGGATAAACTTCACGGCCTGTGATCATCACTGTGAGCCAGCGACAGGTATTTTCAAGCTGACGAACGTTCCCTTGCCAAGGCAGCTTCTGCATATATTCCTGAGTTTCAGGACGTAAGATTTTAGGATTTACACCCAGTTCTTTACCTGCACGCGCCAAGAAGTGCTGTGCCAGCATCGGAATATCTTCAGAGCGATGCGCCAGTTTAGGAATATGAATACGAATCACGTTTAGACGGTGATATAAGTCTTCACGGAAGCGGCCGTCATGTACCAGTTTTTCCAAGTCCTGATGCGTTGCAGCCACAATACGTACATCAACTTTAACCGGAATGTGACCACCAACGCGATAGAATTCACCATCTGCAAGGACACGTAATAAACGCGTTTGTGTTTCAAAAGGCATGTCGCCAATTTCATCCAGGAACAGCGTACCGCCGTTGGCCTGTTCAAAACGGCCTTGACGTTGCGTATTTGCACCGGTAAAAGCACCTTTTTCATGACCAAATAATTCAGTCTCTATCAGGTCTTTTGGAATAGCCGCCATGTTCAGTGCAATAAACGGTTTATTGCTACGCGGTGAATGGCGGTGTAGGGCATGCGCTACCAGTTCTTTACCTGTACCGGATTCACCATTAATCAGCACGGTAATGTGTGATTGAGACAAACGACCAATGGCACGGAAGACTTCCTGCATGGCAGGCGATTCACCAATGATCTCAGTCGATTGAATGGTTGGTGCAGATTTGGCAGATTCTTGCTGCTGTAATTTGGTGATATGCAAAATTGCACGATTAACCAGTGCCAATGCTTCATCAATATCAAATGGTTTTGGTAGGTATTCAAAAGCACCCGTTTGATAACTGGATACCGCAGATTCCAGATCTGAATGCGCCGTCATAATAATAACCGGCAAATCAGGATTGGTATTTTTCACCTTGCCTAAAAAGGTCAAACCGTCAATACCCGGCATACGGATATCGGTCAGGATCACATCAGGTGCATCGACACCTAACTGATCAAGTGCTGACTGGGCTTCTTCAAAACTGGTAACGTCGAAACCTTCTTCTTTAAATGTTTTTTCTAGTACCCAACGCATGGCACGATCGTCATCAATCACCCATATTTTATTTCGCGACATGATCTGACTCCCAAGGTAAAAATAAGCTAAATACGGTTTTTCCTGGAACTGACTGGCATTCAATCATTCCGTTATGTTGATGCATAATATTTTGAGCAATGCTGAGACCTAGTCCGGTACCTTTGGCACGGCTGGTCACAAGCGGGTAGAACACGGCTTCGATAATATCGTCTGGAACACCCGGACCATTATCTTCGATGTCGATTCGAACCACAGATCGGTGAATCACACCACTAATGGTATAAAGACGCTGAATCCGGGTTCTTAAAATAAGTTCCGGTTGATGCTCGATAAAGAAATCCTTGTTTTCTGTCATGGCCTGAACGGCATTCACGCAGATATTTAGCATGACCTGAATGAGCTGATCGCGATCTGCCAGAATTTCTGGCAGGGACAGATCATAGTCCCGGGTAATTTTAATTTTCTTTTTAGTCTGATTCACAATCAGTGAGCGGACGCGTTCTAAAGGCTCATGCACATTGACCATTTCATAGCTTGGTAACTGGCGTGAACCGAGCATGCTATCTGCCAGATTTCTCAGGCGATCCACTTCACTAATAATAATGTCAGTGAACTCTTTATATTTTGGATCTTCAAGGCTACGTGCCAGAAGCTGGGTTGCACCACGAATGCCACCGAGTGGATTCTTGATCTCATGTGCAACACCACGAATTAATTGGCGCGCAACTTGATGCTGCTGGATATAGTTTTCTTCACGTGAGATTTTCAGCATACGGTCACGCTGATTCAGCTCGATCAACAATAAAGGATGATTTGGCTTGCCCGCATTGAGCAGGGAAACCGTATAGTCCACATGAATGTCTTTAAAGTTGACGATGATCGTCGCCTCACGGCGAGTATAAGGTTGGCCAGTATGCAGTGTGTTATAGAGAGATTCTTCAGTATTGAATTCATCTGTTGGCGCTTGCAGTATATTTAATACCGGCGTGCCTGATGCGCGTAACAGGCTGACATCAAACATGGTCTCGCAGGCTGTATTTAAGTAATAAATATTCAGATGACTATCAACCAGCATAATGGCAGTGGTCAGGTTG
The DNA here is from genome assembly GCF_013419975.1 of Acinetobacter sp. YH12041. Classification (NCBI taxonomy): domain Bacteria; kingdom Pseudomonadati; phylum Pseudomonadota; class Gammaproteobacteria; order Moraxellales; family Moraxellaceae; genus Acinetobacter; species Acinetobacter sp. YH12041. Next base: position 208,217 of record NZ_VOZC01000005.1, on the reverse strand, counting down.
TCCACCAAAAGGCGATAGTCGATGGAAAGAGGCTGATCCATTAGCGGTGGTTTTCCTGTATTAAAATGGCGCAATGGCATCTTCATAAAGCAAAATAACAATTTCAAAGTTCAGATTTGAGGCAAATTAAGCAAGATGTACGCCAACTTTAGAACTCTTGTTAAAATTTTGCTGAAAAATGCACGAAATCTGACGGGGATGCCCAATCAAACTCAGGTATAACGGATTAAATTGAGGCTGTAAACCTAAAATGATTCATTTTGGTGCATAAGCTTTTATATTGAATATTTTATGGCGTTATTTTAGTGCGTGATGCAAAGAGTGGCCATTTCAACTATTTTTATGATGCGAAAAGACATACAATACGCGCATTCTAGTGGAGCGCAGATTCATGAAGTCCCCCAAAGTCGGTTTTGTATCTTTAGGTTGTCCTAAGGCATTGGTAGATTCTGAACGAATTTTAACTCAGTTAAAGACTGAAGGTTATGATGTCGCATCGGATTATGACGGTGCTGATTTAGTAGTAGTAAATACCTGTGGTTTTATTGAATCTGCAGTACAAGAGTCTTTAGATGCCATCGGTGAAGCGATGAGCGCGAATGGTCGTGTAATCGTAACAGGTTGTCTAGGAAAAGACGAAGATAAAATTCGCCAAATGCACCCGAACGTCCTGAAAGTGACAGGTGCAGCGGCCTATGAAGAAGTGATGGATGCGGTACATGAATATGTTCCTGAGCCGCCAAAACACAATCCATTTATTGATCTGGTGCCTGAGCAAGGCATTCGTCTTACTCCGAAACACTATGCGTACTTGAAAATATCAGAAGGCTGTAACCACCGTTGTACCTTCTGCATCATTCCAAGTATGCGTGGTGATCTGGTTTCCCGTCCAGTTGGTTCTGTGCTTGAAGAAGCTGCAGCACTGAAACGTTCAGGTGTCAAAGAAGTACTCGTGATCTCCCAAGATACTTCTGCTTATGGTGTCGACACCAAATACAAACTGGACTTCTGGAACGGCCAGCCAGTTAAAACCAAATTCTATGACATGTGTGAAGCATTGGGTCAATTGGGCATCTGGGTGCGTCTGCACTATGTCTATCCATATCCACACGTAGATGCCGTGATCGATTTGATGGCTCAAGGCAAAATCCTGCCTTATCTGGATATTCCATTCCAGCATGCCAGCCCAAGAATCCTGAAACTGATGAAACGTCCAGCGCACAGTGAAAATACACTGGAGCGTTTAAAAGTATGGCGTGAGAAATGTCCTGACCTAGTCATCCGTTCTACATTTGTGGTGGGTTTCCCGGGCGAAACTGAAGAAGATTTCCAGATGCTTCTGGACTGGCTGAAAGAAGCACAACTGGATCGTGTGGGCTGTTTTACTTATTCACCAGTTGAAGGTGCGACGGCGAATGATCTTCCAGACCATGTGCCGGAAGAGATCAAGCAAGAACGTTATGAACGTTTCATGCAGGTTCAGCAGGAAATTTCAGCAGCGAAGCTACAAAAACGTATTGGCCAGAAAATGACTGTGCTAGTCGATGACCTGGAAGAAGAATTCCCGGTTGCTGTAGCGCGCTCATATGCGGATGCGCCTGAAATTGATGGTAATGTTTTTGTTGAAGATATCGACAAAAGTGTGATTAAGGCAGGGGATTTGCTTGAAGTCGAAATCACTGATGCAGATGAATATGATTTATTTGCTAAGCTGATCTCAATCAAGTCTGCTTAAGATTTTGAATTAAAAGAATTTATATTAAATAATTTGGAGTTTTATGATGTTGGATTCTAAAAAGCCACGATTTGGTCGCATCCTGCTAAAGCTATCTGGTGAAGCACTGGCAGGGAACAAAGACATGGGTATCGATGCACAAGTGCTCGATCAGATGTCACTTTCTATTGCGCATCTCGTGGGTTTGGGTGTACAAGTCGGTATCGTCGTGGGCGGTGGTAACCTGTACCGTGGTAGCCAGTTGCAAAAAGATGGTCTGGTAGGTCGTGTAACCGGTGACCAGATGGGTATGCTGGCAACTGTCATGAACGGTCTGGCATTACGTGATGCTTTGGTACGCCGTAATATCAAAACCCGTTTGATGTCTGCATTACCGATTGGTGCAGTGGTTGAATCTTATTCTAGCCGTGATGCGATTCGTCATCTGACTCAAGGTGAAGTGTGCGTATTTGTAGCGGGTACAGGTAATCCGTTCTTTACTACGGATACAGCAGCTTGTTTGCGTGGTATCGAGATTGAATCTGACCTGATCCTGAAAGCTACTAAGGTTGATGGTGTTTACAACAAAGATCCAAGCAAATACGAAGATGCCGTGAAATACGACACATTGACATTTGATCAGGTGTTGGACGAGAAGTTGGGCGTCATGGATTTAACTGCGATCTGCTTATGTCGTGACCACAATGTGCCACTTCAAGTATTTGACATGAACAAATCTGGCGCATTGCTTTCAGTGGTGATGGGTGAAAAAGAAGGAACTCACGTCACCAATTAATGACGTGAGCTACAAAGCCCTTTATACTACCTCCTAATTTAGTAAATACATCTTTTAAGAATTAAGTAAGGAAGATCATATGATTAACGATCTTAAAAAAGACGCAGAAGAGCGTATGAACAAGTCTCTTGACTCGTTAGAACATGGTTTCGCTAAAGTTCGTACCGGACGTGCGCATCCATCAATTTTGAACGGCGTCATGGTTCCTTACTACGGCTCTGATGTGCCATTGAATCAGGTTGCAAACGTAGGCGTGGAAGATTCACGTACATTGCTGGTTCAACCATTTGAACGTTCAATGGTTGCTGCGATTGATAAGGCGATCCGTGAGTCTGATCTTGGTTTGAATCCGATTACTGCTGACGCGATCCGTGTACCAATGGCTGCACTAACTGAAGAAACCCGTCGTGACATGCAGAAAGTTGCACGTAACGAAGCTGAAAATGCCAAAGTTGCGATCCGTAACATCCGTCGTGATGTTTTAGGTGACATCAAAGCATTGTTGAAAGAAAAAGAAATTTCTGAAGATGATGAACGTCGTGCATCTGACGAAATTCAGAAAATCACAGACAAATTTGTTGCTGAAGTAGACAAGCGCTTGGCTGCGAAAGAAGCTGAATTGATGAAGGTCTAATTCATCAATGACCGCTTCTGAAGAAAATTCCCGTCTTCCAAAACATGTTGCCATCATCATGGATGGCAACAATCGTTTTGCCAAAAAAAATCAGATGCAGAAAGGCGATGGACACCGTGAAGGAAAAACGGTTCTAGACCCGATTGTTGAACATTGTAGAAAAAGAAATATCCAGGCTTTAACGGTCTTTGCATTCTCCAGCGAAAACTGGAACCGTCCCCAATATGAGGTCGACCTGCTCATGAAGTTGTTGGAAGACACGATTCATGAACAGTTGCCACGTATGCAAAAATTTAATATTGCTTTACGTTTTATTGGTGATCGGTCGCGTTTATCTCCTGAACTGCAAGCATTGATGTTGCAAGCAGAACAAAGGACTGCTAATTTCGATAGTATGACGCTTACCATTGCAATCAGCTATGGTGGAATGTGGGACATGGCACAAGCTGCAAAGCAGATTGCTGCGGATGTTTTAACAAATAAATTAGATCTTGAAGCAATTGATACTGATGTGTTCGGTCAATATGTCAGTTTGAGTGACTTGCCGCCTGTTGATCTGCTGATTCGTACCGGTGGAGATTTCCGCCTGTCCAATTTCCTGCTCTGGCAGGCAGCATATGCAGAGCTGTATTTTACTGAGACCTTATGGCCAGAATTTACCGTAGAGGAATTCGATGACGCACTTGCTGTATTTGGCGGGCGCGAACGTCGTTTCGGTAAAACATCAGAGCAGATTCTTCAAGAAAGACTTGAGAATTAATACACATGTTTGAGCGGATTATAACCGCATTGGTGCTGGTTGCAGTCGTACTGAGCTGTATGTTTGCGACCAAATCACAATATCCAATGTTCGCATTGATGGTTGTGGCTGCCGGGGTGGCAGGCTATGAGTGGTTTAAACTCATGCCGCGAAAATGTAAAAATGTAATCAAGCCAATGGCGTGGGGTTATGGTCTACTGACTGCAGCCTTATCTGCACTGGCTTTATACTATTGGGATGTGGCCTTATTATTGTGGTCAGCATCTATCCTGACCTGGTTGCTGAGTATTTACTGGGTTAAAACCTATCCTGATTATGATGGCTGGTACAATGTCAGCTTGCACGGCATCGGGATTGTACTGGTTTCTGCTGCTGTTACAGCAATCTTCTCGGTTTGGCTAAACTCCCCATGGTGGTTGATGTACCTGTTTCTGCTGGTATGGGGTGCAGACAGTGGCGCTTACTTTGTTGGACGCAAATTCGGCAAGAAAAAACTCGCACCAAATGTCAGCCCAAACAAGTCGGTAGAAGGTCTATACGGCGGTATTCTTACCTCCATGCTCATCGTGGTTGTCGTCGCTTCACTTTATCTGGATATGACCTGGCCAGAGCTATGTCTGTTCCTGATCCTTTCTGTTATTACCGTGTTTAGTTCAGTGCTAGGTGACTTGTTTGAATCCATGATTAAGCGTCGTGCTGGAATAAAGGATTCGGGCCGTATTTTGCCGGGTCATGGTGGTGTACTAGATCGTATTGATTCTTTGCTTGCTGCAGCTCCTATCTTTGCAACAGGCATATATGTTTTAAAACTTATTGGCGTAGATTTATAAATGTCACAAGCTGTTTGTATACTGGGTGCTACAGGTTCAATTGGTCAAAGTACTTTAAAAATTTTGCAGCAACATCCTGAAGCTTACTCGGTTTTCGCTGTGACAGCGCAAAGTCGTATTACTGAGCTGGCAGAAATCTGTCAGCAGTACCGTCCTAAAGTGGCTGTAGTGCCTGCAAATAAAGTCGATGAACTTTCTCAGCTGCTACAAGTGCAGGGCTTATCAGATATCGAAATTCTTCAGAACGAAGCAGGCTTAATTTCAGTTGCAGAGCATGCGGATGTTGATATCGTAATGGCAGCAATTGTCGGGGCGGCAGGCCTGCTTCCTACCTTGGCTGCAGTCAAAGCGGGTAAGCGTGTCCTATTGGCCAATAAAGAAGCCTTGGTCATGTCCGGCGACATCATGATGCAAGCTGCGCGAGATTATGGTGCACTCTTGTTGCCAGTCGACTCTGAACATAATGCGATTTTCCAGTGCCTGCCTCAAAACTACTTTGATGCCGAACGTAATGGTCAACCTAAGCTCGGTGTTCATCAGATTTTACTGACTGCTTCTGGCGGTCCATTCCTGAACCATTCGCTTGAACAATTGCATGATGTGACACCTGCTCAAGCCTGCAAACATCCTAACTGGTCAATGGGGCAAAAGATTTCCGTAGATTCCGCTACTTTAATGAATAAAGGGCTGGAACTTATCGAAGCGTGTCATTTGTTTGCAGTTCAAGAACAATTTGTTACAGTTGTTGTGCATCCACAGAGTATTATTCATTCCATGGTGCAATATGTGGACGGGTCGACATTGGCACAAATGGGTAACCCGGATATGGGCACGCCAATTGCACATGCTTTGGCATGGCCACAACGGATCAGTACCCATATCCCGGCTCTGGATTTGTTTAAGCATTCACAGCTGAATTTCCAGGAACCGGATGTGGTGCGTTTTCCGGCACTGAAATTAGCACGTCAAGCCATGAAGAGTGGTGGAATTGCGCCTACAATTTTGAATGCAGCCAATGAAATTGCAGTTGCTGCATTTTTAAATCAGCAAATCAGATTTACCCAAATTCCTCAGGTGGTTGAAACTGTCCTGAACCAGATGGACAATCAACCAGCACACGATCTGGATACTATCCTGCATGCAGATCACATAGCACGAGGTTTATCACAGCAATATGTTGTGAATAAAGGAAGTTAAGACATGAACGCCTTGTTTATTATTGCAGCCGCAATCCTATTACTCGGTCCCTTAATTGCGATTCACGAGTTTGGTCACTACATTGTGGCACGTAAACTGGGCGTTAAAGTACTGGTCTATTCCATTGGTTTTGGGCCAACCCTCCTAAAATGGACTTCCAAAAAATCCGGTATCCAATATCAGCTTTCTGCTTTGCCTTTGGGTGGTTATGTCAAAATGCTGGATGAGCGTGAAGGTAGTGTGGCAGAAGAAGATCTGCCCAAAGCCTTTAACCGTCAGCATCCCTGGAAACGTATTGCCATCGTTGCTGCGGGTCCTCTCATTAACCTGCTTTTAGCCGTTGTTCTGTTTTGGGTGCTTTTTTTACCTGCACAAGAACAGCTTAATACTCGCGTAGGCAAGGTATTACCAAATACACCTGCAGCCGCGGTACAGATGCAGCCGGGCGACAAGATTGTCGCTGTAGATGGTACACAAGTCGAAACTTGGGAAAAACTGAGTTATGCCTTGGTGGATCGTGTGGGTGAAACTGGTGTGGTTTCGATTCAGGCAGATCGTGCGGGTGAAAACAAGATATTCCAGTTACCAATTCAAGACTTTCTTAAAGATCAAAGTCAGTCACCCCTTGATACACTAGGTTTCTTGCCATATCGTCCGGAAATTCCGGCTGTGGTGAGCAAACTGAGTGAAGATGGTGCAGCCATTCGTCAGGGTCTTAAAGAAGGTGACAAGATTCTGGCCATTGATGGTGTACAGATGAAAGACTGGTTCGATGTGGTACAGGTTGTACAGGCATCACCAGAAAAATTACTCAAAATAGATGTATTACGTGGCAATCAGGTCGTACATCTTCAGGTCATGCCGCAAGGCAAACGTGACAATATGGGGAATGTAACCGGTATGCTCGGAGTGCAAAGCGATCCGGGTAAGGTGACAATTCCTGCTGAATATAAACAGACGATTCACTATACGCCTGTTGAGGCGATGGTGATGGCCTTTGACAAGACAGCACATCTGTCTTCAATGATTCTGAACTCGATCGTCAAAATGGTACGTGGTCTGATTGGTCTGGATAATCTTTCAGGCCCAATTACCATTGCCAAAGTGGCGGGACAAAGCGCGGAAATGGGTTGGGAAACTTTTATTTCCTTTATGGCGCTAATGAGTGTAAGTTTAGGGATATTAAACTTATTGCCAATCCCAATGCTTGATGGCGGACACCTGGTTTATTATTTTATCGAATTAATTCGTGGTAAACCTGTTTCTGAACAAATACAATTGGTTGGATTAAAAATTGGTATGGTACTGCTCGGCAGTATGATGCTTTTGGCATTATTTAATGACTTTATGCGTTTATAATAACGTAAATGGAATAATTAACAGCGGAAAAGACTGGCATGCAGCACACACATTTATTTATGCCTTTGGCACTCGTTAGTGCAATGGCAGTAGCACAACAAGTATATGCGGCAGAAGACTTCATTGTACAAGATATAAAATTTGATGGATTGGTACGTTTAACTCCAGAAAATGTGTACGGCTTGGTGCCAATCAACAGTGGTGACCGGGTGAATGATCCGATCATTGCCAATGCGATTCGTAGCCTGTATGCATCTGGACTATTTGATGACATCAAAGCCGTTCAACAGGGCAATACCTTGGTATTCCAGGTCGTAGAACGTCCGGTAATTTCGAAAATTGAGCTGAAAGGCAATAAGCTGATTCCAAAGGAAGCGCTGGAAGAAGGCCTGAAAAAAATGGGTCTGGCTGAAGGTGAGGTACTGAAGAAATCTGCACTGCAAACAGTCGAAACCGAGCTGGAACAGCAATATATGCAGCAAGGTCGTTATGATGCCGATATTACGGTAACAACGACACCGCGACCAAATAACCGCGTTGAAGTGCTGATTGATTTTGTTGAAGGTAAAGCCGCTAAAGTTTTTGATATCAATATTATCGGCAATACTGTCTTTAAAGAATCAGATATCAAGCAGGCTTTCGCTGTTAAAGAAAGTGGCTGGAGCTCGGTCATTTCACGTAATGACCGTTATGCACGTGAAAAAATGGCTGCGAGTTTGGAAGCTTTACGTGCGATGTATCTGAACCGCGGTTACATCAACTTCAATATTACCAATTCAAGTCTGAATCTGAGTGAAGATAAAAAGAATGTCTTTATTGAAGTTTCAGTCAATGAAGGCGAACAGTTTAAGTTTGGACAAACCAAATTCTTGGGTGATGCGCTTTATAAACCTGAAGAGCTACAAGCTTTGCAATTGTATAAAGAAGGCGACACATACTCTCAGGAACGAGTGAATGCGGTCAAGCAGCTATTGCTACGTAAATATGGTAATGCTGGTTATTACTATGCTGAAGTAAATGTTGTACCTCAAATCAATAACGAAACTAAACAGGTTGACCTGAACTATTATATTAACCCAGGTCAACAAGTCACTGTGCGTCGGATCAACTTCACAGGTAATTCTAAAACTGCCGATGAGGTATTACGTCGTGAAATGCGCCAGATGGAAAGTGCGCTGGCAAGCAATGAGAAGATTGACCTGTCTAAAGTACGTTTAGAACGTACTGGTTTCTTCAAAACAGTTGATATCAAACCTGTTCGTATTCCGGGATCACCAGATCAGATTGATTTGAATGTGGCAGTTGAAGAGCAGCATTCAGGTACAAGTACTCTAGCTGTTGGTTTCTCTCAAAGTGGTGGTGTAACGTTCCAGGCTGGTCTAAGTCAGACTAACTTCCTGGGTACAGGGAACAGCGTTTCGATTGATCTGTCACGTTCCGAAACTCAAGATTATTATAACTTGAGTGTAATGGACCCGTACTTCACGATTGATGGTGTACGGCGCGGTTATAATCTTTACTACCGTAAAACAAAGTTGGATGATGACTATAACGTAAACAACTATGTTACAGACAGCTTGGGTGGTGGTATTAACTTTGGTTATCCAATTGATGAGAACCAGAGTGTAAGCCTGGGTCTGAATATAGACCAGACTGAAGTGACCACAGGGCCATATGTATCTACATATGTGGCTGACTATTTGGAACGTAATGGTGGTAAAGAAACCAAGCGTGGTGACTTCTGCCCAGGTCAGGTTGAATCTGCAACAGGCAACTGTGTAGATGCAAATGGTGCTCCACTTGATACTATTTCATATGGTCAAGAGTTTAAAGGCGATTTCTTGACCTATAACCTGAATCTGGGTTGGTCTTATAATACCTTGAACCGTCCAATGTTCCCGACTACAGGTATGTCACATCGTGTCAATGCAGAAATTGCCTTGCCAGGTAGTGATGTGGAATATCAAAAGCTCACCTATGACGCACAGGCTTTCTTCCCATTAGGCAAAGACTTTGTTCTGCGTGGTTATGGCCGTTTAGGCTATGGTAATGACCTGCCTTTCTATAAGAACTTCTATGCCGGTGGTTATGGTTCGGTACGTGGTTATGAAAACAGTACCTTAGGTCCTAAATATCCAGGCGTATATTTCTCTGACATCGGCCGAACTGATCCATCCCCAGAAGAAGTGGGCGGTAATGCTTTAGTTCAGTTTGGTACTGAGTTAGTTCTGCCTGTTCCATTTAAGGGAGATTGGGCGCGTCAGGTTCGTCCGGTACTCTTTGCTGAAGGTGCTCAAGTATTTGATACTCAGTGTGATGTATCTAATGATAATATTTTCGTGAATGGCAGCTCGATTAGTGGTAAACAGTACTGTAAAGATAACTTTGGTTTCGATGCAGGCAATATGCGTTATAGCGTAGGTGCTGGTTTCACCTGGATTACCATGATTGGTCCATTATCACTGAGCTATGCATACCCGTTGAATGATAAAGACGGTGATGAAACTCAAAATGTTCAGTTTGAAATTGGACGTACTTTCTAAGAAAACTTTGATCTTAAATATAAATTTTGCTCATGAAGCCATCAGGTTTTGTGAGCAAAATTTTTTGAATGGGTAAAAACATGAAAAAAATGATGATGGCAATGGGTATTGCTTTAGCGGGATTAACTTCATTGTCACATGCGGATGATTACGGAATTGTTGATCTGGAAAAAGTAGTACAAAACAGTACCTATTTAAAGCAGCAAAATGCCACTCTGGAAAATGAAATCAAGCCGCAAACCGCACAGATTGCACAGTTTCAAAAAGACCTTGCTGCAATCAAGCAAAAAGGCCAGGCTGCAAAAACACCAGCAGAACGTGAAAAAATAGCCAAAGAATTTGAAGGTAAAGCGACTCAACTGGCAGGTGTGCAGCAACAAGTACAGGCAACTGTGCAAACGCGCATGCAAAGTGTAAATAAGGCTTTTGAAGGAAATCTGAAGCGTGCTGCTGAACAATTGCGCCAAGAAAACAAGCTAGATGTGGTTTTAAATAAAAATTCCGTACTTGCTTATGACGCGAAGTATGATTTAACTGATAAAATGATTCAAAAGGTTAATGCAATTAAATAATCGATGAATTATCAAAAACTTCAGTTAGCTGACCTCGCTCGTCTTGTCCAAGGTGAGTATGTAGGTCAGGCAGATTTATGTTTGAGAGGTTTGGCAAGTCTTGAAAATGCAACCTCTCATGACCTTGCATTTGTCAATGCAGATAAATATCTGGAACAGGCAGCTCAGAGTAAGGCGGGCGCTTTAATTGTGACTGCTGAATTAAAAGAGCAGCTAACTTCCCAGCAGAACTTCATTGTCGTAGCCAATCCTTATCTGGCTTTTGCAATTCTGACTCACGTTTTTGAGAAAAAACATACGATTCAGGGAATTGAAAGTACCGCACAAATTCATCCATCTGCCATCATTGCTGACAGTGCCTATATTGGCCACTATGCCGTTATTGGTGAGAATTGTGTGGTGGGTGAAAATACGATTATCCAGTCACACGTTCAGATCGACGACCAGGTTGAAATTGGTCGGGACTGTTTTATTGATGCACATGTGACTTTAACAGGTGCTACAAAAATCGGTAATCGTGTTCGGATCCATGCCAATACCGTAATTGGTAGTGAAGGTTTTGGGTTTGCACCTTATCAAGGGAAATGGCATCGAATTGCCCAGTTGGGTTCAGTCCGTATTGCAGATGATGTCCGGATCGGCTCAAACTGTAGTATTGACCGGGGTGCACTGGATGACACAATTCTGGAACAAGGTGTCATTATTGATAATCTTGTGCAAATCGCCCATAACGTCAAGATTGGTGAAAACACTGCGATTGCAGCCAAATGCGGGATTGCCGGCAGTACCACGATTGGCAAAAACTGTATTCTTGCGGGGGCCTGTGGGGTAGCAGGACACCTACATATCACCAATAATGTGACCTTGACAGGAATGTCAATGGTGACAAATAACATTACTGAAGAAGGTACTTATTCTTCAGGCATGGGATTGTTGCCAAATCAGCAATGGAAACGCACAGTGGTTCGCTTAAGACAATTAGCAGATGTGCCATTGACCCAGTTGGTGAAACGATTGGATCATATGCAATCTCAAATTGAGTCCATTGAATCAACATTTAAGTTGCGTAAATAATTATGATGACAGAGTCGAATTTGCCTACATTCACGAAGCCTGAATTGCCAATGAATATTCAAAAGATTCGTGAATATTTGCCCCATCGCTATCCATTCTTACTGGTTGATCGCGTTGTCGATATTACCGAAAATGGCATTGTTGGTTATAAAAACGTCTCAATTAATGAAGAGTTTCTGCAAGGCCATTTTCCGAACTATCCAATCATGCCAGGCGTATTGATTGTAGAGGCATTAGCACAGATCTCAGGTATCCTTGGTTTTGTCATGAATAATGAAACTCCAAAAGAAGGTTCATTATTTCTTTTTGCTGGCGCTGAGAAGGTTAGATTTAAAAAACAAGTGGTTGCTGGCGACCAATTAGTACTTAAATCTGAATTAGTGATGCAAAAACGTGGCATTTATAAATATAATTGCATTGCCACAGTAGATGGCATTGTCGCAACAACCGCGGAAATTATGGTTTCCCATCTGAAAGTCGAGCAGGCATGAGCAATAATCCCCTAATTCATCCAACTGCCATCATTGACGCATCTGCAGTAATTGCTGCAGATGTACAGATTGGCCCTTACTGTATTATTGGGCCAAATGTCACGATTGGTGCTGGTACCAAACTGCATTCACATGTCGTGGTAGGTGGTTTCACACGTATTGGTGAACATAATGAAATTTTTCAGTTCGCCAGTGTCGGTGAAGTCTGCCAGGATCTGAAATATGCAGGTGAGGAAACCTGGCTGGAAATTGGTGATTATAACAAGATCCGTGAACACTGCAGTCTGCACCGTGGTACGGTGCAAGACAAAGGTATTACCAAGATTGGCAGTCATAACCTGTTAATGGTAAATACCCATATTGCACATGACTGTATGGTTGGTGATCATAATATTTTCGCAAATAATGTCGGTGTAGCGGGTCACGTACACGTAGGCGATTATGTCGTGATTGGTGGTAACTCAGGTATTCACCAGTTCTGTAAAATTGACTCTTACAGCATGATTGGGGGCGCTTCACTGATTCTGAAAGATGTTCCTGCCTATGTGATGGTATCGGGTAATCCGGCACATGCATTTGCCATGAATGTTGAAGGCATGCGTCGTAAAGGCTGGTCGAAAGACGTAATTAACGGTTTACGTGAGTCCTTTAAGCTGATTTACAAATCTGGTTTAACGACTCAGGAAGCTATTGAGAAAATCCGTAACGAGATTCTTCCAGAAGTTTCTGAAGCACAACGTCTGATTGATTCACTCGAACAATCAAAGCGTGGCATTGTGCGCTAAGCTAAAGAAATGAAAGTAGAATTAAAAAAAGACACCTTCGTGGTGTCTTTTTTTATGGGACTTTTTATTTACTTCAAAAATTTAACTTCTTCAGCTTTCGGATAGTTCTTGAGTAGTTTCGCTTTATATTGTGAAGCAAGAGTAGCGTTCTTTTCTACATCCTTACTAATATTATAAAGCTGATAAAGGGCAGTAGAGGCTTTTGCAGAATTCGGATAGCGGTCAACCACGATCAGATAATTCTTCTTTGCTTCATTAAAATTCGGCGGATCAATCGACAGGTTAAATTCGGCTAACCAGAAGTGAGCATTGCTGATATAGACGCTATTCGGATTATTCTTGATGAAATTTTGCATGGGCGCAATGGCTTTAGCTGCACCACCATTTTTATAGGCATCTAGTGCAATGGTATAAGCCGCTTTTTCCTGCTCACTCGGCTGTTGCGTTGTGGATGCCTGATGAGTGGTAGCTGGAGCATTAGAGCTTAAACTGGGAGAAATATCCTGTTGGTTATCCTCCGTGGAGGTATCTTCAGCAGGTTCAATTTTTTGCTGCAATAGTTCCAGACGTTGATCCAGATCGGCATAGCGGTTGGTTAATTCGCTCTTTAATCTCTCGATTTCATTTTCTTGTTCTTCGATTTTTCCACGTAAACTGCGTAGATCATTTTCAAGCTGCTGGTTTTTTTGCATGAGCTGCCAGCTGGTATTGGTCTGAGGTGCATCTGCACCTGTAGCAATGGCAGATTGAGTGCTGATATTATTTGATTGAGCACCTTGGCTGAGTCCACGTGATTCGATAGGAATCGCAGCAAAAAGAGAGGTTGTACAGAGTGCAGTGAGGGCACACAATACCTGTTTCTTAAACATCATATAAGTTCCATGATTCTTGGCGAGATTATGTATCCGCAGCTCATTTATTCTAAAAGAGATAACCTGTTTATAGCTTCACATTTAAAACGGCATTTTTAGAAATTGCAACAAGGTTTTACAAAGATCATGTGAATTTCGATATTCATGAATTAATTGTGAAGAATATTAAAAAATCAGCATAATGGGGTATATTGTTTTTAAAATAATCAAACGGATAGCTTATGCCGAAAATTTGAAATACAGCCCTTGCAACTTCAATAAAAATCTCTATACTCTGTTCCTGTAATGGTAGCCCTGCCGGTTACTTCGCAATTGTACTCTATGAACCCCGCCAGGACCGGAAGGTAGCAACGGTAGTAGATCTATGATGTGCCGGAGCTTTGCTGGTAGGGTTGCCACCAGATTTATAATTATAAAATTTCTCTATATTATTTTTTTATTTTTCAATCTTAATTTCTATTGTTTTCTATTCCTTTTAATCTTTACTTTCAATCTTCTATTCACAGCTGCTTTCGTGGATGCCATATTGTTTGGAATATTGAAATTCAATCTTTTGAATAGACTATCTTAATTTGAGTTTTTGAAAGCTTTTTGTTGTTTGGGATTAATTGTAATAAGGGAAACTATTTAAGTAAGATGGTAATGAGGAAAATAATAAAATAGCCTAAGCGTAATTTTCACAAATAAAAAAAAGAATTAATCTTCGGCCTTGCGGCTAATCGCTTTCATGATCGCATCCATTTCAAAACCACGATACATTAGAAAACGGATCTGTTTGGCTTTAAGTTTTGGATCTTTCGTCACTTCTGAACCATATTTTCTAAGCTTCAGTTCATAAGCCTGTTGTACCCAGTCCGTTTCTTTGAGTTCTTCACTGATCAGGGCAGTATCAATTTTTTTGCTTTTCAGCTTCATTTTAATCTGATTGGGACCTTTGCCTTTACGCTTTTGGCTCGACAACATGATTTCAGCGACACGTTGATCACTTTGATAGTTTTCTCTAGATAGCTCTTCAACCAAAGTGACCACTTCATTTCGATCTTCTGCATAAAGCGCCAGTTTCTCAATGAGTTCAGCTTTGGAGTATTCTTTGCGAGTTAGTACAGCAAAGGCATAAGAACGCAAACGGGTGCCGGTTAGACCGGGTTTCTTCTGCTCTTTATCGGAGTTACCAAATAAGCTGTCTTCCGGATCAAATTCTGGCAAAGTCTGTGGCTCAACAGGTGCAGGAGTGACTGAGTCTTCAGCATCACCAAACTGCTGTTTAATCGCGTCATAGTCCAAAAGTTTGCTGAATTTTGCGTCTGACATATTGATCTCGATAAAAATATCTATTCCATAATAACAAAAACGCCCCGTAGGGCGCTCTGTTATGACGTTCAAGGATTATGCATCCAGAAAGTCTGCTGGTTCTTCTTCGTCTTTATCTTCGACTACTTTGCCTGTAGTAAGCAGTTGCTCACGGATCAGTTTTTCAATAGTATCCGCCAGCTCTTTGTGTTCTTCCAGATAACGGATGGTATTGTTCTTACCTTGGCCAATCTTGTCGCCTTGATATGAATACCATGCACCCGCTTTCTGAACAATTTCTTGCTGTACTGCAAGGTCAATCAGTTCACCAAGATGGTTAACACCTTTACCATACAGAATCTGGAACAGAGCTTCTCTGAATGGAGGTGCCATTTTATTTTTCACAACTTTGACTTTGGTTTCAGAACCTACAATCTCATCGCCTTCTTTTACCTGACCGATACGGCGAATATCCAGACGTACCGAAGCGTAGAATTTAAGTGCATTACCACCAGTAGTCGTTTCCGGGCTACCGAACATTACACCAATCTTCATACGGATCTGGTTAATGAAGATCACCATACAGTTTGAACGCTTGGCATTACCGGTAATTTTACGCAGTGCCTGGCTCATCAAACGTGCTTGCAGACCCATATGTGAGTCACCCATTTCGCCTTCAATCTCTGCGCGAGGGGTCAAGGCAGCAACAGAGTCGACTACAATCAGGTCAATTGCGCCAGAACGTACCAGCATGTCAGCGATTTCAAGTGCCTGTTCACCGTTGTCTGGTTGAGAAACCAGCAGGTTATCAATATCTACACCGAGTTTACGGGCATATTGAGGATCAAGCGCGTGCTCGGCATCGATGAATGCACATGTACCGCCAGCTTTTTGACATTCAGCAATCGCTTGCAATGTCATTGTGGTTTTACCTGAAGATTCAGGACCATAAATCTCGATAATACGGCCTTTCGGTAAACCACCAATACCCAGTGCGATATCAAGCGTTAAAGAACCTGTAGATACAGCTTCAACTGCTTGCACGGTATTGTCACCAAGACGCATCACTGTGTTTTTACCAAACTGTTTTTCAATCTGGCTTAAGGCAGCATTGAGCGCCTTGTTTTTATTCTCATCCATCTTACAACCTCAATACGATGTCACAAACTTAGTACTCAAGTGGATGTCTTACATTAGAGCTTCGTTCCACAGGAATATAGTGACAGAAATTTCCCTTGTATTCTATAAAATCCAGCAGTGTTACGACACATGCTGACGCTTGAATTTAATCATCATTATATGACCAATGTTGATCAAAGTTCTGACTATTTTCATTCTTGAATCGACTGATGTCTCGACGATCTTTTTTGCTTGGCCGATGATCGGGACGCGCTAGATTATGCAACTTTCTTTGTGATGCAATCAATTCCCGGCGAGCGATACTGACTTCAGTTTCTTCATACAGTTTCTGTGCCACAGGTGCAGGACCACGAACATCAGAAAGTTCTTTTACAACTACGGTTTTTTTGTCGATACCTTGCTGAATCGTCAACTCCATACCCACACGGACTTCGCGAGATACTTTTACACGCTCACCATTATGATGGACTTTACCGCCCTCAATAGCATTCTTGGCAATGGAACGGGTTTTAAAAAAACGTGCCGCCCACAGCCATTTATCTATACGCATGCCTACCGCATCTTCGGGTAAAGACGATTTACGCATATTGCTTGGTTACCTCAGACTGATTTAAATGAGTGATTAAATCTGTTAATTGGTGCAGCATCGGGTAATTACAAGTCTGGCGTGCAACTTTACTGGAAGATGGTTGCTGGATACAGAACAGGTTCTGGATGCCATAAGCCTTGGCACCATTCAGGACTTTTTCGGTATCATCAATAAAATAGACCTGCTCAGGATCAAAGGGGTGCAAAGCATTCAGACCTTGCCAGAATTCTACAAATTCCTTGGCATGTCCAATGCTTTCCGAGCTGACAATCACATCAAAATAATCTTTGAGATTCAGATGATCCAGTTTGAAGGCGAGTCCTGCACAGTCGGCATTGGTGGCAAGCCAGATGGGATAGCCATTATTTTTAAGATAATCGAGTAATTCGAGGCAATAAGGGCGTAAGCTAACCTTATCTTTATGCTCGATTTGCATGGCCAGAACGTCGACTTCGACTTTAGCCGTCCAGAAGCGAGAAGAGTACCAGTTTAGGGTATGATTATGTTGCTGATAGAATGCATAAAGCGTTTCGCGGCTCTGTTCCAGACTACAGCCATGTGTTTCAGCATAACGGACCGGTAATAACTCGCTCCAGATGAAATCATCGTAGGCAAGATCAAGTAAAGTTCCGTCCATATCAAAAATGACAGGCGGTTTTTCTGAGCAATTCGACATATAAGGTTTTCTATGTTTAAAGCGACAATAGCACCACAAGATCCGATGATATTGCAGTTTGTGCCCATTTTGACACAGGCCTGTGAAATTTTGCGAGAAGAATATCAGCGTTATTGTTCAGGTGCTGCGTTTGGTATTGTCAAGAAAAGTGATGATTCTCCTGTGACCCAGGCAGACTATCGGGTGAATAGTTATTTAACCCAAGCTTTAGCGGAAATCTCAGAATTGCCTTTATTGTCAGAAGAGGGGCAGCAGGATCAGCGTCATGCCTGGACAGACTTCTGGTTGCTTGATCCTCTGGATGGCACCAAAGAGTTTTTGCATCAGCGCCCCGAATTCACGATTAATCTCAGTCTGGTCAGAGGCAGTCTGACTACCTTTGCGATTCTGGCGGTTCCTGCGCAGCAGCTAATTTATTTCTGTCCTGAAGAAGGCTTGCCGATTAAATACGATATTCAGAATCAGGCATGGTTTGGCTATGAGTCAGCTACCGATCATCAGGATGTCTTTGTCGGTCTGAGTCAGAGCAGCCAGCAAAAACCTAAATATGTCGAGTATCTGCAAAGCCTGGCTAAACTTAGCGCGTACACCGAGTTCAAGGCAGGAAGTGCCTATAAATTCTGCATGATCCTTGAAGACCGAGTAGACATCTATCCGCGTTTCCATCCAACCTCTGAATGGGATACCAGTGCCGGTCAATGCATGCTTGAGCGGATTGGTGGAGGGCTGGTTGATCTTGAAGGTCGGCCATTCATCTACAATCAGCGCAAGACCTTACTGAATGGCGGGTTTATCGCCTATAAGAATGAAGCAATGAAAGCACTGGCTTTACGGGCACTGGCAGACATGCAAGACAATGATTGAGCTCATAGCCGTTCATGGTATAGTGAGGAAGATTCCATTGATAGATCAGTTGGCAAGATTGTGGCATTAAAACTGCTTCCACCAAGTATGCTCAGTGCAATAGATTTATTGCCTGATACCAAGACACCTGTGACTCTGTTTACGCGGCATTCTCTGCGTGAAGATGTCGCTGGTCAGGGACTGGCAGGTTATGATTTGCAGTTGACGCCGCAAGGACGTGATCTGGCGCAGGAATGGGGTGCTTATCTGGTTAATCAGACAGATCGGCATATCCAGCATTGTATATCGAGTCCGATTCAGCGCTGTGTAGATACCGCAGCATTGATGATCGAGGGGGCAGATGCAACGGATAAAGCACCGCATACCCATAAGATTGAAATCGTTGAACAGGGTTTGCTAGTTGAGCCAGGCAGCTTTGTACTGGATATTCAAAAAGCAGGGCCATATTTCAAAAAACAGGGGGCATTGGGCTTTATCAATAGCTTCGTCAATAATGCCTTGCCCGGAATGAAACATCCCATTAATGGCGTAGTGGATGTACTGGAATTAATTTACAACACTCATCCGAAAACGCTGTATGGACTCAGTCTGGCGGTCAGTCATGACACCATTCTGGCAGCGATGATTGCAGTGATGTCTGGGCATCAGGAAGTCAGTCGTGAAGACTGGCCGAAAATGATGGAAGGTCTGTTTGTCTGGTTTGAAGGCGATGTATTTGAGGAATCTAAACTAAAATGGATCTGGCGGGGCAAAGTGCATGAGCTGGATATTTCCCAATTTCAGAATGCCGAATTAAAGGTAAATAAATAATTCAAAGGCTCAATCATTTAGGTTGAGCTTTTTTACATTTATCGTATGAAAGTGAAATAGAGTAACGATGAAATATCACTATGCTGATATTTAAACCAATTTTGGAAGCATAGGAGTCATCATGAAAATAATCACAATTTTAAGTCTGGTCGTTATGCTGGGATTAACTGCCTGTCAGCGTGATACAGACAATGCGCAGCAAGATCAGACGACAACACCTCATTCTATGGATAAGGATGAATAATGTATTCTATTTTTATTTGAATAGAAGATTTCTATAACTAGGATTAGATACTTTCTGGTATTCATCATTCTTTATTATTGATTCGGTATTAAATCTCAGGCACAAAAAAAGCCCTAAAAGGGCTTCTTTTGATTTGCGATTAGTTAGAAGCTAATGCTTTAACTTGCGCGTTCAAACGGCTCTTATGACGAGCTGCTTTATTTTTATGGATGATACCTTTGTCAGCCATACGGTCGATTACTGGAACAGCTTTTTTGTAAGCTTCAGTAGCAACAGCATAGTCGCCAGCAGCAATAGCAGCTACTGTACGTTTAAGATATGTACGAACCATAGAACGCAAGCTTGCGTTGTGTTTGCGTGCTTTAACGTTTTGACGAGCACGTTTTTTTGCTTGAGCAGAGTTTGCCACTCGTGCACTCCTTGAAATAGATTGGTCTGGGCGGGCTGAAACTCAACTGAAAACCACATCAGAAGAACTATCACCAGCCCGTAAACAAGTGCCATATTTTGAGGAAACTATGGGCTTAAGTCAAGTCTTGACATGCTTTGACAACATTTTAGTTGCAGAAAAATTCTAAAGAAAACGTTAGATTAGTATCTAAGCAGGGAGATCGTACAAAAAATGACTAAAACCATTACATATCCTATCGTGATTGGCGCTACAGGCTTGGTCGGAAAGACTTTGGTACAACAGCTGGTAAATGAACCTAGTTGTAAGCGTATTAGCGTCATCGTGCGTAAACATCAACCAGAATTTGAACAGTGGCACAAGGTCAAGCAGGTGGTCGTTGAGGACTTTTTAATGCTCAATGATCAGGATGTCAGTGGCCATACCCATGCCTTTAGCTGTCTGGGTACCACGCTAAAGAAAGCCGGCTCCAAAGAAGCTTTTTATAATACCGATTACACCATCAACGCCCATTTTGCCGAACTGGTGCAGCAAACGGATGCTCATTATCTGTTGATTAGTGCGATGAGTGCCAATTCAAAATCCAGACTGTTCTATAACCGGGTAAAGGGTGAATTAGAGGATTATATCCAGACCTTGTCTCTGGAGCGTATCAGCTTGTTCCGACCCTCTTTGTTGATTGGTGAGCGGGATCATCAGCGGTTACTGGAAGACGCGGCACAGAACCTGTTTGACAAGTTTTCGCATTTCATCCCCGATTCTTTTAAATACAAGCCAGTGACAGCAGAGCAGGTGGCTCATACTATGGTATATGCAGCGCTGAATCAGACTGTGAAATTTGAAATTTATGATAATTTAGCCATACAAAAAATGAAATGAGGGTAAAAAATCGTGTCCAGCGTACCATTTGTAACTTGTGACCTGCTTGATGACAATCCGGATAAAAACTTGCAGGTGGTCACCCCATGCCTGGATGGCAAATTCTTTAGAAGCTATGGTGCACGTAAAAGCTTTGGCGGCCAGATTGTGACCGTAAAATGTTTTGAAGATAACTCTCGAGTAAAAGAGTTATTGGCGACAGATGGTACCGGCAAGGTTCTGGTTGTAGATGGTGGTGCTTCGATGCGTTGTGCATTGATGGGTGACCTGATTGCTGAGTCTGCGGTGAAAAACCACTGGAATGGTGTAATTATCTACGGCTGTGTCCGTGATGTCGATGCGATTGCTGAGCTTGATCTTGGTGTACATGCTTTAGCTTCTATTCCTCAAAAGAGCAACCGTAAGGGGATTGGTGAGGTAGATGTGCCGCTTTATTTTGGTGGCGTGACCTTTAAATCAGGCGAGTATGTCTATGCTGATAACAACGGCATTGTCCTGTCCAAAGAGCAACTGGTGGACTAATTCCGGTTATTGAAAATATACAAAAACAAGCTATACCGTGGAAGTCAGGCAGTTTAGATTGCTGCTTTCACGGTTTGAAAATAATAAAGAGGACAGACGATATGTTAGGCCATCAGATTAAAGTAGCACAGGCATTGGCATCCGCATTTCTGGAAGGTGGACGTGGTACCACTGGAACACCATTTCCGAATCAGCCTGAAAAGCCTCTCAAGCTTTATGAATATGAAGGATCGCCATTCTGTCGTCGTGTCCGTGAGGTCATGACTTTACTGAATCTCGATTATGAAGTGTATCCGTGCCCACGAGGCGGTAAACGCTTTCGTCCCGAAGTGAAACAGCAAGGTGGCAAACTTCAGTTTCCATTTTTAGTAGATGAAAATACCGGAGATAAGCTATACGAATCTCAGGATATTATTCATCACCTGTTTAAGCATTATGGCAAGACAGGTAAGACTCCAGCCAAATATTCAAATTATCCAAAAGTGCCGGTTGCTGCCATTGCAGGTACGATGGTGAATGGTCTACGTGGTGGCATGGCTAAACCGTTGTCGAAGAATAGCCCTGCGCCTGAACAGCTTCTTGAGCTGTGGGGCTTTGAAGCCAGTCCATATACCCGTATTGTCCGTGGCGTATTGTCTGAACTGGAAATCCCTTACATCTATCATAATGTGGCAAAAGAACGTTGGCAGGATCAAGGTCTGGCAAAACTGCGTTTAAAACCGGGGAAATATGAACCTTTACCGGGTGGTAAGCGTGAACAGGTCTTAAAAGTAATGGGAGATAATATTCAGGTTCCTTATCTGGTTGACCCAAATACCAATACAAAAATGTTTGAGTCCAAAGATATTGTGGAGTATTTGAAGCAGCAATATGGTCCTGAGAAGAAAAGCAAAAAATAAACTGCTCCTAATATTTGGAAGATAAAAAATTGCCATCTGAAAATAGATGGCATTTTTATGGTTTATAAATTTAAATTTTCCAAGAACAAGAACTCTGCTTTCAAAATTATTCATACTTAGAGCTACTCACAATAAAGTTAAAAAAACTCATGATTTTTCTTCTTTTTTTGTTTATATTTTAATTTCAATGGGGTGATAAGAATAACGATAAGGGGTGTGCTTATGACAGCACAAGACGCCGTACTACCGGTACCTGTATTAATTGTTGAAGACGAATATGTCATTCAGTGCCGTTTAAAAAATATTTTGAAGGATCTGGGGTATAGCGATGAAGTATTGCTGTTCGCCAATAATGTCAGGGAAGCCGAATATCTTCTGCAACAAGAACCGTTCTGTTTAGCACTGATTGATCTTGGACTGCCAGATGGAAATGGCATTTCCATTATTGAAAAAATACATGAGCTCGGTTCACAAACTTTGATACTCGTCGTATCCGCTTGGAGTACTCAGGACAGCCTGTTAAAAGCAATTAAGGCAGGAGCAACTGGTTATGTACTCAAGGAACGCGATGATACAGAAGTGAGTCTGGCAATTCGTAGTATTTTGCGGGGCGGCGCACCCATTGATCCTTTTATTGCGCGTGAAATTCTCAAGCAGATTTCCAGTTCAGAGCCATCTTCCTCTTTGGAGCAGGTTGTACCTGATCCTGAACAGGAAAGCCTGACCCAACGGGAAAAAGAAATTCTTTCATTGGTGGCACAGGGGCTCAGCAATCGTGAAATTGCTGATGAACTCTGCGTGTCACGTTATACCGTTGAAAGTCATATCAAGCATATTTACCGCAAACTCTCTGTTAGCAAGCGGACCAAAGCAGTCAGCACCGCCCGGCATTTAGGTATTCTTTAGTGCGAATGCTGTCTGTTAGCAAGATGTTTGGGCAAAGACTAAGGCTCTTCGCTCTATTAATGATAGGGAGCTGGCTGAGCCTATTCTCTTGCATCAGTCTGGCACAGAATAATTTTCAGATTAACGAGCTTTGTCAGGTGAACATTGAACAGCAACAAAAAGTTCAAGTCCCAAGTCATCTCGAAATTCCGGAGGCGGGCTGGCAACCTGTAACATTGCCGGATAACTGGAAAAATAACTGGCCAAAATATAATGGGGGTGCCTGGTATAAAATTCGCTGGGGCTGGTCTTGTCAGGACAATATACGTCTCGCTGAACCCATTGTTTTTGGTATTGATTATCTGAACTCTGCTGGAGCTGTTTTCCTGAATGATGATCTGCTGTGGTCGGATCAAAACCTGCAAGAGCCTTTGTCTAAAAGCTGGAATGTACCACGTTACTGGATTTTGCCCATTGCGGGCTTGAAGCAGACAGACAATGAACTGCTGATTTATGTACGAGGCTATAGTTTCCAGGGTGCAGGGCTTGGCAGAATTGAATTTCACAACATCATGGCCAATGACCAGCATTACTCAAAAAAGATCTGGGATCGCCGTACGCTCTTTCAGATCAATATGATTCTATCCGGTACGATTGGAGTCATTAGCCTGATTATCTGGCTATTCCGACGTTCAGAAACCACTTTTGGCTGGCTGGCGTTGAGTTCATTATTGTGGATTCTGTTTATCTCCAATGTATTAACCACAGAGAATTTTCCTTTTCCCTCCAGTATATGGGCCGGTAAAGCCAATCTGATTTTCTTTATCCTCTATATGCACTGTTTTTGTCTGTATCTAATTCGGTTCTTGAAGCAGAAATTTCAGCGTTTGGAGCGGGGACTTATCGGGGTGACTGCTTTATTCAGTCTATTCATCATAGCCAGTTCTTTAGATCATTTAGAAGCAGTGCTCAGTGTTGCTTTTGTCTGCTATGTGCTGCTTTATATTAGTTGTGTCATCTATGTTAGCTACTGGGCAATTAAAACTCGAAATGGCGAATATCTGTTTCTGATGCTTTGTCTGTGGGGAATTTTGCTGTGTGTCATTATAGATCTGATCATTCTGGGTCAAACGGCGGTTAGTGAATTCTCACCTTTATCACCTTATACATCACCGATTATTATCCTGTTTGTCGTGCTAATTATGGGGACACGACTGAATCGTAATATTAAAAAAATCGAAAAATTTAATACGCAGCTGGGATCCAAAGTACGGCAAGTCAGTGCAGATCTAAATAAAAGCCTGAGTGATCAGCATAAGCTGGAACTGGATAATGTGCGTTTGCAGGAACGGATTAATCTGTCACATGAACTGCATGATGGACTAGGTGGCTCGATTGTGCGTTCCATGATTCTGGTGGATCAAAGTACCGAAAACATTTCCAATCGACAGTTTTTATCTATGCTGAAGCTGCTTAGGGATGACCTGCGTCAAATCATCGATAGCGGTTCTTCTATTGACAATAAAGTGCCTGAAACGCCAGTGATCTGGATTGCGCCAGTACGTTACCGATTTACTCAATTGCTGGAAGAAATGGATATCGCCGTAGAATGGTCATTTCCTAAAGTCTGGCAGCGTGAACCTACGGCTTTACAATGTCTGACCCTGATCCGTGTGGTAGAAGAAAGCTTGACCAATATTATCAAGCATAGTCAGGCCACAAAAGTGAGTGTGAGTATGGAATATACACAACCACATCAACTGACTTTAAAAATTCAGGACAATGGTATCGGTTTTAATCCGGAGATGGTGCAGAAAAATGGCATGAGCATTGGTATGCGCAGTATGAAAATGCGTATTGAACGCATGGGTGGAATGCTGGATATTCAGTCTGCGAAAGGCGATACTTGCGTACACGTGGTGATGGAACTCTATCAGCCTTAATCATCTCAAAATTATACATACATAAAAAAGAAGGATCATATGATCCTCTTTTTTTATAGACTTAAAATGACCGAGATATAAAAACTTACTCTTCGTCAGCCGGTGGCACTAGCATCAGTACAGAATCATTCAATAGCTCAGCAACATCCTCCAGTATATCTTCGTCAGCGAAATCTTCATCCAATAAGACACGCGCACCATCAGCAATCTGCTTCAGTTTTGAAGTAAATGCTTCAGAAATACAGATTCCCTCACCATTGGCCCAGAATAAGGTTTCACCATCTTCTTCTGTATAGAGTAAGCGTGAAGCGGGTTCAAGCATCAGGCTATAGCCCTGATCAAGTGCTTCTTCCAGATCACCTGTACCAATTTCTTCAGCTTCCGGAATATTCTCTTCATATTTTGGTTCTGACATCAGGCTCATGATGGCATCTTCAAGCACATTGGAGTTATGCAACTGCTCCATGATTTTGCCTTT
Source organism: Acinetobacter sp. YH12041 (assembly GCF_013419975.1). Classification (NCBI taxonomy): domain Bacteria; kingdom Pseudomonadati; phylum Pseudomonadota; class Gammaproteobacteria; order Moraxellales; family Moraxellaceae; genus Acinetobacter; species Acinetobacter sp. YH12041. The sequence continues at coordinate 182,962 of NZ_VOZC01000005.1, read as the reverse complement.
CAGATATTCAAGTTCATTGCCTGTGACTTCACCCGCAGCACTGATATGATCGCGAATGATGTCAGTCAATGGATTGCGTAAGACTTCATTTTCCGAAAATTTATCGCCTACACGGTCCATCATGTCACTGACATTTGGCATACGGAAACCAAAAGAGAAAGTCAGACAGTCATCTTCTGCTACGCCGTAATGAGACAGACCGGGTGGAATATACAGCAAATCACCGGGTGCAAGAACTTCATCAAAATGCACATCCATTTCTGGCAATAATTTTAATGGCTGCCCCGGTACAAGTTCGGTCTCGGCATCACACATTTGCCCCAGTTGCCAGCGGCGATGACCATAGCCTTGAACCAGAAAAACATCATAAAAGTCGAAATGTTGACCGACTGAACCGCCTTGAGGTGCATAAGACACCATGATGTCATCACGACGCCATTGAGGGATAAAGGCAAACTTTTTCCAGAGTTCAGACAGGTCGAAAGAATAGTGATCCACAGCCTGAACCAGTAAAGTCCAAAGCTTAGGCATCTTCTGGAAGTCAGCTTTTAATAAAGGAGATGTCTTGACCGACCACTGATTTGGATCACGATCTTTCTGCTTGATCAGACGTGCAGTGACATTTTCTTCAAGTGCTAGCTCCATCACATCATCAGGCTCTAGCAGGCCTGCGATTTCAGGCATGGCATTACGTACCAGCAGCGGTTTTTTTTGCCAGTATTCGGCAAGGAATTGTTCAGCGGTAATACCGCCTAAAACGTCTAGAGGTAGGGACATAAATAAAGCCTAAAATAAAGGAGATTAAGGAACTAAAATCTTTAGCTCACGAAGAATATTACATAGCTGAATCATTGGCATACCCATCAGGGTAGTTTGATCCTGACCGATCATGGTTTCAAACAGACTAATCCCAAGGCTTTCACATTTAAAACTACCGGCACAATGCAGCGGCTGTTCGATCTCTACATAACGCTCAATTTCCGCTTGAGACAGTTTGCGGAATTTGACTTTGTAATGTTCTACCAGCGTACGTTCAAAACCGGTAGATTTCTGCTGAACGCTGAGCGCTGTACTGAAATACACAATCTTGTCCGAATTGGCCTGCAGCTGGCGAATGGCCTTTTCTATTGTTAAAGGCTTACCCATAAAGATATCTGGTGCGCCTTCACGCCAGGCTACCTGATCAGACCCAATTACAATCGCATCAGGATGTAGCTCAGCGATATGACGAGCTTTTTCAAAAGCCAGGCGTTTGGCTAATTCATCCGCATGATTTTCACCTTGGGGTGATTCATCTATGTCCGGGACGACCGATACGTAATCAAGACGTAGACGGTTCATCAGTTCTTTACGGGTCTGGCTTGAAGAAGCCAAGATGATTTTTGCGGTATTCATTAGACAGCGTATTCTTCTAAAATATGGAGAGGAACGTAAGCAAGGACAGCTTTGTGACAGGCTTGCAGCTTGATCGGTGGCGCTTGTCCAGCTTCATAAGCTTCTACCCAGCGTGTAACGCAGATACACCAGAAATCACCAGGTTGCAGTCCAGGAAATCCCAGTTCTGGTAATGGTGTAATCAGGTCATTGCCCACTTTCTGGGAAAAATTCAGAAATTCAGAGGTCATCTGTGCACAGACAGTGTGCTGTCCCAGATCGGTAGGTGCGGTATGGCAAAAGCCATTACGGAAATACCCAGTAATGGGATCAAAACAACAGCTTGCCAAAGGCTCGCCCAGAACATTAAGACGGTTAAGATTAGGATCAGGATGTATCGACATAGGTACTGAATCTGGAAGAAGCTTTTTTCTATCATAACAAAACTTTGGCATTCATAATGTTTTCTGCAAAAGATGCTAACCTTTTTCTGCATAATCATTTAAAATCGCCTCGTTTTTAATATCTATAAAGAGAGCTCTACAATGAACTTTCAGCGTATGACTGACCTTGACCTGACGGGTAAACGTGTTCTGATCCGTGAAGATTTAAATGTACCGGTTAAAAATGGTGTAATCACTAGCGATGCGCGTCTACGTGCTGCATTACCAACAATTAAAGCTGCAGTAGAAAAGGGCGCGGCTGTCATGGTGTATTCACACCTTGGTCGTCCAGTTGAAGGTGAGCCGAAGGCTGAACAGTCTCTTGCGCCTGTAGCAGCTTATCTGACTGAAGCATTGGGTCAGGAAGTAAAACTTTTCACAGACTATCTGGACGGTGTTGAAGTTCAGCCGGGTCAAGTGGTTTTACTGGAAAACTGCCGCTTCAACGTAGGTGAAAAGAAGAATAATCCTGAACTTGCAGCAAAATATGCAGCACTTTGCGACGTATTTGTGATGGATGCATTTGGTACTGCACACCGTGCAGAAGCATCAACTGAAGGTGTCGCTCGTTTAGCTAAAGTAGCAGCAGCAGGTCCTTTATTGGCAGCTGAACTGGATGCATTGGGTCGTGCATTGAAAACGCCTGAAAAACCAATGGTTGCGATCGTTGCGGGTTCTAAGGTTTCTACCAAGCTTGATGTTTTGACTTCATTGTCTGATATCTGTGATCAATTGATCGTTGGTGGTGGTATCGCAAATACGTTCCTTGCAGCTGCTGGTTACAATGTAGGTAAATCACTGTGTGAAAATGACCTGATCGATACAGCGAAAGCGATTGCAGCAAAAGTTTCAGTTCCGCTTCCAACTGATGTTGTGGTTGCTGATGCATCTGAAATCAACTTTGATGACTTCCTGGGTTCATTAGCTGCAGCGAAAGCGACTGTGAAGAAAGTTGAAGATGTTGCAGACAATGACATGATCCTTGACGTGGGTCCAGAAACTGCAAAAGCATTTGCTGAAATCCTGAAAACGTCTAAAACCATCCTTTGGAATGGTCCAGTCGGCGTATTCGAAGTAGATCAGTTCGGTGAAGGTACTAAAGCACTGTCTTTAGCAATTGCTGAATCTGAAGGCTTCTCGATTGCTGGTGGTGGCGATACTTTAGCTGCAATCGACAAATACGAAGTTGCTGACAAAATTGGCTACATCTCGACTGGTGGCGGTGCATTCCTTGAATTCGTTGAAGGCAAAACACTTCCTGCAGTTGCGGTATTGTTAGAACGTGCTTAATCGCATGTCCTAATGTAAAAAGCTGGCTTGATGCCAGCTTTTTTATTTTTATCGCTTATTTATTCCAGATCTGTTCATCACTGATTCATTAAAGTGCAATAAAGCTGTCATAAGATGCAGACAATAGAGTATGGAGATGAGATCTTTTGATGAAACAGCACCTCACTTTAGCTGCATTGCTGGCAGCATCTTTTATTTTTACTGCCTGTACCCAGCAGGAAAATACACCAGCCGAGGACGTAGAAAATACAACAGCTGTAAATGAAGAGTTCATTAGTCCGGAACAGCAGGCCGCAATTGATGCAATTGATAAACCGGTTCTGGATGAAAAAAATACAGATGTTCCAGCTGAAATTGCCAATGCACCTGCAGATGCTGCGACTGTAGATCAATCTGTATCAGGCGCTTCCGAGCCTATGACACCATAACTCAGACTATGCAAGTAAAAATCCCTGCTTTTGCAGGGATTTTTTATAAAATATTGTATTTTTTGGCTGTATTGCAATAGTTGAACATGTAGAATATGGCCCATTACCTGGGAGGATATTATGGCTCTTATTTCGATGCGCCAGCTCTTGGATCACGCCGGCGAACATGCTTACGGCGTACCAGCGTTTAACGTAAACAACTTAGAACAAATGCGCGCAATCATGCTCGCAGCAGATGCAACGAATTCACCTGTAATCGTGCAGGCATCTGCAGGTGCTCGCAAATATGCAGGTGCACCATTCTTACGTCACCTTATCTTGGCTGCAGTTGAAGAATGGCCACATATTCCAGTGGTAATGCACCAGGATCATGGTACTAGCCCTGACGTATGTCAACGTTCTATCCAGTTAGGCTTTACTTCAGTCATGATGGACGGCTCACTGGGTGAAGATGGTAAAACACCGACTTCATACGAATACAACGTTGATGTGACTCGCCGTACTGTACAAATGGCACACGCATGTGGCGTTTCAGTAGAAGGTGAAATCGGCTGTCTGGGTAGCCTTGAAACAGGTATGGCAGGCGAAGAAGATGGTGTAGGCGCTGAAGGCGTACTTGACCATTCTCAACTGCTAACTTCAGTTGAAGAAGCTCGTCAATTCGTTGCAGATACCAATGTTGACGCATTAGCCATTGCAGTAGGTACTTCACACGGTGCATACAAGTTTACTCGTCCACCTACAGGCGATATTCTTGCAATTGACCGCATTAAAGAAATTCATGAAGCACTGCCAAATACTCACCTTGTAATGCACGGTTCAAGCTCTGTGCCACAAGAATGGCTGGCTGTGATTAATCAGTATGGCGGCGACATCAAAGAAACTTATGGTGTTCCTGTTGAGCAACTGGTTGAAGCGATCAAACACGGTGTTCGTAAAATCAACATCGATACTGACTTGCGTTTAGCGTCTACAGGTGCAATGCGCCGTATGATGGCTGAAAAACCAAGCGAATTCGATCCACGTAAATTCTTCAGCGCAACTGTAGATGCAATGAAGCAAATCTGTATCGACCGTTACGAAGCATTTGGTACTGCAGGTAATGCAGACAAGATTCGCCCAATCTCTTTAGAGAAAATGGTTGAGCGTTATAAATAATTCCTTGTGAATAATTTATAAGAAGAGCCCACAGCGAATGTGGGCTTTTTTATATTTAAATAAAGATGAAGAATAAGAGCAGCATATGGAACTGATTTTTATTGCAGCATTATGTAGTGTTGCAGTCTCGATACTCTTAAAAATTGCTAAAAATAGAGGCTTGAGCCCCATCCACATGATTAGCTGGAATTATGTTACAGCCAGCGTATTGTGTTTTTTCTGGTTCAAGCCAGACATCCAGCATATTTCCATGAGTCAGACTCCATGGCTACTGATTCTGGCGCTTGGCGTTTTATTACCGAGTGTCTTCCTGTTTCTGGCCAAGTCATTACAAACAGCAGGAATCTTAAAAACTGAAATTGCCCAGCGATTATCGGTTGTACTATCACTGGCCGCTGCTTATTTCATTTTTCAGGAACAATTTAACCAGCTCAAGATGCTGGGTATTGTCTTAGGCATAAGTTCCGTACTGTGCATTCTATTCTCACACCGTCAGGCATCAGAAAGCTCCAGGCAGGGAATGTTTTTTCTGGGTCTGGTGTGGTTTGGTTATGCACTGATTGATGTCTTGTTGAAATATACCACCGGCCTTGGTCTACAATTTGCTGTGGCACTGAACTTGATGTTTATCTGCGCCATGATTCTGTCGATGATCTATCTGCTGCTGCAATATCGTCATCTGGGTTCTGGCAAGGATATTGGTTTCGGTCTGTTATTGGGTGCGTTGAACTTTGCCAATATTGCTTTTTACGTCAAAGCACACATGATGCTCAAAGATACGCCAGCGATTGTATTTGCGGGCATGAATATTCTGGTGGTGATTTTTGGTGTGATTGCAGGATTGCTCATCTTTAAAGAACGACTCAAACCTGCAAGTGTGATCGGGTTGATTCTAGGTGTGATTAGTGTTGTTTGCCTAGCATATGCAATGTCTGTTTAACATAGGAAGATGCAAATTCAAGCGGATAACGTAACAGGTCTTCTTTTTCAGCCCGTCCAAGCAATAAGCCTGCCTGTTTGCAGTCTGGACAATGCGGATAACGATGCTGGGCATTAGCATAGTGATGTAAATAGATCTTATCGCAGTGTTTGCATTCGAATTTTAAAGAGCTGGATGGTAAAACAGACATGGGTACCTCTAATTGTTATTCTAGTTGGATGTTTGGAGAATAAAGCAAAAATTAGGCCCAAATTGACAAGAAAAGGGGCACTAGACCCCTTTTATAACATAAAATGCTTACAGTTTGGTGAAAATATCTTCAGCTTGCAGACGGGATTTCGGTAATTTGGCATTGAAATCATTTTCACTGCGATAACCTAAAGTAAGCAGTACTGATGGAATCAGGCCCTGTTCAGCTAACTGTAATTCCTCACTCAGAATGTCTTCATCAAAACCACCGATCGGAGTGGCATCAATCCCTTCACTTCCTGCAGCTAATAGAATTTGTCCCAGCGCGATAAAGGTCTGGTTTTCTGCCCAGCGCTGAATATCACCTTTTTCATTACGATAATAATGTACATAGCCGGTACGGGTATTCTTTTGACCTTCTTTGGCGCTCTCATCTTTAAAACGACCACTGAGATCATCACGATTTAACAGATTGTCCAGATGTAACTCGTCAATATCGGCTTTGGTACAAAATAAAATGGTATGTGAAGAGTCCAGCACTTTGGGAGCATTGTAGGCATAAGTTCCAACTAGTGCTTTGGCAATACGCTGTTTAGCGGCATCATTGTCGGCAATAAAAAAATGCCAAGGCTGAATGTTAATCGAAGATGGCGTCAGGCGTAAGATTTCTAATAAACGTTCAAATTGTTCTGCTGGAACCTTCTTGTTAGGGTCATAAGCTTTAGTGGTATAACGGGTTTGAGCGATCTTGAGTAAATCCATTGATGGACTCCAATCTTTTGATAAGGCGTTTAGAAATATGCTTTAGGCATCTAGATTTTTCTGATCAAAAGATTATTACAATAAAAACATCATCGGCAAAGTTTATATTTATATAATCTTGAGTGAAATTTTATGAAAAACTAAGAGTTAAATCAGATAAAAAGCAAGCTTTTGTATATTGGCAGTTTCTGGTAACAGGAGTTTAATAAGAACTTCAGGCAATAGCATGCAAGATAGGTGGGCCGATGCAATATACCAATTACTTTAAACGTAAATTAAAGACGCAGCAGCAAATTGGCTTGTGGGTCGGACTGGCTGACGCGTATGGAACAGAAATTGCGGCAAATGCGGGCTATGACTGGCTCTTGATTGATGGTGAGCATGCCCCAAGCGATTTAAGAACAACGCTCTCTCAATTACAGAGTATCGCTGCTTATCCATCTCAAGCTGTAGTACGCCCACCAATCGGCAGTGTACAACTGATCAAGCAGTTACTCGATATTGGCGCACAGACCTTATTGATTCCTATGGTAGAAACTGTGGAGCAGGCCGAATTAATGGTCAAAGCAGTCCGTTATCCACCGGAAGGAATTCGTGGTGTGGGTGCTGCGCTGGCACGTGCGACACGCTGGAACAGTATCCCGAATTATTATCAGACTGCTCATGAAAATATCTGTTTGTTAATTCAGATTGAATCGGTGACAGGTCTGGAAAATCTGGATGAAATCCTCAAGATTGAGGGGATTGATGGTGTATTTATTGGGGCGGTAGATCTTTCAGCGACTATGGGTTATCAGGGGAATCCGAACCATCCTGAAGTACAAAAAGCAGTAGTAGACGCTATTCAGCGGATTCGTGCATCAGGTAAGGCTGCTGGGATTTTATCGACTCAGCATGAAGCTACCCAGAAATATCTGGCGCTTGGAACTGAGTTCGTTGCAGTAGGGGTTGATACCAGTGTTCTGATGAATTCGCTTCGTGAACTTTTGGCGAAATATAAACCTGATGCTGAAGTCATCAAGTCAGAAGGCGGTTATTGATTATAAAAATATCAGAGAGTCGTAAATTGTGGTTTCTCAATATTGATTACTTACATAGAAGATATTTTATAAAAGCTCTGATTTGTCAGAGCTTTTTTATTTACTTTAGCTATAGTAGTTTAAAAAATAAGATGGGTGGGATTGTAAAATGAAACCAGAAGAAATTGATATATTTTTTGAGCAGCAAAAACAGATCCATGAGCAAAAAAACAACAACGTTATCATTTAGGGCAACGTATCTTATTCGTCTTTAATGCTGACTTATACATTGCTTAGTGGATATCTGGCAGTTTTAAACTTTCTTGATTCAGGTGATTTGATCTCTGGCTTTAGTATCATGATGTTGATCGGTTTGTTTTATATGTTGAAATACTTCTTTACTGGACATTCAGATAGGCGAAAAAGCATCTGAAAAATACTACTCTTGACATATGTCATTACAATGTAATTTTGCTATTTGGTCAAAAAAGAGTTATAAGATAATTACTTTAAAGCGAATACTGTTTTCGCTGGTTTATTTTTAGCTGATTGTGATACACGAAAGACAGGTTTTCCTGTTAAAAAAACTCTAGCAAACCCAGAAATAAGATTTATTTTTAGTCTATAGCTCTCCTTGTTTAATCACAAAAAGCTCATATTATGAGTGAATATTTTGAAAAATTTAAATACATGGTCTATCGCGACCGCCATTAATGGTTGTGAAATTCAAGTCAAAGTTGTACCAATGCAACGTCAGCAAAATACCATCAATGGTATGATTATGGTCAATGTGGGCAAGATGATTGAACTTGAAAATGGTGAACAATATCCATTTAATCTGGATGGTAAAAGTTTCTATACTGGTTTTAACCAGTTATACCGTTTAAGTTAAATAAAATATAAAAAGCAACTACTCGCAGTTGCTTTTTTTATGGGTAATACCAGATTTTTAGCTGAATGTTATGAATATCAATATCCGAGCTGCCCAGCTCTAAAATCTCAGCATAATCAGCTTTCCAATCTCCTAAAACAATTCTTTTTTTACCATTTACATCATGGATTGCAGCGCGGTGAGTATGTCCATGAATCAGCACATCTGCTTCTTTGAGTGCTGCTTCTACCGCAGATGGGTTTACATCCATAACCTCATAGCTTTTCAATTGCTGTGCTTCATGGCTTTTCTTGCGGAAACCGTTGGCGAGTCTGGCTCGAAAGCTAAGAGGCATTTTTCTTAAAAAACCTAACATCCAGGGATGACGGATGATTTTTCTGAAACGTTGATAGGACACATCATCGGTACAGAGTGCATCGCCATGTTCGATCCGGTATCGGATCGAACCGATATTTAAACTGGTCATTTCAGGTAAAAGCTGTCCGGAAAATTGATTCAGAAAATCTTGGCCTAAGGCAAAGTCACGGTTACCGATGAGAAAATAGATCTGATTGCCGGCCTGGTTAAACTGTTTTAAAGCACTGACGATTTCATCCAGCCAGGGAGCAGTGTAGTCATCTCCAATCCAGGCATTGAACCAGTCGCCCAAAATATACAGTTGGGTATTTTTATGCTGATAAGCTGCCAATAAATCTAAAAACCCCCGAACGAGTCGAGGGTGATCAGGTGACAAATGTAAATCTGAGATAAACAGATAGGTCACGAATCTTTTCCTTATTTTTTAATCCCTCCCGACCTCCCTTTCTTGCGTTTCGTTTTAAAAGCAGTGCTTTAAAACTTACTCAGGGAGGAGAAAAACCATCTTTAAAAATGGTGGTTCCCTCCTTTATTAAAGGAGGGTTAGGGAGGATTTAAAATTACTCAGAAATGATTTTTGCAGATTCGATCACAACGTTCTCTAGAGGAACGTCAGCGTGGTAGCCACGGTTACCAGTGCGAACGCCTTTGATTGCATCAACAACGTCCATGCCTTCAACTACTTTACCAAATACGGCATAACCCCAACCTTGTGCAGTTTTACCAGTGTGGTTAAGGAAAGAGTTGTTTTTCACGTTAATGAAGAACTGAGCAGAAGCAGAGTGAGGTGCTTGAGTACGTGCCATTGCAATGGTGCCTACATCGTTGCTTAAACCGTTGTCAGCTTCGTTTTCAATCGCATCACGTGTTGCTTTTTCTTTGAAGTTTTCATCCATGCCGCCGCCCTGGATCATGAAACCATCAATAACGCGGTGGAAAATTACGCCGTCATAAAAACCGTCACGTACATATTGCAAGAAGTTAGCTACTGTTTTAGGTGCTTTTTCAGCGTTTAATTCAAGAACAATACGACCTTTATTGGTGTTTAATTCGACTTGAGGAAAACTCATTGTGTAATCTCCTAATCATGGACTAATGCCATGGTTTTTTCTGAATGAAGGAAGCATAAGCAAACTACAATCGACAAGGCAAGCAAAAACATAATTTTCTTTGTTAAAAACATAAAAATCGTATCTTATTTATGCATTGATTTACAAAGTCATTTCTTCTAGATCATGCGTCTTCATAAAGCTTGTCTGACCCTAAGAGCATGCACTGATCTGCTGGCTCAGTCAAAAGCGGATATTTTACGATTTGGTAAGCTATTGTATTTTCCAATTTGAAAATGAACGAATTGAAATCAAATACCTAAGTTAACGGTTGAGAGATCATTCACCTATAGTTAAACTAAAGAACCTTTATTTAGTGAATACAGTTAGACCGCGTGAGCTACTGCATATTCATTAATCCCTTTTTAACTTTAGAAGTGAATGATTAATCATGAAGCCAAATGATGTTGTGACGTCTCTGCCCGACAACCCGACCCAAAATAAGAATGCAGTCGATTCAGCGCAGCAGCAGGAACAACAACCAGGCTTAGACTTTGTACGTCAGGTGATTACTGACGATCTAGCAGCTGGCCGTACCCAGCAAGTGGTCACCCGTTTCCCGCCTGAACCAAATGGTTATTTGCATATTGGTCATGTAAAAGCAATCTGCCTGAACTTTGGTATTGCTGAAGAATTTGGTGGCCTGTGCAACCTGCGTTTTGATGATACCAACCCAGATGCAGAAGAGCAGGAATATGTGGATGGTATTGCCAATGATGTGAAATGGCTGGGCTTTCAGTGGAATGGTGAGCCACGCTATGCATCAAGCTATTTTGATCAGTTATATGCATGGGCAATTCAACTGATTGAACAGGGCGATGCCTATGTGGATCTGCAAACTCCGGAAGAGATCAAGCTGAACCGCGGTAACTTTGTAGAGCCAGGTAAAAACTCGCCACAACGCGATGCGACTGTGGAAGAAAACCTTGAGCGTTTCGAGAAAATGCGCACTGGTGAATATGCTGAAGGCGAAGCGGTATTGCGTGCCAAGATAGATATGAACTCGCCAAATGTGCATATGCGTGATCCAATCCTGTATCGTATTCTGCATTCTGCACATCACCAGACTGGCGATAAATGGAAAATTTATCCAATGTACGACTATGCGCATCCATTATCAGATGCGATTGAAGGCATTACGCACTCACTTTGTACACTGGAATTCCAGGATCACCGTCCATTCTATGACTGGGTGGTGGAAAAAGTTAAATCGCCATCAGTTCCACGTCAGTACGAATCTAGCCGTCTGAATGTTGATTACACCATCACTTCTAAACGTAAGCTGCGCAAGCTGGTTGAAGGCGGTTATGTTAACGGGTGGGATGATCCACGTATGCCGACTGTTGTCGGTATGCGCCGTCGTGGTTTCACGCCTGAAGGTCTGCGTGATTTCTGTAAGCGTGTAGGAGTATCTAAAGTCGATGGCAGTATCGTTGATGTAGCAATGCTTGAATATTGCATCCGTCAATCTTTAGAAAATACTGCAGCTCGCGGTATGGCAGTATTGAATCCACTGAAAGTGACTTTAACCAATTTGCCAGCGGATATGGATCTGACTCATTCACGTCATCCAAACGTAGATATGGGCGAACGTATTATTCCGCTCACTTCAGAAATCTATATCGACCATAAAGACTTTGAAGAAGAGCCACCTAAAGGCTTCAAACGCCTAATCCCGGGTGGTGAAGTGCGTCTTCGTCATGCTTATGTCATCAAATGTGATGAAGTGATTAAAGATGCGAACGGTGAAGTGGTTGAATTGAAATGCTCAATCGATCCTGAAACTTTAGGTAAAAATCCTGAAGGCCGTAAAGTAAAAGGTGTAGTTCACTGGGTATCTGCAACCAAAGGTATTCCTGCCGAAGTTCGCATTTACGATCGTCTGTTCACTGAATCTGATCCAGAAACTGGTGATGACTTCCTGGCGAATCTGAACCCTGAATCATTGAAAGTGGTTCAAGCAGTTATTGAGCCTGCGCTGGCTGAGGCAAAACCGGAAGATCGTTTCCAGTTTGAACGTGAAGGCTATTTCGTAGCGGATCAATATGATCATTCAAGCGACAAACCAGTGTTCAACCGTATTCTAGATTTGAAAGACAGCTTTAAACCTGGCAAATAATTTAAGCTAAATCCCTAAAAAGCCCAACTCCGGTTGGGCTTTTTCAATCCTGGTAGGAAAGAATGAATGATTGTTCGTGATAAAAGTAATAGCTTTAGTCTGCTGTTTGCATGGCATGGCACAATTTTGCCTAAAGTTCTGCCTGCCTTGGGGCTGGTAATTTTTCTTTCAGGCTTGCTGGTCTATCTGCGTCAGGCGCATTTTTTTAGCTTTCCTGCAGTGCCGGCCATAGGCTTTACCATCTTCGGGGTGATTCTGTCGATTTTTCTCAGCTTTCGTAACACCGCCTGTTATGACCGTTGGTGGGAAGGGCGCAAGCTGTGGGGAGCGCTGATTGCTACGACACGTCATTTATGCCGTGATAGCTATGTCCTTGATGATCAGTCACGTGAAATCCTGTTGTATCGAATGATGCTGTTTACTCATTTATTACGTGACCGTTTGAGACAGAAGCAGCAAAGTATTCAGCATTACCAGGCCCACACTAATTTTGAAGTTGCTGCATTTGATCAATTGCCCACGCATATCAATGCATCACAATGGGTACTGGAACAAATCCAGAAAGATTTGGTTCTGCTCTATAAACAAGGCAAGATTACAGACATTATTTATAACAATCTGAATCAGCATACAGTGGCTTTAGGCGATATACAGGCGGGTTGTGACCGGATCCTGTCGACGCCGTTACCATTTTCCTATTCGGTGCTGTTGCATCGTGCTGTTTATTCTTTCTGTTTTATCCTGCCATTTAGTCTGGAAGCCAGTCTTGGTTTATGGACTCCGATTCTAGTCGGCCTGATTGCCTATATGCTGTTAGGGTTAGATGAACTGAGTGCGGAACTGGAAGAGCCTTTTGGATTTCAGGATAATGATCTGCCTTTAGACTCTATTGTGAGACTGATCGAACGTGAAACCCTGAGTTCTTTAGGACAAGAATTACCTGAAGCGATTAAAGCTAAAAAAGCTTATTTAACTTAGGTTTAAACTGATTTTATTGAAAAGCTAATCATTAAATAAATTAAATGAAAATCATCTTATTTTTAAATTATTTTTGAGTGGCTGGCTTAAAAATTTTAAAAGCAAGAAACTATGACCCTAGCGATGTTTTAAATGATTGCCAAGATCTGGGCTATTGTTTTTAACCTGCTCATGTAGCTCACGATATTGCTCTAAACGTTGTTTGGCCTTGTCACGTAGCTTTTTCTTGATATAGAGAGCTAGAGCGAAACAGGTGGTCGTCAAGGTCAGGAAAAGGCTATTCATAAAGCTCATCATGGAGCTGATATAACCGATCGTCGTCAGGCGATTCATCATCTGAATGACTTGTGGGCTGCTTTCTACACCAGTGATTGCCCAGGTACAGAGATGTTCACAATTATTGATAATCAGGTGATAGTTATTTTCATGCATTCTGGAACGCATACGGCGAACCACTTTACGGCCTTTGTATTTTGCTGAGGCATAATACTGGATCTGAATCGGTTTGCCGTTGCTGAATTTCTCAATGGAGGTGATTTCAATTGGATGCTTTTTAAATAAATGTGCAAAACCGGAATAGTGGATGACACGACCACGCCCGGCATAAATCCCGTGATGAGTATAACCGAAATGTTTAACCATAAGATGCGCACCTATGGGAAACCGTTTAGTTCGCTGCATGTAAAGATTAAGCCATTTAATAACAAGTGTATTTTAAACAGCAAGTGTACTGTTTTTTTGTGAATTAATCGATGTTTTAGGGTTCAATTCTATCCAGAATTCGTTGTCTAGACAGTCATCTTTAAATTTTTCGAACTTTATAAATGCTGTATGTGAACTGATTGAGGCAGATCTTAAACTATAATGTCTAAATAGCCTAAGCAAATATGAAAAGTCATTTATCTGCATATTTGAAAAGAAATAAAGATATAGACACTTAGGTTTAGATAGAAGGAGTAGGTTCCACCTGATTAAAAGCAAAGAAGGGTAGGCAAAAATCCAAATGATAGATATAAAAAAAGCATTTGCGTATGCAAATGCTTTTTATCAAGACCTAAGCTGCTTATTGCAGCGGCAGGTGCTGAAGTTCATTGAGTTCTTTACGGCTGTAACCGCGAGAAGCTAGAACTTTTTTGATTCCGATAATGATATCTTCATCAGTTGCTTTAGACAGTGCTTCAAGGAGCTGTTCATTTGTCTTGCAAGAGCAATCATTTTCAACACAAGCAATCTGGTTCTTGTGTTCATTTTGTTGTTCATCTGAAAACAACTTCTGCCAGAAACTCATAGAGCCTTCATACACAACCTAACATAGGGTGAAATATATCCAATTTAATAAATAAAGCAATAGGACCTATGTGATAAAAGCAGCAGTCAGTATTTCAAATTTTCGATTGGAGATAAGATTTTGAACGATATTATTTGATTGAAACAAGATAATTCATGCATAAGTTACTAATTTTATGTATAAAAATGGAGCTAACAAAAGCTCCATTTATGTAACAAAAAAATAAATTGAAACAATATTTTTAGCGTTTTTCCAGCAGTACGCCTGACTCTACATGGTGGGTATAAGGAAACTGATCGAACAAGGCAAACTTGGTAATTTTATGGGTTTGGGACAATTGTTTCAGATTGTCGTGTAATGTGTCCGGATTGCAAGAAATGTAGATGATTCGTTCAAAGCGCTGTAGCAGTTTCAGTGTTTCATCATCGATCCCTGCACGTGGGGGATCGACGAATACCGTATCGAAGTCATAAGTTGACAGGTCAATATTGGCTTCTTGCAGACGGCGGAAAGTACGTTCACCATTAAAAGCTTGCGTAAATTCTTCAGCAGATAGACGTGCTACCTGAATATTGTCGATACCGTTCTGCTCGATATTCCATTCAGCCGCATACACAGATGACTTGGCCAATTCAGTTGCCAATGCACGACGGAAACGGGTAGACAATGGCAGGGTAAAGTTACCATTGCCACAATACAGCTCTAACAGATCTTTGTCAGATTGCTGCGCGGCATTACATGCCCATTCCAGCATTTTCTGGCAGACTTGCGCATTCGGCTGGGTGAAGCTGCTTTCGATCTGTTTGTACTGATATTTACGGTCAAATACAGTGAGTTCTTCTACGACAAACTCATCGCTCAAGACAAATTTCTGGCCACGGCTACGACCAATCAGCTTGATCTTCAATTTTTCAGCCAGTGCTTTAGCTGCAGGTTCCCAGCTTTCATCCAGTTTACGGTGATAGATCAGGGAAACCAGTACTTCACCTTTTAGTGTTGCTAGAAAGTGGACTTCAAATAGGCGGTGGCCTAGAGTTGCATCGGCTTTGAAGGCTTCTAGCAATTGCGGCATTAAGTCATTAATACTGCGGTCAGCCACAGGGAATTCATCAATACGGATCACTTTCTTGTTATTGTTCTGATCACGTTCAAACATGGCATAGAACAGGTCATCTTCAGTATGCCAGATCCGGAATTCAGCACGCATGCGATAGTACTGTTCAGGCGACTCAAATACTTCAAGGGCAGGTGGTTGATATTCGGCAAATTGCGCGCTAATGCGTTCAACTTTGACATCCAGTTGTTGCTGATAAGATGAGGTCATATGCAGTAAAAAATCGCAAATATTTTGAAAGCCAAGATGGTAGCAAAAATTTGCTGTTCTGCCTAAGGCTATTCAGGGAAACAGGCTGGAAAAGCTGTTAAAAAAAGGCCAAATCTTCAAAGGGGAGAGATTTGACCATAAGAGGAAAGGGATTAAAATAATTTAAGTACTAAAGCTGTTTATAGGCCTGACATGGTCATGAGACTAGCATTACCACCTGCAGCTGCGGTATTGATACTGATTGCATGTTCAATCACGAAACGCTCCACTGGAATCTCATAATTTCCAGAGCTTAAATGCGTGATACCTACAATAGCTCCTTGTCGTCTTGTAATACGTTGCTGCAAATCCATCAATGCAGTGGTCTCGCCATGATGCAGTACAGCCTCAAAATCACCTGATTCAATATCTTTGATAACTTTAATAGCTTTCACCACACTCGCGGGCATGCTTTGCAGATACTTGAGTATAAAAGTATTGTCTGCGAGTACGGCCGGGCGGCTACCAACCGATAAGATCGCCAAGATTTGCTGAATCTGATCCATATCATTTTCTGCTAGAGAGAGCACACTCTCACGCGGCAAGATCATGTACTGGTTTTCTTCACCCGTTGGACCTTGCAGGCTAAAGCTATGTCCCGTTGCAATCTGAGCTGGAGCCTTCAACGAAATTCTTGGGAAAGTCTTGCTTACCCAAGCCTTAAAGTCCTGTATTACTGGATTTGCAAATGGTGCCTGAGCAGACTGCATTGCATAAGGCTGAGCCAGTTTCTTCTCAGACACCTGATGCATTAAACGGTAGATATAAAGTGGACCACCGGCTTTAGGACCTGTGCCTGATAGACCTTCACCACCAAAGGGTTGTACACCCACCACAGCACCGACAATATTGCGGTTGATATACAAGTTCCCGACATGCGCTTTTGAAATCACGATTTGCATGGTTTCATCGATCCGGGTATGTAGTCCCATGGTCAGGCCATAACCTTTACTGTTGATCTGATCCAGTAGTTGTGGCAGCTCGCCAGCTTTATAGCTGATCAGATGCAGCACTGGACCAAAGACTTCACGTTCCAGATCATTCAGGTTTGGCAGCTCAATTAAGGTTGGTGGAATAAATGTCCCTTGCGCCAGATCAGAAGTATCCTTATTAAACATCAGTTGATGAACTTTATGACCCTTACTGCGCATCTGATCAATATGTTTCTGGATGTTTTGCTGTGCTTCTGCATCAATCACTGGGCCGATATCCGTTTTGAGTAGAACCGGATTACCAACTCGCAATTGCTGCATTGCGCCTTTTAGCATCTTACGTACAGTATTTAGATTGTCTTCCTGTACACACAGCACACGCAGGGCAGAACAGCGTTGACCGGCACTGTCAAAGGCTGAGTTGACTACATCTAACACCACCTGTTCGGTGAGCGCTGATGAATCTACAATCATGGCATTCTGACCACCAGTTTCGGCAATTAAAGTGACACTTTCACCAAACTGATTCAGGCGTATTGCGACAGTTTTTTGCAAAATCTTGGCGACTTCAGTGGAACCAGTAAACATGATGCCTTGGATACGTGAATCTTGGCTGAGTTGAGCACCAATGGTTTCACCACGACCCGGCAATAGCTGAAGGACATCCTGCGGAATACCCGCTTCCCAGAGAATCTGCACGGCTTGTGCTGCAATCAATGGAGTCTGTTCAGCCGGTTTGGCGATGACAGTATTGCCAGCAACCAGTGCTGCAGAAATTTGACCGGTAAAAATCGCTAACGGGAAATTCCATGGACTAATGCAGAGTACGGTTCCTAAAGGCTGAATATGTACATCATTAGACAGGTCCAGCATCTGGCCAGCATAGTAGCGCAGGAAGTCAATTGCTTCACGGACTTCCGCAATCGAATTGGCATAAGTTTTACCGGCTTCACGAGACAGAAAGACCATCAGTGGCAGCAAACGTTGCTGCATCAGATCAGCGGCCTTATTGAGACAGGCTGCACGTTCATCTTTTGGCAAATTGCTCCAGAAACTTTGTGCATTCACTGCCTGAGTCAGGGCAATTTCTGCCTGTTCAGTGGTAGCTTCATAGACGGTACCGACCACATCCTGATGCTGTGCTGGATTGATAATCTGTACTGGATGACTACTATCGTTTTCTGAGAAAACAGTACCCATTGCAGCAGCCTGAAATTGGCTACTCGCCAAGTCTGTCGCAACTGCATTTAAGGCTTGCAGGTCTGCGTCATTAGCCAGATCTAATCCGGACGAATTTGATCGTAAGGTACCGTATAAATCTTTTGGATAAGGGATTTGCGGATGTTTAGCACCTAAGGCATTTTCCTGTTGAGCTGCTTTTAAAATGGTTTGACGCGGATTCTCAATCAGGTCTTCGACTTTTAAATTCTTGTCAGCAATTCGATTGACGAAAGAAGTATTCGCGCCATTTTCTAGCAAGCGACGAACCAGATAGGCCAGTAGGGTTTCATGGTTACCGACCGGCGCATAGATCCGGCATGGAACACCAAGTTTTCCAGCCGCTTTATCACCTACCACATTTTCATATAGCGGTTCACCCATGCCATGCAGACACTGGAATTCATATTGACCAGCATAATAACGTTCTGGATTAGCGAGCTGATAGATAGTGGCAACGGTCTGCGCATTATGTGTCGCAAATTGCGGGTAAATATAGTCCGGCTCTGCCAGTAGTATACGTGCGCAGGCAATATAGGATAGGTCAGTATGCACTTTACGGGTAAATACCGGATAATCAGACATACCTTCGATCTGGGCTTTCTTGATCTCGCTATCCCAATACGCACCTTTCACCAGACGAATCATCAGGCGTTTCTGGCTGCGTTTAGCCAGATCAATGATGTAATCCACGACATAGAAGCAGCGTTTCTGGTAGGCCTGAATCACAAAACCAATGCCTTTCCAGTTATTGAGTTCAGGTTCAAAACAAAGACGTTCTAAAAGCTCTAAGGAAATTTCCAGACGCTCAGTTTCTTCGGCATCAATATTCAGGCCGATATTATAGTTTTTCGCCAGAACTGCCAGATTCAGAACTTTGCTATACAGTTCATCATTCACACGATCCATTTGTGAACGTTGATAACGTGGATGCAGTGCAGACAGTTTGATGGAAATACCGGGACCGTTATAAACATCCTTATCTGTTGATGCCTTGCCGATAGCATGAATGGCCTCTTGATAGTCCTGATAATAACGCTCCGCATCTGGATCGGTCAGCGCTGCTTCACCAAGCATGTCATAAGAATATTGGAAACCTTTATCTTCTAGTCGTTCTGCATTTTTCAGGGCTTCATCAATGGTTTCGCCAGTGACAAACTGCTCACCCATCATGCGCATTGCGACGTCCACCGCTTTACGGATGATGCCACGGCCACTACGTGCTAAAAGACCGGTTAATAAACTCGACAAGCTTTTCTGCTGTGGTGTTTCCATCAGTTTGCCGGTCAGCATCAAACCCCAGGCTGCAGCATTCACGAACATCAGTTGGCTTTGGCCGAGATGTTCTTTCCAGTTGCCCTGATTGATCTTGTCGCGGATCAGTAAGTCACGGGTTGCTGTATCTGGAATACGTAGTAAGGCTTCTGCCAGACACATCAAGGCAATCCCTTCCTGAGAAGAGAGCGAAAATTCCTGAAGCAGTCCTTGTACGATACCGGCTTTACCGCCTGAGCCTTTACGCTCGCGCAGGGAATGTGCCAGATCAAACGCCAGGCGCTGAATTTTATCTGTCAGTTCTGAAGAAATTTCACTATGTTCCAGCAACGTTTCCACGCATTCGGATTCGGCGCGTCGCCATGCGGTATTGATGCGCTGTTCGTATTGGTTTTTATCCTTAAATTCAGCAATGTAATTCGATTGCTTCACTGCATTCGAGTGCGAATTCGGGCGTATTGTGGTGGACATAGTGACTTCCTGTACTGCGTCAATCGGTTCTTTGAGTTGAATGAGTTTTAATCTATAATCCCAAAATAATTGACGAATATCTCACTATAGTTTGTATCATTTTTAGAGAATAATTCTAATGAATAGCCCATATTTAAGCCTTGACCGAATAGATATTCGCATCCTTGATTTGCTGCAGTCTGAATCGAAAATTTCCAATATTAAACTGGCAGAGATGGTGAATCTTTCACCAACTGCGGTACTGGCGCGTGTACAAAAACTGACTAAGGAGGGATTTATTCTCGGTTATGAAGCGCGACTTAATCCAATTATGCTGAATAACGGTTTTGTGGTCTTTGTCGAAATTCTGCTGGATAAAACCACACCGAATGTGTTGGAAGAATTTTCCGAGGCGGTACAGCATATTCCCGATATCGTGGAATGTCATATGATTAGTGGTGGCTTTGATTTTGTAGTGAAAATTCGCTGTGCCAATATGGATGAATTCCGCAAAATCTCCGGTGATATTTTGTGGCAATTACCGGGGGTAAAGGAAACCCGTAGTTATCCGGTCATGGAAGTGATCAAGGAAACCCAGCAGATCAAGTTGAAAATGCCGGCTAAAGCTAAGGTATAAATTCAGACAAAACAAAAGGGACATAAAGTCCCTTTTATTTTTGAAATAGAAAAATTATTTATTCATTTCAGCCATTTCTTTTTGATATTCGGCTTTTGCCAGTTCAAAACGATTAACAATATCATGACTTGGCGCTTTATCCAATAGACTCACAATCACGATACTCAGCGCTGCCAGAATAAAGCCGGGGATAATCTCGTACAGACCGGTATCACCCATATAATTTTTCCAGGCAATTACAGTTACGGCACCAACTACCATTCCGACAATCGCGCCGTTGAGGGTCATGCGTTTCCAGAACAATGAGAAAATGATCAGTGGACCAAAGGCAGCACCAAAGCCAGCCCAAGCATAAGCCACCAGACCCAGAACTTTACTGTTTGGATTGATGGCCAATGAAATTGCAATCAAGGCAATCACAATCACCATGCCACGACCGACCCAGATCAGTTCTTTTTGCGAAGCATTTTTACGTAGGAAACCTTTATATAAATCTTCAGTCAGGGTAGTCGAGCAGACCAGTAACTGGCAGCTCAATGTACTCATAATCGCAGCCAGAATTGCCGCTAATATGATGCCTGCAATCCAAGGGTTAAACAGGATTTTGGTCAATTCCATAAACACGGTTTCAGGATTCTGGTTGACGATTGCAGCAGCAGGAAGGTCAGGATTTGCTGCAAAATAA
This sequence comes from Acinetobacter sp. YH12041, assembly GCF_013419975.1. Classification (NCBI taxonomy): domain Bacteria; kingdom Pseudomonadati; phylum Pseudomonadota; class Gammaproteobacteria; order Moraxellales; family Moraxellaceae; genus Acinetobacter; species Acinetobacter sp. YH12041. Next base: position 162,056 of record NZ_VOZC01000005.1, on the reverse strand, counting down.
GCAATCCCGATATAGCCCGCCGACATTGCACCCACCAGACACAGAATCATCCAGGTCATGCCGATCCGGCGTGCAGCAGGAATAGTTTTGACCGAATCTGCCGCCATAAAGCGCACCAAAATATGTGGCTGACCAAAATAGCCTAAGCCCCAAGCCAAGCTAGAAATAATCGCGACAAAACTTAGGCCTTCCAGCATATTGGATGCATGTGGACGGGCAGTTTCCAGTAGGGTGCCCACCTGTTGAGCGTTATCACCCAATGCCAGATAGGTAATGATGGGTGTAATAAGCAACGCAAAGATCATTAAGCCAGCCTGAAAGGTATCGGTCCAACTGATTGCCAGGAAGCCGCCAATACACACATACAGAATCGTGGCCACTGCACCGAGCCAAAGTGCTGTCGTGTAATCCCAGCCAAACAGGCTTTCGAACAGACGCGCACCTGCGACCATGCCGGAAGCACAGTAAATTGCAAAGAACACCAGAATCACAATGGCTGATAGTAAGCGTAAGATTCGTTTCTTATCCGCAAAACGGCTGGTGAAATAATCAGGCAGGGTCAGAGCATTGTTCTGAAATTCAGTATGGGCACGCAGACGGCCAGCTACCAGTAACCAGTTCAGCCAGGCGCCAATAATCAGGCCAATCGCAATCCAGACTTCTGACAGACCGGAAAAATAGATGGCTCCGGGTAAGCCCATCAGCAGCCAGCCACTCATGTCGGATGCACCTGCGGAAAGCGCAGTTACTACACTGCCCAGACTTCGCCCACCCAGAATATATTCATCAAAATTGGACGTCGCACGATAGGCATATAAACCGATCCCAATCATGGCGACGATATAAAACATAAAATTAATCAGTGTTGGGTTAAGCGAGCTCATAGGCAGAGTATCCTTAAATTTTGAACATCATCATCCGGGATGATTTTTGAACTGCATTCACAGGGCAGTGATTCAAACATGGTTTAAAAATTACACTCTGTAACAGTTGAGCAGCTTTTGTGTATATTTTATGTAAATTAAGAATTTTCTCATATAAATGAAGAATTAGTAGAGGGTTATAAAATACAAAGTTACACATGGTTTTGAATAAAAATAAATAATTTTAATAAACAGTTAAATTCATTGAACTTTTGTATTTTAATTACACAATTTTACAAAAATAACAACAATCTCGAATTAGACATATTTTGTTTCAAATCCAGCTTAAATCACTTCTATTTGTTTTTAGGGCCTCTCTTCATAGTGAATGAATGCCATTCTGAATGGTGCATCATTGCTAAGAGTAATATGACATGGACAATATGTTGCAAATAGAATCAAGTCGAATTGAACAGGATTTATTGGGGAAAAAACAAATTCCCCAGCACAGCTATTATGGTATTCATACCTTGCGTGCGATTGAGAATTTTCAGATCTCAGGTCTGGCAGTAGGTCAGCAAGCACACTTTATTCGCGCATTGGCGCAAGTTAAAAAAGCAGCAGCACAAACGAATTTACATTTTCAGAAAATATCAGAACAACAAAGTAGTGCTATTCAACAAGCCTGTGATGAATTGATTCATCAACCTCAGGACTGGCAGGAGGCATTTCCGCTTGATCCTTATCAGGGTGGAGCTGGTACTTCTATCAATATGAATGCGAATGAGGTTATTGCAAATCGGGCGCTAGAATTGCTCGGGCATCGTAAAGGCGATTACCATATCCTGCATCCAAATGATCATGTGAATACTTCACAATCAACCAATGATGTCTATCCCACGGCACTACGTCTAGCGACTTATACACGTCTGGATGAACTGCTTCATGTACAAAAATCGTTGATTGATACTTTATATAGCAAGGCATCAGAGTTTCAGTATGTGATCAAGATGGGGCGTACCCAGTTACAGGATGCGGTTCCAATGACCCTGGAACAGGAATTCCGTGCTTTCGCAACCTTATTAAAAGAAGACCTGAAGCTGATTGAGCAAATGCGTCAGTTATTGCTGGAAGTAAATTTGGGTGCAACCGCCATTGGAACCGGCGTGAATACTCCAGATGGTTATGCCAAACATGCAGTACAAACTTTAACGAAAATTACTGGCCTACCTTTAAAAGGCGCGGAAGATTATGTCGAAGCGACCAGCGATTGTGGCGTGTTTATTATTCTGTCCAGTAGTCTGAAACGTCTGGCTGTTAAGTTGTCCAAAATCTGTAATGACTTGCGTCTTTTAAGTTCTGGCCCGCGTACCGGTCTAGCGGAAATCCGTTTGCCAGAATTACAGGCGGGTTCTTCTATCATGCCAGCTAAGGTCAATCCGGTTATTCCAGAAGTAGTCAATCAGATTGCGTTTCGTGTGATTGGTAATGACCTGACTGTGACAATGGCAGCAGAAGCAGGGCAATTACAGCTTAATGTTATGGAGCCGGTCATTGCAGTATCCTTAAATGAATCCATCCAATTATTAACTCAAGGTATGCAGACCCTACAACAAAAATGTATTGCCGGGATTCAGGCCAATGAACAGAACTGTTTAAATGCAGTGATGCGCAGTATCGGGATTATCACCTTACTGGAACCACTTTTAGGTCATGCCACTTGTGATGAAATTGGCAAGCAATGTATTCGTGAAAATAAAACTGTACCCGAAGTGGTGCTGGAACTGGGTTTGTTAAGTGAAATTCAGCTGGATGAAATTTTTGCCTTTGAAAATCTGGTTTCAGAAGTCCCAATGATGAATCAATGGGAACAGGTATCCTGAAAGTTTAAGGATGACCCGAATATAGATTCGTGCTGATTTTAACCATTTGCCTCAAATCCCGTCTGTGGGTTTGGGGCATTTTCATCTAGACTATATCGATGACACAATGAATTGAGTGCATAGCATGTTTGATAAAATCAGCAACTTATTTAAATCAAATAAACCTGATCCGGCTCAGATTTTTCTGGAAGAGAATCATATCCAATATGTAGAAGGGATCGGCTATATTGTGGATGGGATTAATTTAAATGAGGAGCTGGGCGAGCGGCTGGAATATTTGTCTAACCGACGCATGAAAACTTTTGATGATTTAAAAGCGCTATATTCAACTGCAATGATCATTAATGAAAAAATTGATCTGGAAATTGCCAATCAGCGTTTTAATGCAAGATTAGGAAATACTGAAGAAAACCTGCTGCAATTCAAAGCAATTGTGAAAAAGTTGAATGACTATTATCGTAACTTTTTACGTGATAAAAAATAACTGAATCATAGGCTGATTTTATCCTATGCAGTCAATCTGTAACGACTGCATAAAAATAACGAAATAGCACCAGATCATCGTGATAGTATAAGCTTCATGTTGTTTAGACTTTAAAGCTATATACATGTTCCAACAAGAAATTTCCCAACTTAATTTAACAAAGCTCAAGGCAGGCGAGAAACGCTGGTTAGGCAATCTGCAAGGCTCGTCTACTGCATTATTGCTGAAAGAAATTATCAAGCAGCAACGATCGCGTCTATTTGTTATTGTTGCGCGTAATAACCAGCATTTGGGTCAACTGGAAAGTGAACTGGAATTTTATGGGATTAAACCGACCATATTTCCAGACTGGGAAATTTTGCCTTATGACCGTCTGTCACCGCATCAGGATATCGTCTCTGAACGTCTGGCAATTTTATCTAACATGCCCCAAAGCGGCGTATTGTTGCTGGCAGCTTCTACATTGGCACAGCGTGTTGCACCTACTTCATGGGTGCTGGGTGAACACTTCGATATTCGAGTCGGGCAAAAGCTGGATCTGGAACAGCAAAAGAAAAAACTGATTCAGGCTGGTTATCATCTGGTCGACACCGTTTATGACCATGGTGAATTTGCAGTTCGCGGTAGCATTATCGATATATATGCTTCAGGTCAGGATGCACCAATCCGGATTGACCTGTTCGATGATGAAATTGAAACCCTGAAATTTTTTGATCCGGAAACGCAACGTACTACGCAAACTCTAGAACAATTTACCGTATTACCTGCACAAGAATTTCCACTGAAGGAGGGTCGTGCTACTTTCCGTGACCGTTATGCAGAATTTTTCCCCACAGCTAATCCAAAGAAAAATCCAATTTATCAGGATGTAATGGATGGCATTGCTTCACCGGGAATTGAGTTTTATCTGCCTTTATTCTTTAGTCATGAAGCGATGCAAGGGCAAAGTACCTTAATTTCGTATTTACCCAAGAATGGCATTGTCATTACAGATAAGGCGCTGGAGCAGAGTTTAGAACAGTTCTGGCAGGACGTAACTCGCCGTTATGAAGATCGCCGCCATAATATTGATCAGCCGATTCTGCCGCCTGAAGCACTGTTCTGTCCGACCAATCAGCTTTTAGAACAGCTAAATCAGTTTAGTCGCATCATTGCGGCACAAGAAGCTTTTGATGAGAAAGCCGGCGTGATTAATCTGGATACCCAGTTACCACCACGCTTGCCTGTTGATCCAAAACGTGAAAAGCCCTTTACCGAAGTCAAAAAATATATTGATGCGGCCAATCATCCGGTTTTACTGGTCGCTGAAAGTGCCGGTCGGCGTGAAACCTTAAAAGATGCGCTGCGTCCAAGTCTGGGCGATATTCTGACCGTAGAAAACTTTGATGCTTTTGTCGATTCTCTGCATGCGATTGCGATTACCAGTGCACCATTGGAACGTGGTCTTGTTCTGACAAATCGGATCAGTGTGATCTCGGAAAATCAGCTTTACGAACATCGTGTGGTCCAACGTCGTCGCAAGCGTCAGCAGGAAGTATCAGAAGAATTCCTGATCCGCAGTCTGACCGAGCTAAGCATTGGTGCACCAGTGGTACACATTGATTATGGTGTAGGACGTTATGCAGGCTTAATTACTTTAAGTATCGATGATCAAGATCATGAATTTCTGCAACTGGATTATGCAGAAGGTGCCAAAGTCTATGTGCCGGTGACTAACCTGCATCTGATCAGCCGCTATAGTGGTGGCGATCCAGATCTGGCACCTTTACATAAACTGGGTACGGATGCCTGGAATAAAGCCAAACGTAAGGCTTTGGAACAGATTCATGATGTCGCAGCCGAGTTATTACATATTCAGGCACGTCGTTCTTCTAAGCCGGGCATCAGTTTTGAGGTTGATCAAAGTCTGTATATGCAGTTTGCTAGCGGCTTTGCCTATGAAGAAACACCAGATCAGGCCAATGCGATTGAAGCCACGCTATATGATATGCAACTGGCCAAACCAATGGACCGACTGGTCTGTGGTGATGTTGGCTTTGGTAAGACTGAAGTCGCCATGCGTGCAGCCTTTGTCGCGGTACAAAATAATCGCCAGGTTGCGGTATTAGTACCCACTACTTTGCTGGCACAACAGCATTATGAATCTTTTAAAGACCGTTTTGCGGACTGGCCAGTTCGGATTGAGGTGCTTTCCCGTTTCGGTTCATCTAAAGCGCATACCAAAACGATTGAGGATTTAGCGGATGGCAAAGTCGATATTGTTATCGGCACCCATAAGCTTTTACAGGAAAATGTCCAGTTCCATAATCTGGGGCTGATGATTGTTGATGAAGAACATCGTTTCGGGGTGCGTGATAAAGAACGTATTAAGGCCCTGCGTGCCGATGTGGATATGCTGACCCTAACAGCAACGCCAATTCCACGTACCCTGAATATGGCCTTTAGTGGAATGCGTGATCTGTCGATTATCGCGACTCCACCAGCACGCCGTCTGGCTGTAAAAACTTTTGTGCAGGAACATACCAGCGACACCATTCGAGAGGCGATTCTGCGTGAATTACTGCGTGGTGGTCAGGTCTATTTCCTGCATAATGAAGTCGATACCATTGACCGTGCTGCAGAAAATATCCGGAATCTGGTGCCTGAAGCGCGTGTCATTGTGGCACATGGTCAGATGCGTGAACGTGAGCTGGAGCAGGTAATGCAACAGTTCTACCACAAGGAATACAATGTCCTGGTGTGCTCGACCATTATTGAGACCGGGATTGATGTGCCGAATGCCAATACCATTATTATTGAGCGGGCAGATAAGCTTGGTCTTGCACAGTTACACCAGTTGCGGGGGCGTGTTGGTCGTTCTCATCACCAGGCTTATGCTTATCTCTTGGTTCCATCGATCAAAGGCTTAAAAGGCGATGCAGAAAAACGTCTGGAAGCGATTCAACGTGCCTCGACTTTGGGTGCAGGCTTTATGCTGGCCACCGAAGATCTGGAAATTCGCGGTGCAGGTGAACTTTTAGGCGAGCAGCAAAGTGGTTCGATGCAGGCGATCGGTTATAGCCTGTATATGGAAATGCTAGAAAAAGCGACTAAAGCCATTCAAAAAGGTAAAACGCCGAATTATGATGCGCCACTGTCTTTAACTGCAGAAATCAACCTGCATATGCCAGCCTTGATTCCGGACGATTATCTGGGTGATGTACATCAGCGCTTGCTGTTCTATAAACGCATCAGTAATACCGATACTCAGGAAAAACTCGATAATATCCGTATGGAACTGATTGACCGTTTTGGCATTCCGCCGCAACCGGTGAAACAGTTATTTGCTGTGCATCAGCTACGTCTTAAAGCCGAGCTATTGGGCATCACCAAAATTGACATTGGTGGGCAGGGCGGCCATATCGAATTTGCACCAGATACGCCAGTTCAGGCCATGAGTATTATCCAGATGATGCAGAAACATCCGACCTATTTCAGGATGGAAGGCGGCCAGCGATTAAAAGTGATGGTAATGCTGGAAGACTATCAGAAACGAATCCAGTTCATCAGTGATTTACTGGATAGCCTATTAAAAGAGCTAAATTAATAGTTTTAGATTTTATAGAATATGAATATTCACGCTATATTTCATTTTTATAAATATAGTGTGAATATCAGCTTGTTTTCATATGAAATTATTTAAGCTAATAGTTTGCCGTTTTGTCCTTCACAATTCATACAAAATTGCCCTAAAGCACCCGCTTACAATACTCAGCCGCAATTGTATATGGTAGTATTAGCCATCATTCTAATTTTGCATCATTTATAAAGATATGTTTAGTTTGCATCCACAACTTGCTCAAGATACGTTTTTTGTAGGCGACTTTCCTTTATCAACATGTCGTTTGATGAATGATATGCAATTTCCGTGGTTGATTCTGGTTCCGCGTGTACCAGGCATTACCGAATTATATGAATTGAGCCAAGCTGACCAAGAGCAGTTTTTACGTGAATCAAGCTGGTTATCTAGCCAGTTAGCGCGTGTATTCCGTGCCGACAAAATGAATGTCGCAGCTTTGGGCAATATGGTGCCGCAACTGCATTTTCATCATGTGGTTCGTTATCAAAATGATGTGGCATGGCCTAAGCCGGTATGGGGCACTCCAGCAGTTCCTTATAGCAGTGAAGTATTGGCACATATGCGTCAAACCTTGATGCTGGCTTTACGCGGTCAAGGGGATATGCCATTTGACTGGCGTATGGACTAAGCGTTGACATACATTTTATGGTCCATTCAGGATTTTGGACTTTAAGAGAGTAATTGAGTGCAATTAGACGACTGGATTCATCAGGAACCAAAACAGTTTGAATATTTCCATCGGATGATGGGATATATCATGCTGTCTCTGGTTCTGATCGTCTATCACTACACGGAACCGGACACCAATTACCAGATTTTTGTTCCGTTATTTCTGGCACTGGTTTTGGTGATCACACCGAAATTATCCCGGTGGATGATTTATAAATATGACTATAATTTAAAACGTAATTTCTTCTTTGTTCTAGATGTGATTATCGTATCGGTTGTACTTGCAGCTGTGCATCTGGATCTGGTGTTGTCTCTACTGGCAGTAGTTACATTGCTGTATACCGCCATTAATAACAAGATTTCATTCATGATGGTGTCACTGGCTGGCCTGATTGGCACCATGATCTTTTATCTGTCTACCATTGGCATTTTTGGGTTTACCAGCTATTTCAGTCCCACCAGTACCGAACTCACCGTACTAGGTTTCATCTGTTTGATTACTTATTTTGGTGTCGGAAATTTCTATCAAAGCGGTCGTATGCAATATATGACCCAAAAGAAAAATCATTATTTTGACCAGATGAACCGTTATATGGAATTTGCTAACCAGCTCAGCCGTTATGCGCCAGTGCAGTTATGGCAATCCATCATGAAAGGCGAGTCTGAAGCTAAGATCGAATACAAACGTAAAAAACTCACGATTTTCTTTTCGGATATTCAGGGATTTACAGAGCTTTCTGAAACTCTGATTCCGGATGATTTGGCTTTCCTGTTGAATGACTATTTAAGCCATATGACTGAAATCGCCAAGAAATATGAAGCAACGGTCGATAAGTTCATGGGGGATGCCATCCTGATCTTCTTTGGCGATCCGCACTCTGATGGTGTAGAGCAGGATGCTAAAAATTGTCTGGAAATGGCGATTTCAATGCGTCAGCAAATGAAATTACTACGCGAACGCTGGATTAAAATGGGTTATCCGCCATTACATATCCGTATGGGGATTTCGACCGGTTATTGTCACGTGGGGAACTATGGTGCCAATCACCGTATGGCCTATACCATTGTTGGTCGTGATGCTAATTTGGCTGCACGCTTACAAAGTGCTGCGGAAGTTGATGAAATCCTGATTTCTGAAGATACCCATAACCTGATCAAAAATGACTATCTATGTGCACCTAAAAAGCCAATTTTCCTGAAAGGGATTAAGGCACCGGTTCGCACTTGGCAAGTGATGGAAAAATATGCCTTCCAGAAAGTTGAATATCAGCGCTGGTTTGATTATGAGTATAAAGGCTTTCATTTACTGCTAAATCTGGATGAAGTACAAAACTATGATTATCCAGAGTTGTTGCATGTGCTAGAAAAAATGATTAAACGCATTCAAACCCAGCAGCAACTGACCAACTCTCAAGGAATTGTGAAATTAAAACTTGAAGATGAAGTGATTGAACCTTTATCTGCTGAAGAAGCATTTCGAGCAGCTGAACAATCAAAAGTCATCTAATTTTTATGATTTAAATAAATGATAAAGACCATAAAAAAACCACGCCTAAGCGTGGTTTTTTGATTTCAGAATCTTAGTGATTTTCTGAAGCATGATTAATGGTATATTTTGGAATTTCAACTTCCAGATCTTCATCCACAATCTTCACTTGGCAAGACAGACGGGAATCAGGCTCTAAACCCCAAGCACGATCGAGCAGATCAGCTTCGACATCATTCATTTCTTCAAGGCTGTCGAAACCGCGACGAACAATTACGTGGCAAGTGGTACATGCACATGACATATCACACGCATGTTCAATCTTGATTCCGTTTTTCAGCATGCTTTCACATAGATTGGCATCTTGTTCAACTTCAAACTCAGCGCCTTCAGGGCAAATTTGCGCATGTGGAAGAACTTTAATACGTGGCATAGTCTTTACCTTAAATTAGTTTGAGTTTGACCAATCGTCGAGTTTAGTGCCTTTAAGGGCAGCATCAATATGTTGATTCATGCGCAGAGCAGCAAATGCATCACTATGTATTTTAAGCTGTTCTACTGCAGATTCAATGGCTTTGATATCTGTACCCTGTAGCTCGGACTCAAGTCGTGCTTGCGCAGCAGTCAGTTCTGCCAATTGCTGTTCATTCATCAATTGAGCATCTACTTTCAATGCCTGAACCAGTGCTTCAAGTTCACGTTGTGCTTCCACCTTGGTTTCCTGCAAATGACGAAGATTCTTATCTTCTTCAGCAAACTGATAACCTTCTAACAGCAGACGTTCAGTATCTTCACTCGACAAGCCATAAGATGGTTTGATATCGATTTGTGCAGTCACACCTGAAGTCATTTCTTTAGCAGAAACGGTCAACAAGCCATCTGCATCCACTTGGAAAGTTACTTCAATACGTGCCTGACCTGCAGTCATTGGAGGAATACCATGCAGGACAAAACGGCCTAAGCTACGGCAATGTTCTACCAGATCACGTTCACCTTGTACCACATGAATCAGCATAGCGGTTTGGCCATCCTGATACGTCGTAAATTCCTGGCGACGTGCGACTGGGATCGCAGTATTGCGTGAAATCAGACGTTCAACCAGACCGCCCATGGTTTCCAGACCAAGAGAAAGTGGAGTCACATCTAATAATAATGATCCATCTTTGCTGTTACCAATGAGCTGATTCGCTGTAATTGAAGCACCAATCGCAACCACTTCATCCGGGTTAATGGTGCATAGAGGCTCTTGGTTAAACACATCACGTACTGCTTTTTGCACGGCGTACGAGCGGGTAGAACCACCTACAAGCACCACATTCTGAATATCATCAAGTTCCAGCTTGGCATCACGCATGACACGCTTACAAACGCTGATGGTTTTATCCAAAGCAACCTTGATGATTTCTTCAAAAGTCGGGCGATCTAAAGTCAGGCTTTGATCAAGCAGCTTTAATTCAACTGAGTCTGCATCAGATAATGCTTCTTTAGCTTTACGCGCAGCAGTAATGAAATGCGCATATTCAGCATCATCTAGGGTTTCGATATTAAGCTGTTTTTTAGCCCATTTTAAAATCAGACGATCCAGATCGTCACCACCCAGAGCGGTATGGCCACCAGTCGCTAATACTTCGAACACACCTTGAGAGAAACGCAGAATGGATACGTCAAAGGTACCGCCGCCCAAGTCATAAATCACATAGTTGCGATCTGTGCTCAAGTTGGTTTCCTGATCCAATCCATAAGCCACCGCAGCAGCTGTTGGTTCATTCAATAAACGCAGAACGTTTAAACCGGCCAGTTGCGCGGCATCACGTGTTGCCTGGCGTTGTGCTTCATCAAAGTATGCAGGAACCGTAATCACGGCACCATTAATCTCATTTTTTAAGCTGGCTTCAGCACGTTCTTTAAGCTGCTTTAAAATTTCCGCAGAAATCTCAACTGGCGTTTTACGTCCTTGCGCAGTTTCAAATGCCGGCATTTCATTCGCTTCGCCCACCAAGGCATAAGGATGCTGGAATTTAATATCTGCTTGGGAGCGACCCATAAAACGTTTTACGGATACAATCGTATTTTTAGGATCGGTGGTAATAAAAGGTTTGGCATCATTGCCATATTCAGTGCTTTGTGCTGCATAATGAACGATAGAAGGAAGTAACACACGACCTTGTTCATCTTTGAGTACTTTGGCTTGACCTGAAAGAACCGTGGCAACCAAAGAGTGGGTGGTGCCTAAATCGATACCAATCGCAATGCGGTGTTCATGTGGTGCACTTGATTGACCTGGTTCTGCAATCTGCAAGAGAGCCATAGTGTTACATCCTTTGCACGTTAAAATTAAATAGAAAAATTAAAATTCATCATCAAGATCAAAGCTGTCATCATCCAGGAAACGGTCTTCCGCTTTGTCGATGTCTGCCATGACTTTAACAAAGAAACGCAGTTTACGCACGGTATCGCGAGCTTCACTCCAGTCTTCATCTTCATAGTCGATTTTGAACTCACGAACCAGACCATCAATCCATTGCTGAACTTCAACTTTCAGAGAGGAAAGATCTTCAGCCGATGAGGCTTCATCTAATTGTTCGCGAATTTCCAGCGCATCCTGAAGAAATTCAAAATCGCTAATAGACTGATCCAGATGATAGTCCTGTTTTTTTAAAGACAGTAAATAAGCTGCACGGCTATCAACCGCTGACAAAGCCTTGAATGCCTGGTTGATCTCGCTTGATTTAATCAAAGCCTGATCTTTATCTTCAGCTTTATCGGGGTGATATTGTTGCTGCAACTTTAAAAACTCTGCTTTTAAAGTGGCTAAATCAATATCGAGTGCTACAGGAAGATTGAACAACTCAAAATGATTCATGGGAGATAGAGTCCGCGATTAATATGCAAAAATGATTAAGCTTGATGACAATTAAAATAACTGCCTAAATGCAATTAAAACAGTGTATTTCACACTGTTTTAATGCTGAAAAAAGAGAATTATTGTTGCAATCAGACAGTGAATGACTCACCACAACCACATTCGCCTTTTTTATTTGGGTTATTAAATTCGAAGCCTTCGTTCAAGCCGTTTTTCACGTAGTCCATTTCTAGACCTTCGAGATAAACCAGACTTTTTGGGTCTACGAAAACTTTAACACCAAACTGTTCAAAGACTTGGTCATGAGTATCGACTTCGTCGACAAACTCAAGAACATAAGCAAGACCAGAACAGCCTGAAGTTTTCACACCAACACGAATGCCTTCACCCTTACCGCGACTTTTGAGGTAATTGCTGATATGAGTTGCTGCATTTTCAGTTAAGTGGATCATGAAAACTCCGTGAATCTTTCTTTAAAAAACGAATGATTAAGCTTTAGACTTCTTGTTACGGTAGTCTTCAACAGCCGCTTTAATTGCATCTTCAGCCAGTACAGAGCAGTGCACTTTTACTGGGGGAAGAGCCAATTCATTAGCGATATCAATGTTTTTGATCGCTTGTGCTTGGTCTAAGGTTTTACCTTTTAACCATTCAGTCACTAATGAACTTGATGCAATTGCAGAACCGCAACCATAAGTTTTAAAACGTGCTTCTTCAATCACACCTTCATCATTTACCTGGATCTGTAAACGCATTACGTCACCACAAGCAGGTGCACCGACCATACCAGTACCAACGTTTTCTGCATTTTTGTCTAAAACACCAACGTTACGTGGGTTTTCGTAATGATCAATTACTTTTTCGCTATAAGCCATGTTGCTTCTCCAAAACTCGGGGTCAGCCTTAATATAATATAAATATGGGGATCAAAAATTTTTTATCAATGAGATAGCAGTGTAAATACAGCTATCTCAGAGTCAAAAATTAATGCTCAGCCCATTCAACTGTAGAAAGGTCGATACCTTCTTTGTACATATCCCAAAGCGGAGAAAGTTCACGTAATTTCTCAACAGCAGCTTTAGTGATATTTAAAACGTGATCGATATCTTCTTCAGTGGTGTACTTACCAAAGCTGAAGCGGATCGAACTGTGTGCAAGCTCATCAGAAAGACCTAATGCACGAAGTACATAAGATGGTTCAAGTGTTGCAGATGTACATGCCGAACCTGATGATACCGCTGCATCTTTCAGTGCCATCATCAATGATTCACCTTCAACAAAGTTGAAACTTACGTTTAAGTAGTTTGCAACGTTTTGAGTTGGGTGACCGTTCAGGAATACCTGTTCAAGACCTTGTAAGCCATTCCAAAGCTTGTCACGAAGTACACGTAAACGAGCTTGTTCAGACTGTAAATTTTTGCCTGCAAGTTCAAATGCTTCACCCATACCAACGATCTGGTGAGTTGCAAGAGTACCTGAACGCATACCACGTTCATGACCGCCACCATGCATTTGTGCTTTTAGACGTACACGTGGTGAACGACGTACGAACAGGGCACCAATACCTTTAGGACCATAGATTTTATGTGCAGAGAAGCTCATCAAATCGACTTTCAACTGAGAAAGATCGATTTCAACTTTACCCGCAGCCTGTGCAGCATCAACATGGAAGAAAATCTTTTTCGCACGGGTGATTTCACCAATCGCAGCAACATCAGTGGTCGTACCGATTTCGTTGTTTACCATCATCAGGGAAACAAGAATGGTGTCTGGACGAATCGCTGCTTCAACCATTTCTGGAGTAATTAAGCCAGTTTTTGGTTGCGGCTCAAGATAAGTAATCTCAAAACCTTCAGACTCAAGCTCACGACATGTATCCAAAATTGCTTTATGTTCAATTTTAGAAGTAATGATGTGTTTGCCTTTAGATGCATAGAATTGAGCCACACCTTTTAATGCAAGGTTATCAGATTCAGTTGCACCTGAAGTCCATACGATTTCACGCGGATCAGCTTTTACTAAATTCGCCACTTGTTCACGGGCGTATTCAACTTTTTCTTCCGCTTGCCAGCCATAAGCATGTGAACGAGATGCTGCATTACCGAAGGTGCCTTCGAAAGTTAAGCATTCCATCATACGTTCTGCAACTTGAGGATCTACCGGAGTTGTTGCTGCATAGTCAAGATAAATCGGACGTTTCATGTCAAATACCTGTAACCGATAAAAGGGCTGAATCAATGTTTGCTGAATTTTGGCGTAATGACACGGTTTGAACGTTGTCACGGGCTACAAGGTCAGCAAGGGTGATTTTTGCGAGATAATCGGCAATGTGGTGGGAGAGTTCTTGCCATAAATCATGAGTCAAGCACATCGCGCCATTTTGGCAGTTGCCTTTATGGTCACAGCGAGTCGCATCGACTGTTTCGTTTACAGCTTCAATAATTGCTAACACAGTAATTTCATCTGCGCTGCGTGCTAAATGATATCCACCATTGGCACCGCGAACACTCGAAACTAGACCATGACGTTTTAGTTTCGCAAATAACTGCTCGAGATAGGCAACAGAAATAGTTTGACGTGCTGCAATTTCAGCAAGCGTGATCGTTTGTTCAGATGGCTGCAAAGCTAAATCAAGTAGAGCAGTCACTGCGTAGCGACCGCGAGTGGTTAGGCGCATGATTCGATACACATGGTTAGACTAGATGTGTAGATTTTATGAATCCCGACTAAATTAGTCAAGTTATTTTTGTGAATGGCGAGCGTATTTAATTTTCTGAAATTGAAAGAATTACGCGCTGATCCAATTATACACTAATAACGCAATCAAAAGTACTGTGATTATACTAAAGACCATATTGATCCGCTTTTGACGGCGCTCCATACGTTTAATGCGGTTACGATACTGTTTAACTTCAACTTGCAGGCTATTAATTTTAGAACGTTGATCTTCAATTTTCTTTAATAAAGGCGCAATACGTTTTCTTGATGAAACAATATCGGTCTCATCTGCCGGTGGTTCAGATAACCAGTGCTTCCAGTCAGACAAGACTTTAGGTAAGGCAAATAAAGTCAGTAAATCACGGAACTCCTCTTTTAAAACCTGATTACCGTCAATTCGCATTGCACGAATGCTTCTGCGATTGCCAAAGATAAAAATTTTAATCAGATCCATTAAAGTGGTGCGAACATCCAGATCAATAATTCTGCCTGGTGCTTTATAGTCAAATAACAGCCCGTCTTTGGTAAACTGAACATAGAAATCAAAATATGGAATATAACTATTGATTTTTATTGTAATATTCTCATCTACAAACTTCTTCGCCTGAAGAGCAACAACACGGTCATGTTTGAGAATGAACGTGAAAATTGTTTCTAAAACGATCAAAGTCATCGTAAGCAACAAATGTGGTTGATTTTGACTTTGTTGCGATTCACTCATATATACAACCAATCCTTACCTGAAAATTAAAATGAAAAAGCATCCTGCTGAGTAAAAGATTTCAGGGTTAAATCAAATTAGACTTGAAATAAAGTGCTTTGTAGAACAGTTTAGCAAATCTATCAAGCCCTAAATTTGCTATTATGCGGTGATTTTGTAGATAATTTTATGATATTTGCATAGAAAATAAGCAGGAGTCGTGTACATGGATAAAACAAAAACGACACAAGATACAGATCAGGAATTGATTGAAAAACCAGTGAAGAGTAAGTCAAGGTCTGCTTCAGAGCGACGTTCAATGCTGGACTTTCGTAAATATACCAAGCAGATCTGGTTGGCTGGCCTTGGGGCATTTTCCCGGGCAGAGGAAGAAGGCAATAAACTGTTTGACTCGCTGGTCAAGGTCGGAGAAGAGCTGGAATCCAAAACAGTCGATATTGCAGATCAAACTGTAGAAAAAGTCTCCGAAAAAGCACGCGAATCTGTGACAGATACCAAAGATAAGGTTGAAAAACTGATCGACAACTCTGTTCATCATTCCTTGAATCGTATAGGATTAGTCACACTGAAGGATGTACAACATCTGGAGCGTTTAATTCTTCAGTTGCATGCCAAGGTTGATGAATTGACCTTGCAGCAAGAAAAAATACAGAAAGAATTATCGGAAAAAATACACACAAAATGATTTTCTTCATAATTCAATGTTTTTTTCGCATATATTTTGAAAAAAAAGAGGTTTATAAGTATTGCGTTTATACCTAAAGCATTGCTATAAAGGCGTTATGGTAGTTTAAACAAATTCTTGGACCTTAAATAAACGATATTAAGAGGACGTAGTTTTCATGAATAAATCAGAATTAATTGATGCAATTGCAGAGAAAGGGGGATTATCTAAGGCTGACGCAGGTAAAGCTTTAGATGCTACAATTGCTTCTGTTACTGAAGCTTTAAAAGCGGGTGATACAGTAACTCTAGTTGGTTTCGGTACTTTCGGCGTTAAAGAACGTGCTGCACGTACTGGCCGTAATCCACAAACTGGTGCTACTCTTGAAATTAAAGCAAGCAAAGTACCTAGCTTCAAAGCAGGTAAAGGCTTAAAAGACGCTGTTGCTTAAGCTGCTTCAACCCTAAAACGCGCCTTCTTTGGCGCGTTTTTTATTGATAGATTTAATTGTTTTGATTAACACATTCATTCAATGGGTTTTTTCGGTTAAAATCCTCTGCAAATAAAATATTGGAATACTTATGGAATCTTTTCGTAAAGTTATTAAGGGTTGGTTGGGCAAGGTCTTGCTCGTTCTGTTTTTAACCCCTTTAGCGCTTGTAGGTATTGAAGGATATTTTAGCGGCGGGAATTCTGATGCAGCAAAATCAGTCAATGGAACTGATATCTCTAAACAAGAATTAGAGTCACTGACAAAATCATTCAAACAACAATACTTAAGTTATGCCAATGGTGATGAAACCTTATTAAATCAAAGCTTCATCGATCAAAAAGCGATGGATACCCTGGTTGCGCGTACCTTGCTTTTGCAACAGGCTGAAAAACTGGGAATTAGCCTGAGTGACCAGCAGATCGCACAAATGATTTCACAGCAGCCTTCTTTCCAGGAGAATGGCAAATTTTCTAATGCTTTATATGAAAATTACCTGAAATCAATCGGCATGACTAACAATGCTTTAGTAGAAAGTTTACGTAAAGACCATGCACTGAAAATGCTGTCTGCTACTTTTATGGATTATCCATTGGTCAGTCCGGTTGAAATGCAGCAAATTGCAGATCTGCAAACTGAACAGCGTCATATTCATATCGCTAGCGTGAATCTGGACAGCTATAAAAAAGCAGTAAAAGTATCAGAAGCTGATATTGCTGCATATTATGAAAAGCACAAATCCCAGTTCAAGCAACCGACTAGCGTTGATGTGGATTATGTGGTGATCAAGCCGAGCAATATTGATACTGCCAATGTAGCGGTCACTGATGCAGAATTGCAGGAAGCTTATAATAAATTTGTGGCTGACCAGAAGCAGAATGTGAAACCAGAGGTTAAACATATTCTGGTGACTGCAGATAGTCGTAGCGATGCTGAAGCCAAAAAATTGGCAAGCGAAATTGCAGCTAAAATCAAAGCTGGTAGTACTTTTGCACAAGTAGCAGCTCAATATTCTGAGGATCCTGAATCTAAGTCTAAAGGCGGTGCTATTGCTGTCTATGAAAAAGGCGTGTTCGGTACTACCTTTGATCAGACTGTTGCATCCTTAAAATCTGGTCAAGTTTCAGCGCCTGTTAAAACAGATTATGGCTACCATATTATTTCAGTCCAATTGCCTGATGTAGCAGTTCCATCGTTTGAATCTCAAAAAGCACGTTTATCTGAAGAAGTATTGGCAGCGAAAAAATCTAATGCATTCTCTGATACGGTAAACAGTCTGAATGACATGGTCGTAAGTGCGGACTCGCTAGATGTTGTTGCTCAGGAAGTGAAGGGTGTTCAGGTTCAGAAAGCAAATAGTGTGACACTTGCGACACGTGATCCATTGCTAAGTGATGCGGCTGTCAAAGTTAAACTGTTTAATGATGACGTGAAAAATGGCGACCGTAATGCATCTTCAAGCATTCAGTTAGCCAATGGTGATGTGGCTTGGGTAAAAGTTCGCAATTATCATGCAGCGGGTGAGCAGACACTGGCAGAAGCTAAACCAGCAGTAAAAGCGAAACTGATTCAAGATAAAGCATTTGCTGCGGTCAAAGCTGAAGTTCAAACTGCATTGAATGAGTTTAAAACCAAGCCTGCAGCATCCGTTGCGAAAGGTAAACTGGTATTTGAAGATGCAGGCATCTATACACGCGCAGAAGGTCTGCTTAAGCGTGATGTACAACGTGCAGCATTTAGCGTGCCAGCGCCTAAAGCAGGTCACTGGTCAGTAACGACAGCAAATATGCCAAATGAATTGGTGGTTGTGGCAGTTTCTGAAGTGAAGAAAAATCCGATCGATGTTTTAAGTGCAGAGCAACGTAGTGAGCTGGTGAAATTGTATCAACAGCTTCGTGGTCAACAAGAATTTGATGATTATACGCGTTACTTAAAATCTCACGCAAAAATCAAATAAGATTCGCTTTTAAAAAACCAGCCTACGGGCTGGTTTTTTATTTTTTTAAGTAAGAAATAATATTCAAAATAAGAAGAGAGCATATAACTCTCTTCTGAAATCAGGTCATTTTATTCCGCCCGGAAAATCAGCTCATAACCTGTATATTTACGGATATTAATCACGCCAGTATCCAGAATCAGATATTGGCCTTTAATCCCTTGTAGTTTGCCTCGGATCACTGGAGTTTTGTCCAGATTGTGAGATTTGATTTTCTCTGGATATTGCTCTACCGGATAGATGAACTCGCGCGGTAATTCCTTATCCAAAACCTCAATATTCTCATTAAACTGCAAATTCTGATTAAACTCTTCACGAATAGTTTGGATTTTCGGTGCAAATTCTTCAATCAGCTGATCGCGAACTTCAATCAGATTTAAAGGTTCCGCCTCACCTTTGAGCAATTTACGCCAGTCGGTTTTATCTGCGACCTGAGTACCAAACATCACTTCCAGTTTACCGGAAAGACGGCGAGAACCTACTTTCATGATAGGAAGGGCTTGAGTTGCACCCTGATCTAGCCAACGAGTCGGCATTTGATTGATACGGGTAATTCCAACTTTCAATGCACTAGAATTGGCCAGATAAACAATATGGGGCTGGAAGCAGACATTCTGTGCAAACTCATCTTCCCGGCAAGTGCCTAAATGATAATGGCAGGTTTCCGGTTTCATGATACACATATCACATGAAGCTTTAGTTTTAAAACATCTAAAACAATGGCCTTGTGAGAATGATTTAGAAGTTTTTTTGCCGCAAGAAACACAATAGATATTTCCAGTCCATTCAATCTCGATTTCCTGACCTAACTGGAATGGAAGGTTAATTTCTGATCCATCTAATATTAATTTATATTCAACATTTGCCCGCTGGGTATTTTGATCAGTTACACTAAGGTCTGTAAGACCGACGTGCATTTTATGGCAAATGCCCTGAAGTTCCATAAAAAATTACTCACTTAAATCATAAGGATGCAGTCATGGCTGAACAGAATGTCATCACTTCAATGCTAGACGATTTCGCCAAGGAACAGCCAATTCATACTGCTATTTGTATCGGGCAGGATTTAACCCAATCTCAGTTTCAGCAATCTATTCAATGGCACTATTTTAACGTATCTGAGGTTCTAAATCTGCCTTTTCAACAGCGTTATGACCTGGCAGTAGTGATGTTGGACACTCCTGAAACCTTAGCATTGCCAGAACAGCAGAAGAGTCAAATTCTGGTTAAAATGCGTGATTTATTTGCAAAACGTCTGGTTGTGGTGAGTCGCTTGCAGGATGAAAAACTGCTCAGGTCTTTAGGTCTGACCCAGTTGATTGACAAGACAGTTCATGAGGCAGATTTTGCACTCTGGCAATTCAATATTTTGACTTATAAACATGTGCCAGACTGGTTTAACTCTAAATTCTGGGCTAACCCTGAAAACTGGGATAAATATCGCTGGTAAAATTGGAAAGCTAGGAAGGACTTATATCAGTATTGCAAATATTAACAAAATCCTGCATGGAAAATATGAGCCCAGACTCTATTCTGTAGAGAAGGTGTATACAGGAATGAGTTATGACCAATCTTAGTAGTATTGTGGAAATGCTGGCCAAGCAAGCTTTAGGAAATAACCAAGCCCAATCCCAGCAGCGTTCATCCCAGCAAGGGGGATTGGCAGATATTCTTGGATCAGTATTGGGTCATATCAATAATGCCAATCAGCAAAACCAGAACCCAAATCAGCAGCATCAAAACTCACAACAGCAAAACAAGCAAAATGGCCTAGGTGCAATTTTAGGTTCTGTACTCAGCCAGCTCGGCGGTGGGAGCCAATCTTCCGCTCGACCAAGTTCTGGACTGGGTGGCAGTTCAACGACAAAGACTTTATTGATTGCTGTCTTGCCACTGGTCTTGGCCTGGATTCAGAAACAGGGCGGTTTGCAAGGAGCATTGGATAAGCTCAAAGGACAAGGTTTAAATAGCCAGGTTGATGACTGGGTCTCTACTGGCCCGGGTGAAAATGCCAATGTCGATCCGCAGCAGGTACAAAACCTGTTTGATGACCAGGAAGTAGAACAGGTCGCAGAACAGACCCATGTGCCTAAACAGGATGTCTATAGCGCCATTTCTCAGGTCTTGCCGCAGATTATTGATTCACTGACACCACAAGGTGAGCAAACCAGCAAGCAGGAAGCCAATAATGATATTCAGAATGTATTGAATATGGTCTCAGGCTTGTTTAAAAAATAAATCTATCTATCCAATAAAAAATCCCGACTTTTAGCCGGGATTTTTTCTATTGAACTGTATGAACTTTAAGCTTCTTCCAAATTCAGGCTAAAGAGTCGGTTGGATTTACAGATCTTCTTGGCCACATAGTGCGATTTTCTAAGACGGATTAAAATAATCTGAGACTGAAATTCCAGTTCGCCAAATTCAGGTTCAACCTGAACATAGTGCAACTGACCATACTCATCCCGAACTCGCGCTTGGGCAGAAAAGCCAGGACGGGCATTACCGCTCGAAATCGTGGCTAAACGGCCTAACAGGTTTACATCATTCTTTTTATATTTAGGTGGAATGACCTGATCCAGACAATGAATCATAAATACGGTAAAGAAAATCGCAATGATCAATGCCGGTAGAATGATGTAATAGGCAGGTAAGAAATGATATTCCTGTGAGTAGATCAGAAACTGAAGCAAATAGCCGGCAAAGCTAAAATTCATCAGGAAGAAAAATACAATCAGGGTTTTGGAAAATTTGACATTTAGCCATTCAACATTCTGAAAGTCATATGGGGAAATGCGTTTCAGGAGTTGACTGAGTTTAAGCTTAAAATAGAAGGCAACTGTTTTTGCCATGCCAAGCAGAATGATGAACAATAAACTGAGATGAAATGGCATCAGGTTATAGTCAAGTAAAAACTCAGGCATGGCAAAATCCGTTTTAGCTATTATTCTGAAAGATAAATTCCGCCATCAGAATGCACGGTAATATCAACTTTTTCAAGTGATTGACCTTGGCAAGGTCCAGAAATACATTCACCGCTTTCTACTACGAATAGCGCACCATGAGTAGAGCATTCAATAAACTCCTGATCACGGTCTAGAAATTGGTTTTCCAAAAATTCCAGTTCTACCTGTAAATGTGGACAAATATTCTGGTAAGCATAAAACGAACCATCACGCTGGGTGATAAAAATTGTATCCCCATTCGGAAGTTCAAAAGAGCGCGCTTCACGCTCTGGAATATCGTCAGTCATGCAAATTTTAAACATTAAGCACATTCCTTAAGAACATCTTTTAATAATGCTGCGTATTCTGAAACAGCCAGACGTGGACCAAATTGCGCTACCACTTGACTAGACACCAAAATTGCCAGTTCTGCTGCTGTTTTTAAACCAAGACCCGCATTAAGTGCATATAAAAAAGCACCCGCAAACGCATCGCCAGCACCATTGGCATCCACTGCAGTTACAGCACGACCCGGTACAGTGAAGGTTTCACCATTATTGGAAATAAGCGCACCCTCAGCTGACATTGTAATGACAACGTATTGACTTAATTCTTTAAGTTTAGCCAGAGCGGCTTCGATGGTATCTGTTTCGGTATACATCAATGCTTCTTGCTGGTTGCAGAACAAGAGATCTACACCATCTGCAATCATTTCATCCAGACCGGCACGGGCATATTGCACCATCGCAGGATCAGAAAGGGTAAATGCGATTTTAACCCTATTGGCTTTGGCAATTTCACGCGCCTGTTTTACGGCCTGACGTGCTGTTTCGGAAGTGGATAGATAACCTTCGATATAGAGCCATTTAGCAGTTGTTAAAGGCTGGAAGTCAATCTGTTCATCTGTGAGTTCAGCAGTAATACCTAAATAGGTATGCATGGTACGTTCAGAATCTGGGCTGACCAGAACCATACAGGTACCTGTTACGCCTTCACTAATCGATTGGGTTGTAGTTTTAATGCCAGCTTCATTTAAGCCATGCAGATAGATATGACCCAAATCATCATTACCGACACGGCAGGCATAGAATGCAGAGCCGCCCAAAGCTGCAAATGCAACTGTAGTATTGGCTGCTGAACCGCCTGAAGCCTGACCTTTATAAGTTTGAGTTGCTTTTAAGTTTTGATACAGAGTAGCCTGAGCTTCACCATCCGCAAGTTGCATGGTGCCTTTTTGCAAGTGATGTACAGTTAAAAACTCATCAGAAACTTTAAATTCCTGGTCAATCAGCGCATTGCCAATCGCAAAAAGGTCAACAGTAGACATATCCAAATATCACATTAAAAATGAAAGTGCTAAGTTTACACGATTGCTCGGGTTTGCTGTAGTTCACTGAAACATTTTCAGAATACTTTAAAAAATACTGTAACTTATTCAGCTTGAATCTTTGGTCTAAGAATTGATTTATTTTTAAACGGTAGCGAGTGCAGCCATTGATTTAAAGGTTGGATTTTATTTATAAGATTAGAGTACCAAGCAGTTATACTGGTGCGACATTTGAACAATCATCTAAAACAGTGTGGGTATATGGATATTAAGATTGTAACAGCCGAGCAGCTCCCTGATCAGATTGACACTTTAGCGACACTGGCGCGTAAAGAAGGTTATGACCTGATTGATAAGTTAATTGAAGAATACCGCACTGGAAAAAACTGTTTCAGTCAAAATAATGAATTTCTGGCCTGTGCCTATGATGGCAATAAACTGATTGCCTGTGGCGGCTTAAACCAGCAATGGGGCGATAACGGCATTGAAGAAAGAATTGGCCGGGTACGTCGCTTCTATGTGCATCCAAAATATCGTCAACATGGTGTAGGTAAGCAGCTTCTAGCTTATCTGGAGCAGTTGGCACGACCATTTTATTCAGCACTTTGTTTACAGACCGATACCAAACTGGCCGCCAGTTTCTATCAAAAACAGAACTATGTCTTTGTTGAAAACCACCCGAGTTATAACTATTTCAAGTATATGATCTAGAGATCATTGCCAAACCTGATCATTTAAAAATCAGATGATCAGGTTTACTTAATTCGATCAAAATCCTCGGTTTTCTGCGTGAATAATTCAAACAACTACAGCTATAATGCGAATAATAATTTTTTAATTTAAGCATTAGGAGATCGCATGACTGTAGATGTCACTGAAACCATTTCTCAAACTGTACATCCTGCGTTTCAGTTGGTACGTCAACAACATGTTGAAGCTTTAGACATTTTAGTGTCTGAATATAAGCATAAAGTGACTGGCGCCACCCATTATCATCTGGCGACCAATCATGATGAAAATGTTTTTCTGGTTGCGTTTCGCACTCAGCCAATGGATTCAAAAGGTGAAGCGCACATTCTGGAACATACTGCACTGTGCGGCTCAGAAAAATTCCCGGTACGTGATCCGTTCTTCTTGATGATTCGCCGTTCGCTTAATACTTTTATGAATGCCTTTACAGCGGCAGACTGGACGGCTTATCCATTCGCAACTCAAAATGATAAAGACTTCCAGAACTTATTAGAAGTTTATATGGATGCGGCCTTTGCTGCGAACCTGAATCCGCTGGATTTTGCTCAGGAAGGTATCCGTATTGAACTGGAAAATGGCGAGCCAGTGTATAAAGGCGTGGTATTTAATGAAATGAAAGGGGCAATGAGTTCACCTTCAGATCAGCTTTATCATACTTTGGCGCATCACTTATTCCCGGACACTACCTATCACTACAACTCAGGCGGCGATCCTAAAGATATTCCAGACCTGACTTATGAAGAGCTGGTGAACTTCTATAAAACGCATTATCACCCAAGTAATGCTGTATTTATGACCTTTGGTAATAAATCTGCTGCTGAGTTACAGGAACAGTTTGAAAATCTGGCACTGTCTAAATTTGGAAAAGGTGAAACACTTTATTCAACGCCAGAAACCCGTTTAACTGCGCCACTCAATGTAACAGAAACCTATGCAGTTGATGGGGAAGATCTGAAGGACAAGACTTATCACGTATTGTCATGGTTATTGCCAGAAGCGAGTGATATCAAGTTACGTTTAGGCTTGCGTCTGGTAGAAGGGATTTTGCTGGAAGATTCAGCATCTCCCTTACGTCATTACTTGGAAACCTGTGGTTATGCACAGTCAACTGGCCCATTCATGGGCGTAGATGATTCCAACTTTGAAATGACCTTTTACTGCGCGGTTCAAGGTTCAAACCCTGAACATGCTGAAGAATTCAAAAACGGAGTTTTCAAAGTTCTGGAAGAAGTTGCCTCTAAACCTGTTGATCAACAGGCAGTAGATGCGATCCTACATCAGATCGAATTGCATCAGCGTGAAATCAATGGTGATGGTACACCGTATGGTCTAAGCCTGATTTTAAGCGGCTTAAGCAGTGCAATTCACCATCGTGATCCAGTTGAAGTCTGGGATGTGGACTCTGCAATTGCTTCAGTAAAAGAAGAGTTGCAAGATCCAATGTGGCTGTCGAATCTGATTAAAGATCATCTTTTAGATAACCCGCACCGTGTTCAACTGACTCTGGTTCCGGATGCAAGCAAATCTACCAAAGAAGCGGAAGAAGAAAAAGCACGTCTGGCTGAAATTGGTAAAGCTTTAACTGAAGAGCAAAAAGCAGAGATCAATGCTCAAACTGAAGCGTTAAATATCCGCCAAGATACTCCAGATGATTTGAATCTGTTACCTAAGGTGGGTCTGGAAGATGTGCCTGCGGAATTGCAGATTGTTCAAGGCCAGTTGCGTGAGATTATCTGTAACCGCGTAGATACGCCGTTGAATCTTTATCATGCAGGTACCAATGGGATTTATTACCAACAGGTGTTGGTGAAAATTCCAGATGAAGTGGTGCAATCACCGTATTTCAACCTGTTGTCTATTTTAATGGGTGAAGTTGGTGCGGGTGAATATGATTACCTGCAATTCCAGCAACTGCAAACAGCAGTCAGTGGTGGTCTGGGCATGGGCGCTTCATTGCGTTCTAAAGTGGATGACAAAAACAAGATCAGTGCGTGGTTAACTTTAACGACTAAATCTTTGGCTAGCCATCTGGATGCGATCCGTCTGTTAAAGATCGGTTTTGAGCAGCTACGCTTTGATGAAAAAGGCCGTATTATTGAGTTATTACAACAGCGTAAAACTCGCTGGCAATCACGTATTTCCGGTTCGGGTCATAGCTATGCGATGCAAGTGGCATCACGTCAGCATAGCGCTCTAGCCTTGCGTGATTATCATAATACCGGTCTGGGTGCCTTGAACTGGCTGATTAACTTGGTCAATCACGCTGAAAAAGATCCAGCAGCTTATGATGCCATGATTGAGGAATTAAAACGCATTCATACAGTCTTGCTACAAGCACCAAAACAATTCCTGTTGGTGTGTGAAGAACAGCAGTCTGAGCGTCTGATTGAAGAAATTCAAAACGTGTGGGACAAACTGGAAGTGAATACTGCACCTGCAGAATTGACTCAGGTTGAAAAAGTTAATCATAGCAATGATGAAGCCTGGTTGATTCAGACTAATGTGCAGTTCTGTGCAGCAGCTTATCCTGCGGTAGAAGTTTCACATCCTGATGCTGCTGCCTTGATGGTATTGGCAGGCTACTTGCGTAATGGTTATCTGCATAGCGCAATCCGTGAAAAAGGCGGTGCTTATGGTGGTGGCGCAAGCTATGACGGAAATGCATGTTCTTTCCGCTTCTATAGTTATCGCGATCCACGCTTAGCAGAGACTTTCCAGGACTTTGATGCAAGTATCCAATGGTTGCTTAACGCACCTCAACAACCGCATCAGCTGGAAGAAGCCATCTTGGGTTTAATTGCCAGTATGGACAAACCGGGGTCACCAGCAGGTGAAGCGATTACTGCCTGTTATGCCTACCTGCATCAACGTACGCCAGCATTCCGTAAACAGCTTCGGGAACGTTTGTTGCATGTCACTTTAGATGATTTGAAACGTGTCGCACAGACTTATCTGGTTGAACAGCAAGCTTCAAAAGCGGTGGTTGCGCCATTTGCCAAACGAGAAACTTTAGAACAACTCGGCTTTACAATTCAGCAAGTTCAATAAATAAAAACAATGAGGATAGAGGATGGCGCTTAATTCTATTAAGCGCTCAACTTTGCAGCTAGGCGTTTTGCTTGGCTGTGCAGTTGGGACGCAAGTTAATGCGGAAGATAAAACTGTAGCGAGTAGTCCGATGCCGGCAACGGCTGAGGCTTGCTCTGCGGTTGAAACCAATTCAGAACGCTTGGCCTGTTATGATGCGGTATTTAAAATACCGGCCGATAGTAAGCCTGATATTGTTTCTGAACGGCGTGCAGCCATAGAAATTGCGCCCGAACCCGACAACCTCAAAGCGAAAATTGAACAGACCGTTTCCAATATCTATGCTTCTGAAGGATCAAAGCTGACTCCGGCTTTATCCTTGCTGGATAGCCGTTGGGAATTGTCGCCAGAAAGTAAACTGGGTACCTGGAATATCCGTTCCTATCAGCCGATTTATCTGATGCCAGGATTCTGGACTTCCAAGAAAAACGAGTTTCCGCAAAGTGAAAACCCGAATAACACGGTTGAAGAAGACCAGAATTTGACCTCGATTGAAGGGAAATTCCAGTTATCTTTAAAAACCAAGGCGGTTGAAAATATTCTTGGTGATAACGGTGATCTTTGGCTGGGTTATACCCAGTCTTCACGCTGGCAGGTATATAACTCGGAAGAGTCCCGACCATTTCGTGAGACCAATTATGAGCCTGAAGCAAGCCTGATCTTCCGTACTAATTATGATCTGTTTGGTTTAAACTGGCGTATGCTGGGATTGACGCTTAATCACCAGTCTAATGGCCGTTCGGATCCATTATCTCGTAGCTGGAACCGGGTAATGCTGAATCTCGGTTTTGAAAAAGACAACTTCGCCATGATGCTGCGCCCTTGGTATCGTATTGAAGAAGACCGGGCTGATGACAATAATCCCGAGATTAAAAACTATATCGGGCGTGGGGATTTAACTGCGTTTTATCGTCATAATGCCCACGATTTTTCCCTGATGTTGCGTCATACGCTAAAAGGTGGTGATGATAACCGTGGTGCAGTACAGTTTGACTGGTCATTTCCGATCAGTGGGCGTCTACGCGGTCAATTCCAGCTCTTTGATGGTTATGGTGAAAGTCTGATTGATTATAATCACCGTGCGACCTATGTGGGCTTGGGTGTATCCTTAATGAATTGGTACTAATCTGTTTCATGTAAAAAACCACGCTTAGGCGTGGTTTTTTTGCTTATACCTATTCATTTAAATCTTAACCAATCTGAATTTCTGAAGGCGGATGTTTAAGACGGCTTTTCTTCGGTGTTGCAATTAAATAGGCAAGGGTCAAAGGTCCTAGACGACCCGCATACATCATAAGCATCAGAATGATTAAACTCGCTGGTTGTAATTCTCCAGTGACACCACGTGTTAATCCAACTGTACAGGCGGCAGAAACCGCCTCAAACAGCAAATCTAAAAAATCATGATCGGGTTCTAGAATGAGTAAACTCATAAAACCGGTCATGACCAGACCTGCAGTAATACACACAACCGCTAAGGCTTTAAAAGTAGTTTTCTCAGAAATAGAATGATTGAACAAGCGGATTTCATCTTCACGGCGTAGAAAACTGATTACGCTGATCACCACAATAATAAACGTACCAACTTTAATTCCACCCGCCGTACTTAAGGAACCGCCACCAATAAACATTAAAAAAATGGTGACTAGACTTGAGGCATCGCTCATCTGGTCCATGGGCAGACTATAAAAGCCTGAAGAGCGGGGAACTGTGGCATGGAACCAGGCATTGAGTGCCTGATCACCTACACTCATCAGCGCTAAAGTCTGTGGATTAGAGGCTTCTAATAGCCAGAGTACAATAAAAGCACTCAGGTTAAGGCCCATAATCGTCGTTAGAATCAGCTTGCTATTCGGGCTAAGCTTGCGCCAGCTTTTATTCTGTTTTACATCCATCAGAACCAGAAAACCGATCCCGCCAATGATATACAGCATACTGATCGTAAAGGTCACGAAATACTGGCCGGAAAAGCTCATCAAGCTATTGGGGAAAAGGGAAAATCCGCCATTATTAAACGCAGAAACACTATAGAAAGCCGCATAAAACAGTGCTTCACCAAAAGGATAATCTTCCAGCCACGCCAAGGTTAAAATCAGGGTGCCAATGGCTTCGAAAAACAGGGAATATAGGAATACCGCTTTAATGGTAAAACTGACTTTCTTCAAACTGGTCTGGCCAATAGATTCCTGTGCCATCACTTGCTGTCTTAAACCAAGTTTAGGTGACAGGCTCATAAAAGCGAGTATGGCAAAGGTCATAAAACCGAGGCCACCACATTGCAGCAGGAACATAATCACGACCTGCCCAAAGGGTGTATAAGCTTCACCAACATTGACCACAGATAGCCCGGTAATTGTCACTGCAGAAGTTGCTGTAAAAATCGCTTCTAACCAGCTGATTTCAGTTTGATGGGCAAAGGGCAGCATCAGTAATAAAGAACCAATAAAAATCAGTCCGAGAAAACCTAAGGCCAGCAGACTCGGTGGACTGAGATTGACAATCCTGTTCTGGTTTAAATTTGAGCTTTTCATATGGCCTTAAAATGCTTGGACAAACGGCGTAAAGGTTCCAGCAATCCTTCAACTACCAGAATGTCACCTTCCTTAAGTAATAGTCCAAGATCTACGATATGTTGTATTTCAGTGCCACGTTTATGCAAAAGAACTTTAATTTCGGGAACCTGACTCATTAACTGGTGTAAGGGAGTGTCATGATGATCGGCATGAATCTCAATTTTGACAATATAGTGATCATCTTCAAGTGACATATAACGGCTAACCATCGGATAGCTGAGTGATTGTGCCACACGGACGCCCATATCTTCTTCAGGGTGAATAATTTTTTCGACGTTCAGATGAGTCAAAATCATATGGTGGGCTTTGGATTTGGCTTTGGCCCAGATTTTCTTTACACCCATATTTTTCAGATGCAGTACACACAGAATACTGGCTTCAATATCTTCACCAATTGCGACTACGACTGCTTCACAGCGCTGGATATCCAGTTCATCCAGGACATGCTCATCGGTTGCATCGGCAATCACCGCATGGGTAAGCTGATCGGAAATATTTTCCACATATTTTTTGTCGAGATCGATTCCAATCACATCATGTTTCAGGCTGATCAGTTGAGTCGCCACTGTTGCACCGAAGCTGCCCAGCCCAATGACTGCAAATAAAGCCATGCATATTTCCCTAAATCTTTTTTATTTCAAATCAGTTCATGTCTAAGTACGTATCTTAAAGATTTTTATAGTTTTCAGCTATCTGGCCTTACATAAATACTTCATACATTTTTTTAGCTGGACATAAAAAAACCGCCTCGAAAGGCGGTTTATATCAAACTGATTATTTCAAGAAACGCTGATAACCTAGGTTGTTGGTGATTTCTTCATATGGATAAGTAATGCTTTCCAATGTCTCAATCAAACCATCTGGATTTTGCTGTGCATCTTCTGCTTCTAGGCCGACCAGTACGCGACCTTCTGCAGC
The DNA here is from genome assembly GCF_013419975.1 of Acinetobacter sp. YH12041. NCBI lineage: Bacteria > Pseudomonadati > Pseudomonadota > Gammaproteobacteria > Moraxellales > Moraxellaceae > Acinetobacter > Acinetobacter sp. YH12041. The sequence continues at coordinate 132,000 of NZ_VOZC01000005.1, read as the reverse complement.
GCCGTGGTTACGGTAATGGAACAGGGTGATGTTATGCGTTGGGCCAAGACGTTCTAGGAACATTAGCAGGGCACCTGGACGTTCCGGGAATTCCACGCGGAACAGGCGTTCATTTTCAATATCGGCATGACCGCCAATCAGGTAACGGATATGTAGTTTTGCGACTTCGTCATCAGACAGATCATCAACATCGTAGTCGAATTTCAGGTTTTCATAGATTTCCTGACGTTCTTTTTCACCATTTTTCAGGCTGATACCGACAAAGACCTGAGCTGCAGAAGCATCACTTGAACGGTAGTTAAACTCTGTGATATTACGGCCTTGTAGTGCACGGCAGAATTTCAGGAATGAACCTTTTTCTTCTGGAATAGTTACGGCAAAGATAGCTTCTTTGCGTTCGCCGAGTTCTGTACGTTCGGCAATATAGCGCAGACGGTCGAAGTTCATGTTCGCACCGCAAACAATGGAAACGATATTTTTGCCTTGAATGCCGTGTTCAGCGACATATTTTTTAATCCCTGCCAACGCCATTGCACCAGATGGTTCTACAATACTACGGCATTCGTCATAGGTATCTTTAATTGCTGCACAGACTTCATCGGTATTGACCAGTACCACATCAGGTTCAACAATTGGGCCAGAATTATCTGATTTTTGCAGACGGATCACATCAAATGGTTTTTCACCAATTTGTGCCACCGCAGTACCATCGGCAAATAAACCGACAGATGGAAGAATCACACGTTCATTGGCTTCTAAGGCCGCTTTTAAGCACGCGGATTCATCATATTCCACAGGAATAACTTTGACATGCGGAGCAACATCTCCCAAGTACGCTGCAACACCGGCAATCAGGCCACCACCACCAACAGCAACGAAGACATATTCTACATCACGCCATTGACGCAAAATTTCATTGGCAATGGTGCCTTGACCGGCCATCACCAGTTCATCGTCATAAGGTGGAATAAAGGTCATGCCATCTTCTTCGGCACGTTGAATCGCATATTTATTGGCAACGTCAAATGAGTCACCGTGCAATACGACTTCGCCACCTAAGCGTTTTACCGCCTGAACCTTGATATCAGGCGTGGTCTTTGGCATCACAATAATCGCGCGAATACCCAGCTTTTTCCCTGACAGTGCCACGCCTTGTGCATGGTTGCCTGCTGAAGCTGTGATAACGCCACGTTCGAGTTGTGATTTCGGTAATTGACTAATACGGTTATAGGCACCGCGTAGTTTAAATGAAAAGACCGGTTGTAAATCTTCACGTTTAAAGCGAATGTTATTATTTAAGCGTTCGCTAATTCGTGGCGCTGCTTCGAGTGGGGTTTCGATTGCAACATCGTAGACCGTTGCTTGTAAAATTTGTCGAACCAAACGAGACAGCATGTTAATTTTCCATCTAACAGTTTAAAATAAGACTCTATTGTAACAAACCACACGGCTTTGCGGTTTAAAATTACTGCAAAAGTCCAAATTAGTTGAGTGATGTCATGAGTCTATATGCAACCCAAGATGAGAAAAAACAAGCTGCAGCCAAAGCGGCTTTAAAACACTTACCAAAAGGGGGCATTTTAGGCGTAGGTACAGGTAGTACCGTTAACTTTTTAATTGACCTTTTACCAGAACTGCAATTGGAAGCTGCTGTTGCAAGTTCTGAAGCGACTGCACAGCGTCTGAAAAAATTAGGCATTGAAGTGGTTGATATGAATAGCGTGGGCGGTTTAGATGCCTATGTCGATGGTGCTGATGAAATTGACCGTCATATGCACATGATCAAAGGTGGTGGTGCTGCGCTTACACGTGAAAAAATCGTGGCGTCGATTGCGAAAAAATTCGTATGTATCGTCGATGATTCGAAATGGGTAGAGCAGTTGGGTCGTGATTTCCCATTACCTGTTGAAGTGATTCCAATGGCACGTTCAGCAGTCGCACGTAAGTTGGTGGCGTTAGGTGGTGATCCTGCTTACCGTGAAGGTGTCGTGACTGACAACGGTAACGTGATTTTAGACGTTCATAACCTGAACATTCTGAACGCGCTAGAACTGGAAAAAACCATTAACGACATTCCAGGCGTCGTATGTAACGGTATTTTCGCGATCAATAAAGCTGATATTGCAATTGTTGCGACCAATAATGGTATTGAAGAGCGTACAGCGATTTAAGAAATCCTCCCTGACCCTCCTTTTTCAAAGGAGGGAAAAGTCTTTAATTTGATAAAGCTCCTCGAAACTTCTATAAGTTTGAACTTCCCCCTTTATTAAAGGGGGATCGAGGGGGATTAGTAAAATAACGATTAAATATAAAAAATGACCCTAAACGACCTGCCCGAAATTCAAATCACCCGAAATGTTCGCTCAACACGTCTCAGACTGCGTGTAGAGGGTGATCAAATCCGTTTAACTGCACCGATATTTTGTAGCAAAAAACAGATTCAAAATTTTATTGACCAAGCGGAAAGCTGGCTACTCAAAACCTGGAAATTGCAGCAGGAAAAAAATCAAAGTATTGATAGATCCTTACCAGCAGAATTGCTGCTTTTCAATCAGGCTCAGCCAATCCAGATCGTGTATCAAAGTCAAAAGCAAGACTTTGTTTTTGATGCTAAATTATTACAGCTATCGATCAGTGACCGTCATCCTGAAACCTATTTAAAAGCTTTTGTGATTACCTATGCTAAAGAACAGTTGCCTGTTTATCTGAACAAAGTAAGTCAAGAAACAAGATTATCATTTAACATTTGTAATGTTCGCCAGCCGAAAACACGATGGGGCAGTTGTTCGGCCAAACATGACATTATGCTAAATAGCGGCATCATTTTATTTTCTGAAAAAATCGTGCGTTATTTATGTGTGCATGAACTGGCCCATACCCGGCATTTTGACCATAGTCCACGATTTTGGGCAGAGGTAGCAAAGCATGATCCAAACTATTTAATTCACCGCAAAATTCTGAAAAATACTGTGATGCCATATTGGTGGGCAGCTTAAGAATATCTTTAAAGGAACGAGGATAGTATTTATTTACTTCCAAATAGCCTAAGCAATAGGTATCATCCTCTCAAATTTTTTAAAAACACTCAAAATAAAAGGGGTAAATAAAAAACCATCAATCCCTAGTGAAACAGTTTAGAAAACCTCAAGTTCCTGTCATACTACAGCCCATAAAGGAAACATCTAGTTTGAGGTAATCATCGTGATTTCAGTGGGTATTGTGGGTGGTACAGGTTATACAGGCGTTGAACTTTTACGTCTATTACTGCGACATCCGAATGTAGAGGTTAAAGCACTGACATCACGTACTGAAGCAGGCCGCCGTGTCGATGACATGTTCCCGAGTCTGCGTGGACATACGGATCTTCAGTTTTCTGACCTCAGCCTTGATCTTTTAAAAGCATGTGATGTGGTATTTTTCGCGACACCACATGGGGTTGCCATGAAACATGCTGAAGAACTTGTCGCAGCCAATACCAAGGTAATTGACCTTGCAGCTGATTTCCGTTTGCAAAATCTGGCACAGTTCGAAAAATGGTATGGCATGGAACATGCTTGCCCAGAAGTGTTAAAAGATTCTGTTTATGGTCTGTCTGAACTTAACCGTGACCAGATCAAACAGGCGAGTGTGATTGGTAATCCGGGCTGTTATCCAACGACAGTTCAGCTTGGTCTGGCACCAGTATTAAAATCAAGTGAGGCCTTGGTAAAACCAGAAAGCATTATTATCGATGCAAAATCTGGGGTATCAGGTGCGGGCCGTAAAGCCAGCCTGGGCATGATCTATTCTGAAAATGCTGATAACTTTAAGGCTTATGGCGTTGCGGGCCACCGTCACCATCCTGAAATCGTAGAAGCATTAGAAAACATTTCAGGTCAAAAAGGCGTGTTTGACCATATCCTGTTTGTGCCGCATCTAGTGCCGATGATTCGTGGGATGTTATCAACGATTTATATCGATTTGACTGAAGCAGGTCAGGCAGCTGACTTGCAGTCACTGTACGAGCAGTTCTATGCCAATGAACAGTTTGTTGATGTAATGCCAGCAGGCAGTTCACCAGAAACCCGTTCGGTGCGTGGTGCTAACCAGTTGCGTATTGCACTATACAAACCACAACCAACCAAGCTGGTGATTCTGGTGGCTCAGGACAATCTAGTCAAAGGTGCAGCTGGTCAGGCAGTACAGAACATGAACCTGATGTTTGGCTTTGCAGAAAATGCAGGCTTGAATAATATTGGTTTATTACCATAAAAAACGTATTAGAACTTCACACACATTTAGATTTGGATTTAAATGTGTGTCTTGAACAAAGTATACAGAGATCAAAATGCCGAATAATGAGTCAAACATGACGATCCAGGAACCCTCTACAAAGAAACCATTGATGAAAGGCAATACACCTTTGGTAATCGGTACTGCTGTGTTGATTCTGGGTAGTGGCTTGCTGGGCTATACGGTCGGGCATCGGCAAGGTTTGACTGCGGTGGGCTTTGAGGCGGATGCAGAACAATTGGTTGAAGTAGTACAAAAACAGAAAACCAGTCTGGAAACACTGAATAAATCTCTGAATACAGCGGTACAGGAACGTGATCTGGCCGTTAGCAATGCTAATGATCTTTATCTGGCTGCAAATAAGGCGCGTGATGCCCAGGAGCAGGCTGAAAGCGTTGGTACGATCTACCGCGAGATCTTGCGTCAACGCGGTGGTTTAGCATTGACAGTTCAACATCTGGGGATTAAGGCATTGCCTGATAATGCCTTCGAATACCAGATTGATCTGGTTCAGGTCAGCCCGGGCAAAAATCGTGCTTCTGGTACAGTGGAACTGCGCTTGATTAAGGGTACTGAAATTCTGGTCGTGCCGCTTGAAGATAAAAACTTTAATTTTGACAATTACGAACGTTTGACTGGTCGCTGGACCATGCCTAAAGGTTTTAAACCAGAATTTATTGAAGTGCGCCTCTCAGGGACTAAGCCTGTGATTCGCCGTTTTAGCTGGGATCAGGGGAAAGCTGTTGAAAGCCAGTCAACAGTCCTGTCAGAGATTCCAAAAACTGAAGCAAATGCAAATTAAGTGTGAAATAGAAATCGTATGCCAAGCAATAAACGTCCAAAATGTTTAAGTGAGATCAAAAATTCTTTTTACGAGTCCGGCATGGTTGATTGGCATATTAGCCCGCGTTTAACAGACGAGCCTTTTCACGATGATGAGGCTGATCTTGCAGTCCAGACTGCACCTCCTGAACTGAAGCGCCCACCGATGTATGCAGTGGTGTTATTGAATGACGACTATACTCCAATGGAGTTTGTAATTGAAATTTTACAACAATACTTTGCAATGAATCTTGACCAAGCTACACAAGTGATGCTAACTGTACATTATGAAGGAAAAGGTGTAGCTGGGGTCTATCCTCGAGACATTGCGGAAACCAAAGCGAACCAAGTCAATAATTACGCTCGATCTCAAGGTCATCCTTTACTTTGCCAGATTGAGCCGAAAGATTAAGGGGGTTGCATGCTCAGTCGTCAATTAGAAGTATCACTACGTTTGGCTGTCAGCATGGCTCGTCAAAAGAGACATGAGTTCCTGACCGTAGAACATTTATTATTAGCTTTACTCGACAATGATTCTGCCGTGAATGCCTTAAAAGCATGTGGTGCAGATATTATCGTTTTGCGTAAAGAATTAGAAGAGTACGTAGAACAACATACCCCTAAACTCGGTGAAAATAGTGATCAGGCACCTCATCCTACAGAAAGTTTTGACCGGATTTTGCAACGTGCAATTTTCCATGTTCAATCCAGTGGCGGTGATCGTACTGTAGAAGGCGCCGATATTCTGGTTGCGATGTATTCTGAGCGTGATTCTTTTGCGGTTTATCTGCTTAAACGTCATCAGATTAACCGTCTGACTTTAACCCAGTATCTTTCTCATGGTACACGTAAAGACGAAGTGCAGTCTGAAGAAGAAATTGAAGAGTTAGATGGTGAATCGGCTTCTTCCAATAATTCTGGCCCACTAGAGCTGTATACGACCAATTTGAATCTGGAAGCTCAACGCGGCAAGACAGATCCATTGATTGGCCGTGAGAAAGAAATTGAGCGGGCAGCACAAATTCTTTGCCGCCGTCGCAAAAACAACCCATTGCTAGTCGGTGATCCAGGTGTAGGTAAAACTTCAATTGCTGAAGGTCTGGCTTGGTTAATTGTGAATGGCAAGGCACCTAAGCCACTGGAAAATGCTGAAATCTATAGCCTAGACATCGGAGCACTGGTGGCGGGAACTAAATACCGTGGTGATTTCGAAAAGCGTTTAAAACAACTATTAAATGCCTTGAAGAAAAAACCGGATGCAGTACTGTTCATTGATGAAATTCATATGATCATCGGTGCAGGTTCAAGCATGGGCAGCACCATGGATGCATCGAATCTGATTAAGCCTGCATTGGCAAATGGTACCTTGCGTTGCATCGGTTCAACCACATTCCAGGAATACCGTCAGGTTTTCGAAAAAGATCATGCCTTATCACGCCGTTTCCAGAAAATTGATGTGAATGAGCCTTCGATTACAGAAACAATTGATATCTTGCGTGGCCTGAAATCTAAATTTGAAGATTTCCACCATGTGCAGTATGACGATCAGGCACTGGTTTCTGCGGTTGAACTGTCAGCGAAATTTATTAATGACCGTTTCTTGCCAGATAAAGCGATTGACGTGATTGATGAGGCCGGTGCACAACGCCGTTTGAAAGCTGAGCAAGATGACAGCATGATTACAGTTGAAAACATCGAAGACATTGTGTCCAAGATTGCCCGTATTCCACCGAAAACGGTTTCTAAAGATGACAAGTCTGTACTGGAGAACCTTGAGCGTGATCTGAAACGTGTAGTCTTCGGCCAGGATGAAGCAATTGAAGCTTTGGCTTCTGCGATCAAACTGTCACGTGCGGGTCTGAAATCGCCTGATAAGCCAGTGGGTAGCTTTGTATTCGCAGGTCCAACGGGTGTAGGTAAAACTGAAGTCACCAAGCAATTGGCGAAAATTCTGGGTGTAGAGCTGGTACGTTTTGACATGTCCGAATACATGGAACGTCACGCAGTCTCTCGTCTGATCGGTGCGCCTCCAGGTTATGTCGGTTTTGACCAAGGCGGTTTACTGACCGATGCGATTCACAAAAATCCGCATTGTGTATTACTTCTAGATGAGATCGAAAAAGCGCATCCGGATGTATTTAATCTGTTATTACAAATCATGGATCATGGTTCATTAACGGATAATAATGGTCGCAAATCCGATTTCCGTAATGTGGTGCTGGTTCTAACGACTAATATTGGTGCGGAAAGTATTTCCCGTGTCAGCATTGGTTTCATGGAACAGGATAACAGTAATGACAACCAGGAAGCGATGAAGAAAGCGTTCTCGCCAGAATTCCGTAACCGTCTGGACGGCGTGATTCAATTCAAGGCATTGCCGAATACCATTATTGAAAATGTCGTGGATAAATTCCTGACTGAACTTCAGGCACAACTGGATGAGAAGAAAGTGGTGCTGGAGGTGGATCAAAGCGCACGCGAATGGATGGCTGAAAATGGCTATGACCGTTTGATGGGTGCTCGACCAATGCAGCGTCTGATTCAGGAACATCTGAAAAAACCACTGGCTGAAATGATCCTGTTTGGTGAACTGGCTGAAAATGGTGGTAACGTTTCAGTTTCTGTGAAGAAAGAAAATGGTAAATCTGTCGGTCTGAAACTTGAAGTCTTCGAAGATCAGACTGCTGAACCAGCTTAATCATTGAATAGATCATCATCAGACCCGTGTTCGCACGGGTTTTGTTGTTTTATTTGCCCTTAATTTATGTGCTCTTGGTTTAAAGAGTTTCTGATTTAGCGAAATATATGGATATCCAGATTAGCAAGCTTTTAACCACGTTTTTTCTGTTTTTATTAACGGCATTGATGGAAATTTTGGGCTGTTATTTTCCCTACCTGATTCTAAATCAGGCGAAGAGCAAGTGGTTATGGGTTCCGACGGCATTAGCCTTAGCTGCGTTCGTCTGGCTTTTGACTTTGCATCCGGCGGCTTCTGGACGTATTTATGCTGCCTATGGGGGCATCTATATTTTCTCAGCATTGATGTGGCTGAGATTCGTTGATCAGGTCAGCCTTTCACGTTGGGACCTGCTTGGGGGAATCGTGGTCATTCTAGGTGCATTAATTATTATTTTACAGCCGCAAGGTTTGATCCGTTGACCGTCTGTTTATATTTACCAAAATAGAATTTCAAAATATAAAAGGCAGCTAAAGCTGCCTTTATTGATTCTAGACAAGATTATTTTACATTACAGTCTTTCTGGGAGAGGTCAACATTATAAGTGTGTGTTTGGGAGCTGAGACTAAGTTCGATTTTATAAGGATTGACGATCTGATAGCGATGTTCAAAAAAGATCTGGCAGTTATTTAGAAGATTATTACGAATCACTTTAAGAACTTCTTTACGGCCTAAGTCTTTCTCAAACTGGCTAAAGTCGGGTGTGGTGATCATGCCTTTAAGCGTGGTTTTATTGGCTGTAAGTTGTAACTGCTCTATGATTGTATTCTGATCGATCTGTAGCGGTAAAGTCTTGGAATCTTCCGCACTTAGCACAGTAAGCAGCTCGTTCAGCTCAGCTTTTTTCTCAATTTTAAACTTGCTGTCCAGAATGCCTTTTCCTTGGAGATACTGGTCGAATTCAGAAGCATACACCGGTAAAGCAGCACTACTAAAACCTGCCAGGAGTGCCAAAGTCCAATATTTTTTTTGCATTGTATCGCATCACTTTTTATGTCATTTCAATTCTGATTATAAGAGCTGAAACAAAAAAAGCACCAGAGATTGGTGCTTAATTTGTGAAGATTTTTTGAAGGAATCAGTCTTTTTTCAGGTTTTCATTCAACAGGAATTCAACCAGTGCTTTTTGTGCATGAAGGCGGTTTTCTGCTTCATCCCAAACCACAGCATTTTTGTGGTCCAGCATGTTTTCAGAAATTTCTTCACCACGATGCGCAGGTAAGCAATGCATGAACAGGCAGTCTGGGTGTGCAAGATCCATTAGGCGTTCATTCACCTGATAATCTGCAAAAGCTTTTTCACGGATTTTCTGTTCTTCTTCCTGGCCCATACTTGCCCAAACGTCAGTGACGATCAGGTCGGCATTGACTGCTGCATCTTCAGCAGTATCGACCAGTTCTACACAGTGTGCGAATTCAGACAGGAACTGTTCTTGAGGCTCATAGCCTTTCGGTGCTGCAACTTTTAGCTTGAAGCCCCACATGTGCGCTGCTTCGATATAAGAGTTACACATATTATTGCCATCGCCGATCCATGCCACAGTTTTACCTTCAATCGAACCACGGTGTTCCAGGTAAGTCTGCATATCAGCCAGTAACTGGCAAGGGTGGTGGTCATCCGTCAGCGCATTGATCACAGGCACTTTTGAATAAGAAGCAAAGCGTTCAACGATGTCATGACCGAAAGTACGGATCATTACAATATCCAGCATGCTGGAAATCACACGTGCAGAATCTTCAATTGGCTCACCGCGGCCCAACTGGGTATCACGTGAAGACAGGAAGATGGCACTACCACCGAATTGGCTCATGCCTGCTTCAAACGAAACACGCGTACGGGTACTCGATTTTTCAAAAATCATGCCCATCACTTTACCAACAAATGGTTGGAACACTTCATTGTTATGCTGTTTGCGCTTAAGCTCAATTGCGCGTTGCAAAATCTGGTTAAGTTCTAAAGTTGATAAATCGCGTAAGGTGAGAAAGTGACGGAGAGCCATTCGTTACTCCACAATAATTGCCGAAAAACTCGATCAACAATCAGTTGTTGGTTAGTTTAAGAAAAAATACGGAATCGGCTAATATACTATAAGCAATGAAAAATGCAAAAAAAACTAGACTTTTTGATGACCGTCTAAAAATCGATCCACACAATAACTGATGTATTTGTCGATTTCCTGATCATCTTCCTGTACCGGAATTCCCATCAGAATCCGCCATTCCAGATTACGCAAGATGCCAAAATATAACTGGGCCGAATATTGCGGATTCTCGCAATGCAATAAACCTTGCGCATCTGCTTGTTCTAAAGCCGTGGCAATCGCACTTTGTACATGTACTGGGCCTCGTTCATGAATATGCTGCGCGAGTTCCGGATTACGCTGACTCTGTTCCAGCACCAGACGCATAAAGGCTGAATTTTCCGGTTGCATGATCTGATGATAAAAATTAAGCAGCGTATGTACCAGATAACTACGAAAATCCAGAGCCATCAGCTCGATCGGAATACTGATATCTTCAAAAAACTTGATACGACGATAATCGCAAATGGCCTTAAACAAGCCTTCTTTGTTGCCAAAGTACTTGTAAATAGAAGCCTTGGAACCGCCTGCATGCTGGACAATATCATCAAGAGAAACTGCATCATAACCATGTTCCAGAAACAGTTCGGTCGCAGAGACCAGCAGCGCAACGCAGCGCTCATGACCACGTTTGGTTTGTGGCAGATCTTTGGCGAGTGGTTCCAGATGAACAAGGTTTTGCATAGAGGATGGTATATCAACAGGTTATATAAACTTGGTAGTTCATCATAACAAATATATCCGCAGATTTCACAATCGGACCGGATGAAGGCGGAATTTATTCAATGAATCAAGTAAAACTTAAAAGTTTGACTAAAGTTTTAGAGTTTTTATTCTATTGGCTTATAGCATCATGGTTTCAAATCGGTATACTCAAATCTCAATAATTATAGCCAAGACTGTGGAAGGGAAGATGACAGAACAAATGTCTGCAGGTTTAAAGTTTAGACAAGCGCTTGAAGTCGAAAAACCATTACAAATTATGGGCACAGTGAATGCCTATGCTGCCATGATGGCCAAACAGGTCGGTTATAAAGCCATTTATCTCTCTGGTGCCGGTGTTGCCAACTATTCTTACGGTCTACCTGATCTAGGCATGACCAGTCTGGATAATGTTCTGGAAGATGTGCGTCGCATTACTGAACGTGTAGATACACCCTTACTGGTTGATATTGATACAGGCTGGGGCGGTGCATTTAACATCGCACGTAGCATCAAGCAGATGATTGCTGCTGGCGCTGCAGCTGTGCATATCGAAGACCAGGTTGCGCAAAAGCGTTGTGGTCATCGTCCGAATAAGGAAATTGTGACCCAACAGGAAATGGTTGACCGGATCAAGGCGGCAGTCGATGCTAAAACCGATTCAAACTTTGTGGTGATGGCACGTACCGATGCATTACAGAAAGAAGGTCTGCAGGCAGTGATTGACCGTGCTTGTGCCTGTGTCGAAGCAGGTGCAGATGCCATTTTTGCTGAGGCAATGACGGATATTACGATGTATCGCACCGTATGTGATGCAGTTGGTGTCCCAGTATTGGCCAATATTACCGAATTTGGTGATACCCCATATTACACCACTGAAGAACTGGCTGAGCAGGGTATTCGCATGGTACTTTACCCGCTATCAGCCACCCGTGCGATGCAAAAAGCGGCACTGGAAGTGATGCGCTCAGTGCGTGAAAATGGTACACAGGTGCATGTTCTGGATAAAATGCAACCGCGTAAAGAATTATACGAATTTTTAGATTATCACAGCTTCGAAAACACATTAGATAAACTGTTCAAGCAGGAGAATTAAAACAATGGCTGAAGGAAAAGTACTCACTGGCGCAGGATTGCGCGGACAAGTCGCAGGCAAAACTGCACTTTCAACAGTAGGCAAAAGTGGTGCAGGCCTGACCTATCGCGGCTATGACGTACAGGATCTGGCAGAAAACTGTCAGTTTGAAGAAGTCGCTTACCTGATTTTCTTTGGTGAATTACCAACTTCAGAACAGTTGGCAGCCTATAAAGCAAAACTGAAATCTTTGCGTGTACTGCCACAAGCATTGAAAGAAGTACTTGAGCGCATTCCAGCGGACTCACATCCAATGGATGTGATGCGTACTGGCGTATCGATGCTGGGCAACCTTGAAACTGAACAGTCTTTTGATCAGCAACAGGATGTTGCAGACCGTATTCTGGCGACGCTACCAGCAATTATCTGCTATTGGTATCGCTATAGCCATGACGGCGTACGCATTGATGAAAATACCGATGATGATTCAATCGGTGCTCAGTTCCTTCATTTGCTACATGGCAAGAAGCCAAATCAGCTGCATGAACAGGTGATGAATGTATCCCTGATTCTGTATGCAGAGCATGAATTTAATGCTTCAACCTTCACAGCGCGTGTTTGTGCATCAACTTTGTCTGACCTGCATTCATGTATTACCGGTGCAATTGGTTCACTACGTGGCCCATTACACGGTGGTGCCAACGAAGCGGCAATGGACATGATTGAAAACTGGAAATCTCCAGAAGAAGCCGAGCGCGAAATGCTGGGCATGCTGGAGCGCAAAGAAAAGATCATGGGCTTTGGTCATGCGATCTATAAAGACAATGATCCGCGTAATGGCATTATCAAGCAGTGGTCAGAGAAACTGGCAAAAGACGTGGGCGATACTGTACTGTATCCAGTATCGGTGCGTTGTGAAGAAGTGATGTGGCGTGAGAAAAAACTGTTCTGTAACGCAGACTTTTTCCATGCTTCTGCTTATCACTTTATGGGTATTCCAACCAAACTGTTTACGCCAATCTTTGTGATGTCACGCGTCACAGGTTGGGCAGCACATGTGATGGAACAACGTGCAGATAACCGGATTATCCGTCCAAGCGCGGATTATACTGGTCCAGAATTGCGTAAAGTGGTTCCAATTGCTGAGCGCACTTCTGCTGCGTAAGCCAAAGATATTCTAAACATAAAAAATAAGGTCTCTATGAGGCCTTATTTTTTGCTAATTGTTTATGGAAGCTGGTTTAACGACTTAATAATGCCGGATCTTCAATGTGATAACCGGTTTCAAATGGGATGCCTAAGTATTTTACCGTTACCAGTATTTTATTCTGTTTCGGTACTTTATAAGTCTGGTTTAATCTTAAATCTGCTTTATAGCTGACTGCTTGCTGAACAAGACTTTTATACTGGCCAGATTGCACTCGATATTGATAAGTCCATTTTGGAACTTTCTGTTTAGGGTCATGCCATGCAGGGGCAGTACCTTTGCTGGTCTTTAATAGCTTGAGCTGGATATTTTGCTTTTGCAGAGGTACTAACGGAATCAGACGCTTTTTAATTTTGGCAATTTCCTGTTCAAACTTACGACTGTCCTGATCGTAGTCAATCTGCTTGGTTTTTGGATTGATATACAGAGAGTTCACCTGAATTAACTGATTCGAGGTTTTGGATTTAAAATTATAATAATACAGTTGAGGTAGGCGTCCGCGACCATCGAGATAATGGCGCAACAGATAAAGTTTTTGGTCTTTGACTTCATAACCCAAAACCTCAATATTCTGTGGGCCACCGACAGTGGCGAAAGCGGATACAGGAATGCCAAGGGCGAGCAAAAGAGCTGCAATTCTTATTTTCATCACTGATCAGGCCTCATTAAAAACGTGCTTTTATGGAAGTAATTTAACTATAAATACAGTAGAAATAATGAAGTTTGATCAGCACTCATTTAAACAGTTTTGGCTTTAGGTGTTGAGTAGATTAATCATGTCATGTGCGATGACGGCTGCCAGTTTATTGAGACGTTCCTGTGGTGTGCCTTTAATATAATACTGGAACTGGTGAGTCTGAAGACCATCATAAACAGCGGCGAAGAAAGTACCTTCCGGTTTATCAGGTGTTGCACTACCGCCTGGTTTAAGCAAGCCTGTACAAGCAATAATCCAGTCCGCCTCCTGAAACATTTTTTTACCTGCCTCAGCCAGAGCAACCGTTACAGGCATAGATTCGGCTGAATGGGTGCTAATTAGATTCGGAGAAATTCCCAAAACATTGATCTTCACGGACGGATCGTAGCATACCAGGCCTCCCAACAAGATTTCAGCACCTTCATTTTTGCAAATTGAAAACTGACTGGTTAAATAGCCAGAACTTGCACTTTCGATAAAAGCAATCTTGATGTTTCTTTGTTCCAGCAGGCCACAACATGTTTTAATCATAATGTCTATTTTGTCTTAGAAGGTAATCTTTATTATTCCAATGTAGTCCCATTTTGCTTTTGTATCAACTGTGAGATTATTTCTTTATTATGATGAAAGGTAAAATATTTTTGTAATTTTAGTATTCCAAACGTAAGTTTGGCAGTTATTGAATTGATTGCTTAATGCTTGGACAATATTTGAAATTAATGGTTTTAACTTGCTCTAATCAGTGGTAAAAATAAAAATAAAGTGCGTAAGGAAAGTAGGTTGTAAGAATGAAAACCACAGTAAAGTATTCCGTATTAAAAAGTCTAGATTATCAACTGGGTACTCCTTTATTTCAGGAAGAAATTGAGGCAGATGGTCAATATTTTGATCAGATCCCAAGCATCATTCATTACCAGAATTTAAAGTTTAAAGTTAAAAGCAAAGAATTAAAGCGTTTATATCTAGCCGAAGAGCAAGAAGAAAGCCAAACCATTATTGTAAAAGTGGTCGCAATCTAAAAATAACTTATTAAAAATAAGCCTCTTAAAATAAGAGGCTTATTTATTGGATAAAGGTTGTTAAAATAAAATTTGATTAGATTTTATAAAAAAATCTAATAATAATTTTAAAAATATAAAGTCAAGGTAAATTGGCAACTGAAAAGGCCTTATTTGTGATTCTATGTAATATATTCTGCTATTTAAAAATGGTTTTTTTCGTTTTTATATTTAATGATCTAATTTTTAGAAAATTAGGTTAAACATGTATAAGAAATTATAATTTTAAATAATCAATAAAATTCAATATTTTATAAATATAATCATATTTTATAAATATAATCATATTTTATATAAGTAGCAAAATGTATTTCTAAATTTTATTTTAAATTTAAGTTTATATACAATTTTTTGATTAAGTTATGACTTTAATTGAAAAATAAAATTTATAAAAGATAGAAAGCTTTCAATATGTGTTCATTCTATTATTAAAAGTAATTTATGTTTCTTATAAATCCAGACTTCAATTACTTAACTTACCTTTTTTTACATTGAATTAATATGTAACAGGTAATAACTTGGCGAATTTTTAAAAATAGGTAGAGTAAATATTAAGTCGAAACCTAATCATCGGCGATTTAAAGCAAATAGTAAGGAGTTACACCATGGCTAATAATCAACAGCAAAATCAGCAAGACCAACAGAACCAACAACAACAGCAACAGCAAGACCAACAACGTCAGCAAAACCAGAATCAAAATCAGCAACAGCCGAACCAGCAGCAACAACAGCCGCAGGGACAGCAAAACCAACAGCGTCAGCAGGGCCAACAGGACCAGCAACGCAATCAGCAACAACAGCAACAGCCACAACAAGATAACCAGCAGCAAAATTTGCGTAATCAATAAGATTAGTCAAAGCTGCAGCGTTCATATCTAAGCTGTGTAATCTCTACAAAAAACCGCCTTTTTTAAGGCGGTTTTTTTTATTGTTCAAAATAAATCAGCATTGAATATTGGCTTTTACTTTATAAAAGTCGAGCGCATTTTTCAGATCTTTCAGTAATTCCTGCTCATCATATTCTTGTGGCATCAGTTTTATTAGGGCCGGCATATAATGAGTTTTATATTCTTTAGGATAATCCTCACATAAAATATGTGTTCTTTCCTCAAGGCTAATAGTAGAAGAATCTAATTTATCTAAATAAGCACTCAATCGGGCATCTGATTGTTCAAACTGAGCTTTCACTGCTGGATCAGGTTCAGCTGATACATCTGCCTGTTGTTTCTGGCAGCCTGTGATCGCCAATGCCAATAGGGTAATTATGAATAGTGATATTTTCATGGCAACAATATATTGTTATCAGTCGTTGGAAAAATTATAAAGAGAAATGAGTGAAAGAGCACCTGCCTTTAAACTCATTGACAGCTGAGAAAATAAAAAATGAAAAGGACTTTGATAAAATAAGTAAAATATCTACCAATATGTATAAGTTGCATATCTGCTTTTATGACTCACTTGATTGAATGAAAACTGAATGAATCAAAGTTTTTTGTATTTAATTGCATCTAAGTTGATGAAAAATAGCCAATAAAATATAAAACATAACCTATATTCAACATTTAGTAAAAAAGCCTCTATATTTCATATACATATTAGATGCATGACAAGTGGTACTTTATCACCACTACAACAACTCAGATAAAATAATTTAAAATCAGCAAGTTAAAAAGCCCTGTTTAATCCAGACAGTTAAGCAGGGCCCATTTTTTAGATCATAAATATGTCAAAAATAGATGATTCTTCGATATTTATCCTTCACATAAGTTTTCATATACAACATAAAACCTGAAAATACGTTCAAGTGTGAAACATGAATAGATGTTATTTATATATCTCTTTTCATGAAAAGACAGGGTAGAGCTATGATGAGATGTATCTGTGCATTTGGTATGGGTGTCATGGTGGGATGTTGCTTTAAATCTTGCAAAGAAAAAATGTGCCGGATGATGAGCAAGGATCGCGGTACCAAAGACCAAGCGCCAAAACATGAAGAGAGTGTACAAATTTAGAGGCTATAGCTTGCCTGTGCAATCGCAGTACAGGTGAGTGACTCAATCGTTTCAAGGTAAATAAATCGTGGAGCTGTAAGCCATTATCTTTAAAGCAACAAAGCTCGATCCATGATCGAGCTGTTCACAGTCAGGAGAAACACATGTTCCAATTTATATGTTGTTTATTTGGTCTTCATGGTGCGACTGAAATTGATTACACAGTCGATGATTTCGAAGTCAAAAAGTGTCGTGATTGCTTGAAAGATTTAAATTAACTCTCTAGACCTTCGTGGTTTAGATGGATGTTGAACCCCCGTTCGATTTTAGATTGACGGGGGTTTTCATTTTTTTATCATTGCTATTTGAAAATAGAACCAACATATCCACGCTAATTCATAAATATTGATAGTTAATTAATAAAGATTATTAAAAATAAGGGTTTATTTAATTTTAACTTGTGATTTGACCATAACAATACTCATCTCAACTAAATTCATCCTTTAAGCGTTATTGCAATATGCGATATTTAGGTTATACTTTCAATATAGCAAAATGCGATAAATAATTATGCATGTGATCACTCACGCTCGGATTCTGGAAGCAAAGCAAAAGTGGCCACACGCTGAAACTGCATTGGATGGTTGGTATCGACTTATCAAGGCCAATGATCCTAAGGATTTTGCCGACATGAAGCGATTATTTCCCGCAGTCGATAAAGTCGGGAAATTTCATGTCTTTGATATTGGTGGCAACAAGATCAGGTTGATCGCAGTTGTGATGTATCAAGCAAAACGTGTCTATATTCGCCATGTCTTATCCCATCAGGAATATGATAAAGGTCATTGGAAGGAGGCTTAATATGAATGCAATGATTAAACAGGCCGTTGATCACTGGCGTTATGTTGCACCATTGCTCAGCAAGCCAGAAACTGAAGAAGACTTTAATACCCTTACTGAAGCTTTAGATGAACTTCTAGATATTGTAGGTGATGATGAATCGCATCCTTTAATGGGGCTGATTCTTCAATTGGGTGACTTAGTCTCAGCTTACGAGCATGAGCATTTGCCGATGCCAGAAGGAGATGGACGTACTGCATTGGCTTTCCTGATGGAACAGCATGGCCTAAGCCAATCAGACCTATCTGATATAGCTACCCAGTCGGTCATTTCTGAAATCCTGAATGGTAAACGTCAGCTCAATATCCGCCATATTAAAGCTTTGTCTGAACGTTTTAATGTTTCTGCAGATACTTTCTTTTAAGTAATAAGAAATTAAATTATAAATTGATCTATGAGCTGTGTTTTCTGGAAGCAGGTTGCACAACCAGGCAGATTTAGATTAAACAAGAAGTCTATATAAGCTCTGATTAGAAGAATATATGTTTATTAAAATGTATGGAAAACATAAATATTATTGATGTTTAACCTTATATGTCCTAATAATTTTCTAAGCATCTAGAGGAAAGGGAATATATATGACAACTCATGCAGACCACCAAACAGAGCAAGAAGATAATCCGCAAAAAGAATCTAATGATGATAAAGGCAATCAAGCAACCTATAAGGGTGTAAAACCTGAGAAAAAGCCTAATGCCGAGCCAGAGCATCCACTGAGGGAGCAAAAGTAAGATATTAATATCAGAAAGCTCTAATTAAATTTAGGGCTTTTTAGATTTTGATTTAAGTTTCGGAAAATTTCTGCTTTACCTTACTGGGAAGATGAAATTAACGATCAATCTTTAACAGTCCATCCCAACTAAAATAATTCTGGCTTAGATACTGTTGAGACATGGCCCAGCTCCGGTCAGGAATTTTAGCTGCTCCAATTGCCAGCTTTTGATCCCCAAATCTTTCTTTTACTTTTTCTAGCGCTTGTTGAAGCTTCTCATTTTTCTCGATCTGAGCATGGTCCGAGAGCAAGTCATAGACATAGGCCGATTTAGGTTCAAGCGCCGTTAGAATAACCCCACATTTTTTAAACTCAACACCTTCTAAAAACAGTTCATGCATCTGTTGCATCAACGCCCGGTTCATTATAACAGCGGAATCACTGGGTTCAGAAAAAGCGATATTGACAGATTGATGATAAAAGGGTTCGTTCTTGTCAAAAGGATTGGATTGAGCGAAAGCAATGATGCAACCACATAAGGATTGATCTTCTCTCAAGCGTTTGACGGCATTTTGCAGGTAATCACTCATAGCCTCCGTTAAAGCTTCAAGATCTGTTACTCGGCAACCAAATGAGCGTGAAGAAATAATCTGCTTCTTGGGCTGGCACGCCTGTTCCAGTTCAATACAGGAAATTCCCTGTAATTCCATCACAGTTCTTTGCATAAGAACTGAAAATAATTTTCCGATTCGATGGTAATCGGCCTGAGCTAAATCAAGAACAGTATGTATACCTAAGTTCTTCAACTTTTTACTCTGCTGGCGCCCAACCCCCCAGACTTCAGCAACATCAATCAAGCTCCAGAAGTAATCTCTATGTTGTGGATGCATAGAAGAAAGATCGCAAACCCCATTAAAGCGTTTGGCTTTCTTGGCCATATAGTTGGCTAATTTAGCTTCGGTTTTGGAACGGCCAATGCCGACACAAACGGGTAAGCCAATCCATTGCAAAATACGCTGTCGCATATCCTGACCATATTCTGTTAAATCATGATTTTTTGCATAAGCTGTAATTTTCAGAAAGCATTCATCTATGGAGTAAACCTCCTGTTCATCAGGTGCTACATATTCAGACAGAATGGAATGAAAGCGTTTGGACATTTCTGCATATAGGGCATAGTTGCTGGATAGCACCTGAACTTGATGCTGTTCGACGATATCGCGAATCTGGAAGAGTGGAACAGCCATTTTAATGCCGAGATCTTTTGCTTCCTGCGAACGTGAGACTACACAGCCATCGTTATTTGATAGCACGATCACAGGTACATGATTTAGTTTCGGATTGAATATGCGCTCACAACTGACATAGCAGTTATTGACGTCAATCAGCGCATAGATTTCCTGCTGATATTTCATCTGAATTTTTTAATGACGTTGGTGACCACACCCCAGATTTCAAATTGCTGACCTTCTACAGGATGAATATCGGGATAATCGTCATTCTCAGCTTTTAGCCAGCAACCCTTTACATCGACAATCAGCCGTTTGACCGTAAATTCGTTATCTACACAGGCAATCACAATATCTCGATGTTGCGCTTCAATACTACGATCTACAATCAATGCGTCATTGATATCAATGCCTGCATTCAGCATCGACAGCGAATTGGCACGAACGATAAAAGTAGCATTAGCGTTATTGATCAGGAATTCATTCAGGTCGAGTTTTTTATCAATATAGTCTTGTGCGGGTGAGGGAAAACCAGCCTGAACGCGTTCAGTGACCAAAGGAATTTCCATTTGAGTAACGGGATCAAACTGGCGAATATCACTGATTTCACTTTCTTTTTTAAGTGATTTTAAGTATGCTTTGATATCCAGGACTTTAGATTCAGGTACACGAATTACTTTAGTTTCTTCGGCCTTTTTTCTGCCTGCACCAATTCTAAAGCCCCCATGCGAATTTGTCATAAATCTGCTACTTCTTGATTGTTGTTACATTAATCAAGATTGTAATAATTGCTTTATTTTTATACAAATAAAATAAATGCTTTAAAATCAGATACTAATAATTAAATTGCTTTTATATTTCAGTTTTCCGACAAACGGGAATCTCGTAGCTTTGCAATAAATTCATCCCGCATTTCGAAGAAAAACTCACTTGCTTCCTCATGATTGCAGTGCAGCCAGTCCTGTCTTGACTCTTTCGGTATCACAATAATCGAGCGTTTTTCATCATTCGGATTATGGAATTGATTCATAAAAGGATGCTGATTCGCATTAATTGTGAGCATTGAAAAAGACCGAACTTTTTCACCCTCAATGATTGCATCATCATAAATGGCTGCAACAGTAAAAGGATCGCCGTCTTCACGAGAAATAGCATACCAATGAGATTTGCCATTAGTGTATTTGGGTTCATAGAACGTATCTACAGGTACCAAAGCAAACTGATTGTTTTTCCAGGCATGCCGAAAACTTGCTTTTGAGGCAACCGTTTCAGTCCGGGCATTATAAGTATGCCGACCAAATTTTAATTCTTTGGCCCAAGAAGGAATAAGCCCAAACCGTGCGATATCCAGTTCAAACTCGTCAGCACCGCGCATAATGATGGGAGCAGGAGCCAAGGGATATACATGCGTTTTCATATCCAGTTCAAGTTGCTTTTCATGAATATCTAATAAAGAGAGACGGCTTTTTGAGGGGAATTCATAGCTTGAACACATGGGCGAACGCTCTCATTATGATCTATCATGAGAATTAAAATATAAGAGAGATAAGTGCAAAACAATTTGAATATCGTAAGTTGGATTTTAATCAGCAAGCAGGATTTTTTATTTTATAAGTATATATTTAGAGCCTAAAAATATTTAACTCAATAATATTTTAAGTAAATTTAATATTATGAAAGGATTAAAATTTTATTTAATCTATACAGATATACATAATTTAACTTTTTATTTAAAAAAACACTCTAAATGGCTTTGGAAAGCTACAAATATAGATGTTAGTTATATAGGCTTGCATTTATGAGCATGAGGTGAAAGATGAAGTTATTAACGTTAATTGGTGCAGGGGTACTTGCGGGTTATTGTTATAAGAAAATGAAATACAAAAAGGACGGTTCAAACAATCCTGCTCCTCAGAATGAACAGGTAGATAGCCAAGCACCAAATCCTGTTGAATAATTCCTTTAAAGGACCTCACCACTAGCAAGAGAAGGTTGTGAGGTCTCTCATTCTTTCAGTAAAGTCATCTTTGACAAGTCTTATATAATTTTCAGAACTTTGCTATTTTCAGAGAAACAGCAAACTCTTTTTAGCTATTTTTCCTTTTCATCTGTTCTAAAATGTCCTGATTAAATTTATTGATAAAGTTGAATGGTTTACAAAACTATTCATTTTAATAATAGCCATACTTTAAAAATAATGTGATCCTCTTTCTCAGGAGGACAGCTTATGAAAAAACTAATTATCTTGCCTCTTGTAGCTTTAATACTTCTGGGGTGTAGTCAACCAAATACACAGCAAGAAGCTGACTCTAAGATCCTACAGGATGAGGATTTAAAAAAATTTAGGGAGATGGTAAGGAATGCTTTACCCAATTCAGATCTGGTTCAATTTCATCAACAAGAGGGAGAATGTGGTGAGGTTAGTTTCAGAGATAAATCTACGAATGAAATGAAGCATCGGAGGTTTATTGTAGTAAATAAAAATATTGTGCTGATTGAAAGACGGCAGGTAGATCAGGAATATTTTGATCTTTCATGGAGGAATGCATGTCGAGATTATTTCGGGTAAAGAATGAATATTTATTAAAATTCTTATTTGAAAATAATGACCGCTATAATTGAATATCAATTAAAATATTTGATCATTGAGCCACTCTTTAGAGTGGCTTTTTAATGTCTGGATTTCTGAATTTTGCTCGAAATATGGTTACTGAGTAGATCCGTATTTCATACTCTAGCTTCGTACCCATAAATAGAATATTGATCAATTTATATAGATAATAAATATAAAAATTATTTAAAAAGGAATAAATATTGCTTCTTGAAAGCATAGCTTTTGCTTTAGGTTCTGGATATGTATCTCTTTAAAATATGCGGCATTATTTTCCTCGTCATCCTTGCTGTTTCTCTCATGGTTTTAGGTCTTATTTATCAGGATCCTTTATTTGCTTTGATAGGGCTATTGTTCGCGGTTTGCGCAGTATTATTATTTTCCATGATCAAGGAAAGTCTTGCTGACTTTTAGATCACTCATTTCGTTTAAAAGTTTAAAGATTTGGACTAGAGATAAAGGTGAATAGCAGGATGATAGCGATCAATATTATGCACCGAGATGGAATCAACAATTTAGAAAAATAATTGTGTTGAAAAGTCTTTGGATTAATCAGTGGAATAAGAAAGACTTATACGGGCAACTAGTCATGGGGATTAGATTGATCAGATGATCTGATAACACACTTATTACTAGGTGTTATTTTGCAGAAGTTCATCGAAAGATGGGCTTTTTTGTTGCCTAAAATAAAGCTTTATCAAGTTCAAACTAGAAATTATTGACTCCAAAGATCACAATTTAGACTTTTTATGTATGGATATATATTTAATTTCTATATATATTTATATTTGTCATGAATTGGCTATTGTTTGACCGTTGTACATTTCGCCAACAATCCTGAATCAGCGCAAAATGATAAAGGGGAAGAGCCCACAGCAATGTGGGCTTTTTTATTGCCTAAAGAAAAGTTTAGCTTAATTTCTTACTATGTATCTGGCTTGAATAGCCTAGCTAAGCTAAGTAATAGATCTGGTCAAAGAGACTGAGATTAACTAGAAATTTGAATAAGTGACTTATTTCTATTTTATCGGTCGATATGATTGTTAATCATCAACTTAATATCAAAGTGTGATTGACTGCATGCAATATTTTTACTATATTTTACCATATGTTCAAAAATCTCCACGTTTTGAATTTAGAGTTCTGCCCACATCGTCCCCCAATGATGTGGTTTTTTTTTTTGACTAGAATAGCTAAGGGATATTTTCATTAAGCTATAACTAAAGAGGGTAGCAGCTAGTTCGGTGGAGAGGCTATTTTTACATCAATAGGTATGATAGATTAGGGTTCTGGCGGTAACTGCCTATACGGATCAGTTTAGCAAGTTCATCTTGTGACACTCCCGACTTTGGAAACGTTGCTATGAAGAAGCTCATCGAAAGGTGGGCTTTTTTATTAGGGGAGTGATAGACTAGACATTTAAACTTTATACAAAAAATATGAATAAGGCATTTATATTTGTGATGACTGGCTTTGTGCTTTCAGGTTGTATAGCTACGGGCAATAAGATAATAGATCTTAAAGCACAGCCTGAGATCACAGTACTAGAGAACGGTTACAAACAAATAAGCACTACACCCTTTTCTATTACTCAGGAAGGTGGTGGTATTGACTCTGTTCATGCTGCGGTAGGTGCTAGCTGGAGAAATGATAGAAATGACTATCTAACTATTAATGTGCGATCATTTCATAAGTCAAGTTTGGAGTGGATGAGGTTAATCATTGATGAAAAAGTATATCAATACTCACCAATCTCCCCATGTGTGAATTCTAAATTTACTTGTTATGAAATTCCTGTAGATGTTGCCAAAGAAATGCTTAATGCTGTTTCAGTTAGAATTGAATATAAAACTGAATCTGGAAGCATACATAAAGGATTTCTTAAACATGGTGATATTATTCTTCCTGGTGGTAAAACTGTTTTGAATGTTATTAGGGCGATTCCGTAATTCTTTAATCAATTAAAAGTTCGCCATATAGTGGGCTTTTTGTTTGATGTGGTATAAACGTATAAAAATAAATTGATAGATAACTAAATGAGTTGTACGGATTTAATCTCATTAATCGCCAATATTTGTACTATCGCTGCATTTGCTGTCGCTGTCTACGTACTGGCAATATGGAAGAAGCAACAAAACTACAGCTTTGAACGAGATAAAATTTTTGAATTGGAGCTAGCTGCTGATCAGCTTTTTAAGGAATCCATATATTACATTATTACAATTAGGGATTTAATTGAATCTCGATCTCGAGGCAACTTTGACAAAGATTTTTTTGAGAAAGAATTAAGATTGCGACTAACCAATTGGCAGGCTTGTCTCAAACAATATGACTTGAAACTAAGTTCATTGAATGTATTGCTTATAAATTTTGACAAAGAAATACTTGAGCCTGCTGTAAAGATTGGAAAATATTTTGACGACATAGCAGATAAAATGTATGCCGAATCTAACCCTCAAAAAGCAGTAAATGACTTCGATGCAATATATTTGCAACAGTCGAATATTGCTAGAAATTTGGTTTTGAAACATCTCAGAGAGATTAGGGAAAAGATTTGATTAATCGCCGGACGGATTACGGCACATAAAGCCCCTCGCATTCTAGATGTTGAGGGGTTTTTCTTTTCTTATTGGTGGTACCTATGACAGACAAAGTACAAGCTAAACAAGACTTAGAATTTTGCAGTGCTGAACTGTCTAAGTATCAGAACCTCAAGCATGTTAATTTTTAGACCCATCAAATGATTACGATTGATAAACTCATGATTGAACTAAAAGAATAAATTAAGAATTTAGCTAATGTATTAAGTTAAAATCTAACTTTTCTCAAATTAGTTAAAGAGCTTTGAAGAATCTATAGATGATTATCTTATAGATTATCGAGATCTAACCGAGACCCAATCAATGCAACTCAGCGCAACTTATATTTATTTTAAGTTATTAGAAATAGAAGAGAATCTAGTCTGATGCAATCTCTAGCTATTCATTACAGACTCAGTTTTTTCTACTTTTTTTATTATGCGATTGTGGGCGCATTCATGCCTTTCTGGAGTCTGTATCTGGAAGATCAAGGCTTTAATTATCAGGAAATTGGGATTTTATCTTCGATTGCGATTGTCACCCGATTTTTTGCGCCATTTATTTGGGGGTGGATTGCAGACAAATCCGGGAAACGCATGTTGCTGGTGCGTATAGCTACCTGGATGGAAGCCTGTATCTGGTTCATGATTTTTATCATTCCAAATAGCTTCCAGTCAGTCGCTTTGCTTATGCTGATTTTCAGTTTCTTTCAGAATGCAATTTTGGCTCAGTTTGAAGGCGTGACTTTATTCTGGTTAGGTGAGAAAAGGGCAGAGCTCTATGGCAAAGTGCGTAAGTGGGGATCTATTGGATTTATTATTGGCGTATTTGGTTTAGGGGCAATTTTTGAAATTATCAGCATCAGTATGCTACCAATCTTATTGCTCTGTATTTCATTTCTGGCTTTTCTCTGGTCATTTACCATCAAAGAACCTACAGCAGCACCGACAGCTCAGAAAAAACTCGAAGCCTTATGGCCGATCTTCAAGCGTCCAGTGGTATACAGTTTTTTCCTGATTGAATTGATCATGCTGTTTTCGCATGCACCGTTTTATAGTTTTTATAGTAACTATCTCAGCCAGAATGGATTCAGTACCAGTCAGATCGGATTGCTTTGGTCGGTTGGAGTCATTGCTGAAATCATTATGTTTGCCTACGCTACATTCTTTCTGACACGCTGGTCATGGCGTCATCTGGCAATGCTATGCCTGTTAATGACTGGTTTAAGATGGTTGACTGTCGGCATATTTCCATCGTCATTTCTGGCACAGTTTCTTGCCCAGACCATTCATGCCCTGAGTTTTGGCTTATTTCATATGATTGCCATGCGGGTTATTTTTCAGAACTTCTCGGCCGGACAGCAAGGCCGTGGACAGGCACTTTATAGCACCATGTGGGGCTTAGGCGTAGCGAGTGGCAGCATTCTAGCTGGTCGTTATTGGGATCAGGTCGGTGGAACATCAATCTTTATTGCTGCTGCGCTCTCGACCTTGCTGGGCCTATTGCTGGTATTTGGCTTACCCAGCAAAGTCGAATTGCAAAAGCAGGTTTAAGATACGATTGAATGATTAAATGCGGATTTTGGAATATTGATCAAACCAGGGCTGAGCCTGTTCTAATTGAGCGGCCAGTTGTAACAGCAAATCTTCACGGGCAAATGGTGCAATAAACTGTGAGCCCAAAGGCAAGTTATCTTCATTCCAGTAAAGCGGTACAGACATTGCCGGAAGGCCGGTAATATTGGCTAACTGCGTGAATGGCACCCATTTCAGGTTTTCTTTTACAATCTGATCGACCAACTTACCTTGTGCCAATAAATGTGCCTTATTCATTTTTAATAAAGCCTTAAGAATTGGCTTCTGCCAGTTTGGTGTTTTGACTTCGCCATTTTTGGGTGCAACAGTGGCCGTGGCTGGTGTCAGGTAGAGATCATAATCATCAAAGAAATGATTCATCTGGGTCACATATTGTCCCCAATTGGTCAGATTCTGGATATATTCAATCGCCGTTGTTTTGGCACCAAAAGCAGCCAGAGCCAGAGAATCTAGTTCAAAATCGCCTGATCTGGATGGATAGCCTTTCTGGATTTCGTCCAGCATATAAGAAAACTGGCTAAACCACGTCGTAATAAAATCTTTAGCCAGTTGCATGCCATCAATCTGCGGTTGATCCTCAACGACTTCATGACCTAAAGATTCCAGTAAACGGGCAGTTTGTTCTACCGCTTTAATAGCATCTTGAGAAACAGGCGTATCAATGCTGGAACGGGTATTAAATGCGATTTTTAATTTTTTTGGTGGTTGCTGAATCACTTCCAGATAATGTGTATGCGGACGTTGAATGGTAAACAGTGAACTGCGATCTTCACCATGGGTGGCATCCAGCATTGCTGCACTATCCCGAACAGTTTTAGTGAGTACATGTTGAATGGCAGCACCATGCATTGCTTCACTCATTTGCGGCCCCCACGGTGTACGTCCACGGCTTGGTTTTAAACCAAACAGACCACAGTAGGAAGCCGGAATACGAATTGAGCCACCACCATCACCTGCACCAGCAATTGGCACAATGCCGGCTGCCACAGCAGAAGCAGAACCACCTGATGAGCCACCGCTGTTATGTCTTAAATTCCACGGATTTTTACAGCTACCCCAGGCATCTGGCTCGGTAATGCCTTTAATTCCGAATTCAGGGGTGTTGGTACGGCCAAAGGTCACGATACCTGCCTGTTCCCAACGGTTAACAATCTCGGCATTAGTCTCGGCGATATAACCGATGCGCTTTAAACCCTGACACCCATAAGATGTTGGATAACCTGCATATTCCTGAAACAGGTCTTTGACCAGAAATGGAACACCGGCAAACGGACCAGACAGATCTTGCTGGGTACGTTGCAAGGCATGCTCATGCATGGGAATAATAATGGCATTGATTTCAGGATTAATATTTGCACTGCGTTCTAAGGCAACTGATAAAAGTTCACTTGAATGCACCTGTTTATTTTTAACCAGTTCAGCCAGTCCTAATCCATCGTATTGTAAGTATTCTTCAAATTTCATCTGCATTCCCTAGCGTTGATATTGTTATAAGGTTGTAGAGGGTTTCAGTTCAGGATGCAAGCACCACCTGATTACGTCCCAAGTGTTTGGCTTGATATAAGGCCTGATCCGCGGTATTGATCAGTTGCTGTAAATCCTGAGAAAGCGGGGCATGTTGATGCGTAATCCCGAGACTCACAGTAATCGATAACGGTGATCCATCAGGTTGATACATTGGCGTTTTAGCTACCAGTTCACGAATACGCTCGGCAATAAACTGGGCCTTAGATGGTTTGGTATCCCAAAGCAAAATCACAAATTCCTCACCACCAATACGCGCAAACAGATCCTGAGAACGTAAATTAGAACGGATGATTTCAGCAAAGTGTTGCAGTACTTTATCGCCCACATGATGGCCAAAATGATCGTTTAAACGTTTGAAATGATCAATATCCAGCATAATCAGGGAAAACTGCACACTCTTGGAATGTTGTAGTAAATATTCACCTTTCTGAAAGAAAAAATGCCGGTTCATGGTACGCGTCAGACTGTCATGATTGGCCAAATACAATACCCGTTTAAACAGATCATTGCGGTTCTGACTGATGATACACAGGATCAGCGGTGATAATGCCAGCATAAATAGTCCGATCCTTAATGAGATATAAATGGTCGAGTCTGCCAACGTATCATGTGTAGTGGCATAGAACTGGGTCAGGCTGTAATACATCAAAATGATTACAAAGGCATTAATAATTGCAATTGTGAAGATGCGATAGGTCAGTGCTGCCCAGATTAAAGCTGCCAACGGATAAAGCAGGGCACCTGGACCGACAAAAATATTACTCAGGATAATACACAGGATTACCGTACCTGCTGGCAGCAGATAGCTAAAAGAGTTCTGCTTCTTTCTGCGGTTTTTAAATAAATACTTGAGATCTTTGGTTCTAGGAAAGGCTAGAAAAAGCGGCAGGACAATAATGTAATTTACCATTTCACCTGTCCACCACAGCCCAAAATCTATCCATAAATTTTCCTTGGTCATAAAGGAATGAGGAAGATTGGGTAAGGTAGCCACGGCAAAAGCTGCACTGGCCAAGCATCCTGCGAATGCGCAGATGCCAAACATATGCACGAAAGTGAAACCAGTATTGTAGTACTTATAATTGATCTGGAAATATCGGATAAAAAATAGCGATACAATCGTACTAATCAGGTTAGCAAGTGTTAGAAACAGGCTTTGTAATAGATTATTACCTGTCGCCAGATCAGCAAACATAAATGCACAGAAAGCACCTAGCCACCCGCCCATATTGTTTAAATGCGGGAAGCGTAAGAACATGGCCAGCAAGGCAGCGTTAGCAGGCCAGAGTATGGCTAAGTAATCCTGTGTTCTGGTCATAATGCCAATCAAACAAGTCACTAAAATAATGAAAAGAATGACCAAGTAGGCATATGTTTCAGGATTCAAGTTCTGGTCTGTGATTCGAGGTATTCGCAAATCTAAGTCCTGTATCTAATTTTTATTTGTGAAATATCACTTTGTTTGGGAAATGCTTTTTACCCAAAAGTACAACTTTATTCTTGGAATAATCTGTTTTTACTTACGTTATCAATATACGTTTGTATACGAAATATATACAAAAAAATTAAAAAAGGAAATCCATGTTTTTAAACTATAATGATAAAAATTTGTTTTATTTCGGTATTTAAACTGATGCAGAGCAGAATATGATCCCGAAAAATATGATAAGTTAAAATTAATTATTAGGATTGAAACGAAGCCTGTGAATATGAAAAAAACCTGTCTTAGCCTTGTCTTGCTCATGAACTCATCTTGGCTAATGGCAACAGAAAACAATAATCAAGCTGCAAGTAGTATTACGAAACCTATCGAAGTTCCGAATACCTTTACTATTAATACCCGTCCTGAAATTGTCGGGCTATGGGGAATGGAAATTCCAGATAATAAGAAATGTGTTGAATACTATAATTTTAAAGGCAATAACAACGTCGTGATTAAAAGCGGTTCAGAATGGACCACAGGGCTGTATGACTATCAGCCTTCACAAGATCCGGCTGCACAGATTCCAGCGCTGATTATGCAGGTGAAATACGACAATAATGAAAAAGACTGTTCCGGCAATCAGGTGGATCAGTCAGGCGAGATTTCGCAGTATTTTGTGAAGTGGCAGAACTCAAATACCATTAATTTCTGTGCCAATGAAAAAGCAGAGCAATGTTTTGCTGTACTTCGACGCATTTTGCCTTGATTGAAGGCTAGATATAAAAACCGCTGAATTCAGCGGTTTTTTTATTAGATCAAGTCTCGGATCAAGCTTTTTCTTTGTCTTCAGCACCTTCAAGCTGCTTCAACAAATGTTTTTCCAGATAGTGAATATCCATTGCCTGTTCACAGAAATTTTCATCCTGAAGAATCAGATCTTTGTGTAATGGGATATTGGTTTTCACACCTGTCAGAATCATTTCATCCAAGGCCTGTTTCATACGTGCAATTGCAGTTTCACGGTCTTTACCATGGGCAATTAGCTTGGCAATCATTGAATCATAATACGGTGGGATGCTGTAACCTGGATAGATATGAGAGTCTAAACGGATACCTGCACCACCTGGCGCATAGAAAGTCTCGATTTTGCCTGGAGATGGCATAAAGTTCGATGGATCTTCTGCATTGATACGGCATTCGATCGCATGACCTTGAACACGTACATCTTCTTGCTGGATATCCAGACCTAAGCCAGCCGCAATACGTAACTGCTGTTCAATGATGTCGATACCGGTGACCATTTCAGTCACAGGGTGTTCTACCTGAACACGGGTGTTCATTTCGATAAAGAAGAATTCGCCTTCTTCAAACAGGAACTCAAATGTACCGGCACCACGATATTGCATCAATTTACAAGCATTGACACAGGCCTCAAGAATGTCAGTACGAGCCTGTTCTGGCAGGTTAGGCGCTGGCGCTTCTTCAAGTACTTTCTGGTGACGACGCTGTAAAGAACAGTCACGGTCATACAGGTGGATCGCATGACCATTACCGTCGCCTAGAACCTGTACTTCGACGTGACGCGGTTTTTGCAGGAAACGTTCCATATAAACCGTGTCATCGCCAAACCACATTTCAGCATCACGCTGCGCAGCTTGTACTGATTCAAGCAGGGTATCCACACGTTCTACGATACGCATACCACGACCACCACCACCGGAAGCCGCTTTCACGATGAGCGGGAAACCAATTTCTTTGGCTTCAGCAAGCGCATTGTGAATCGTCACCGCATGATCACAGCCAGGTACAGTTGGTACACCCGCTTTTTTCATGGCAATAATCGCAGAAACCTTGTTCCCCATCAGGCGAATATGTTCTGGACGTGGACCAATGAAGATAAAACCAGAGCTTTCTACGATTTCAGCAAATTCAGCATTTTCAGACAGGAAGCCATAACCAGGGTGGATGGCATCTGCGCTGGTGATTTCAGCAGCTGTAATCAGGGCTGGAATATTCAGGTAACTGTCGCTACTTGCGCCAGGACCAATACACACGGCTTCGTCACAGAAGCGTAAGTGCATCAGGTCTTTGTCAGCGTCTGAATAGACACCGACTGTTTTAATTCCTAAAGTTTTGCAAGCTCGGGCGATGCGCAAGGCGATCTCACCTCGGTTTGCAATTAAAACTTTTTGCAACATTATGAATCCCCGAAGTGATTAGGCGCGGTAACGGAAAAGTGGCTGACCAAACTGAATCACTTCACCATTTTTCACCAGAATTTCTTCAATCACGCCGCTTTGAGTTGCTTCAATCGGGTTCATGATTTTCATTGCTTCAATGATACCCAGTGTTTCGCCAGCAGAAACAGTTTGGCCAATTTTTACAAAAGGTGCTTCGCCTGGGCTTGGAGCCGCATAGAACACACCAACCATTGGAGATTTTTCAACTGCACCACGAGGAGATTTAGCTGCAGGGACGTCAGCTGCAGGTGCAGGCATTGCAGGAACAGCTGCTGCAACTACTGGATTACGACGAGTCAGAGCAATCGACTGATCACCTTCCTTAACTTCAATCGCCTGTAAGTCAGATTCAATCATCAAATCGATGAGCTTCTTGATTTTACGGATATCCATGAGACAGTATTCCTAATTAAGATTGTTTAGAAGATTGTATTTTTTCAATGACATAGTCGAGTGCGGCAGCATAGCCTTTTGCACCTAGACCACAGATCACGCCAATAGCTTTATCGGATAGATATGAATGATGTCGGAATGCCTCACGTGCATGGACGTTAGACAGGTGGACTTCAATAAACGGGATTGCCACGCCAAGAAGTGCATCACGAACTGCAACTGAGGTATGTGTCAGGGCAGCAGGATTAATAATGATATATTGCACGCCGTCTTGTTGGGCTTGATGAATTCGGTCAACAATTGCGCCTTCCCAGTTGCTCTGGAAAGTGTCAAGTTGTAAAGTAGCTTTTTCAGCCTGAGCAGTGAGCTGCTGATTAATATCTTCTAGAGTTAAATAACCATAAACTTCGGGTTCGCGCTTTCCTAGCAAATTTAAATTCGGTCCATGAATAACCAAAATGGTCGAAGTCATCTATGGTGCTCCAGTTAAAAAGTTTCAGGATAGGTTTGCAAGATGTCTACAAACTTCGCCTATTATGGCATGAATTCCTACATTATTTTTATAATTTCTTTGAATTGACATAGAAAAGCATGTACCACGCAGTGGCCATATAATGAAAACTTTGCAAGCATTTAGCAATGTTCAAAACTACCAAATCTTCGTCTTTTACATCATTTTTATATTTTAGATGAATTGGCTGAATTGTTACATTTATGCTGTGTAAGTTAGACCTCAATGTTTATTCATAATTCTTTTAAATTGAGTGTTTATTCGGCAATGGCTGGTCAAAAATAAAAATTATTACTCGAAGTCTCTGCTCATATCAAAAATTGTGGTGATCGGTAAAAGACCGGATTTTCATTAGATTTTTGAATGAATCAAATGTTTATTCTATTCATTATTCTGTAAACTAAAATATCAAACTTGGAATAAAAATCAAAAAGTTATTTGATAAATGGTATGAAGTGAAGTTTAGTATTAAATGGGTTTTATGTCGCTAGTAAAGCAAGTCACACATTATTTTTCTGCAAAAAGAGATAGGCTCATTGCTACTGAACATTGGCTAAATGATACTGGCCGTAAAAGTAAAATTAAAAACTTATGATTCTTCATTAATCTTTTACTGGCCTCATCTAATATTGACGAATGTGCTCAATTTTCTAAAGCTTACCTTTATTTGTAATTCTTTATGTTCGCTCAATAACATTGGCAAAATGGCACTTCATGTATAGGCGTTGTTATTCATCTGAATGTTGCCTATGTTTTTAAATGATGAATTTTTAAGCTTAAGAACAAGATGGTATGCGGAATTACAATGATAAATGGGATAGTTAAGTTCAGTTAAAGTGCAATATGAATAGATATTCTGGATTAAAAGCTAATGGTATCTGATTGTATTTTGAACACATATTGATTATATAAGCTATTCAGAATCACAGAATAAAACCCAAGCAGAATTGATAAGCTATAATGAAGATCCCGTCAAAATACTATCGAAGCTGTTATGACACCTGCATGCAAATTATTAAAATCTCAAAAAATTGAATATAGCATTCACGAATATGAACATGATGCCAATGCCAAAAGCTTTGGTCTGGAAGCGGCAGAAAAGTTAGGATTAGCAGTAGAAGAAGTATTCAAAACTTTATTAGTCACGGATGAGAAGCAGTATTTTGTGGCAGTTCTTCCAGTCAACCATCAGTTAAACCTGAAAAAAGTAGCATCAGCCTTTGGTTGTAAAAAGCTACAAATGGCAGATCCTAAACAGGCAGAACGTCTAACGGGTTATCTTGTCGGGGGAATTAGTCCGGTTGGGCAGAAAAAACGCCTGAAAACTGTCATTGACGCATCTGCGGAACAGCTGAATAAAATCTATGTCAGTGGGGGTAAACGTGGTCTGGATATTGGTTTAAAACCTGCGGATCTGGCTAAGGTCCTAGATGCTAAATTTGTGGATGTATTGGATATCTAAAATTTTAAGTATTCTTCAATAAAACTATCTTACTGAGAAGCGTTCATATCAATGGACGCTTCAACTTTTCTGGGTTCCCATATTTCTATTCTGTCGGAAAATTCAGCATGGTTTTTTCTTCATTGTATAGTGGATGATTGAGATCCACGGCCTGACTGTGGATTGAAAAAAGATAAAAACAATAAAATAGAAAATATGGAGAATACCGCATGGAAATCCAGAAAAAACGATTATCACGGTTCTGTATGAGCTTGTCCGCGATGGCCATGCTCTCAGTCTTTTCAACTGCACAGGCAGACTCGTCTACTTTGCCTCAGCCACCCAATTCCCAGCAAGTTTTCTTTGTGGGTAATAACTGGGATGGAACAGTTACAGTAATTCGGTCTTCAGGTGACTTTGGCAAGGTTGGCGTGATCAACATGATTCCTGATCGTAAGGAACGTCTGAAGGAAATTCACCTCAATCCAATCAAATTGATTGCCTATACCTATATTCAAGCTACTGCGGGTGAGGGTAATGATCAGCTGGTCGACGATATGTATTCCACGCCAGATGGGCAGTCGGTGGTCGCATCCCGTCCAAGTTTTGCCGATGTGGTCTCGATTAACATCAAGACAGGCAAGATTAACTGGCGTACTCCGGTAGAAGGATTTCGTGCTGATCACATGGCAGTTTCACCAGATGGCCAGCGTGTCGCGGTTTCCGCATCTTCCGGAAATGTGGTGCATGTACTGGATATTCATACTGGTAAGGAACTTGGTCGATTTGCGACGGGTGATAAACCGCATGAAAATATCTACTTTGATA
The DNA here is from genome assembly GCF_013419975.1 of Acinetobacter sp. YH12041. Lineage (NCBI taxonomy): Bacteria > Pseudomonadati > Pseudomonadota > Gammaproteobacteria > Moraxellales > Moraxellaceae > Acinetobacter > Acinetobacter sp. YH12041. The sequence goes on along the minus strand of NZ_VOZC01000005.1, from coordinate 97,370 downwards.
ATGGCAGAAAAATTCTGAACTCGGCCATTGGTAATGTAGAAACCTCTCTTGATGCGCAGTGGCAGGATTTCACCAAGGGTAAACGCTATATCACCATTGCAGATGCCAATACCCATCAGGTGCTTAAGAAAATTGACTTTAGACCGGCATTGGATGCGTTTGGTCGAAAAGATTTATCTAATTCAGTGCGGCCGATGGTCTTTAGCAAGGATGAAAGTAAACTCTATGCTCAGGTATCATTTTTTAATGGTTTGATTGAGTATGACTTAAACCAGAATAAAGTGACCCGTATTGGTCAGTTGCCAGGTAGCGATAGCATTCCCAAAGACCGGACTAAATGGGTGAATGATTCCCGCCATCATGGCCTGTCGATCAGTGCAGACGGTGAAAAACTCTGTGTTGCGGGCACGATGGATAATTACGCCACTATTGTTGATCGTCAGAGTCTGACTGCCGGAAAATTGATTCCTGCAGGTAAACCATACTGGGCTACCCGAAGTCCGGATGGCCGTAGCTGTATCATTTCAGAAAGTGAAACGGATGTGGTGACCGTAATTGATTTCGCGACAGGCAATAAAGTGACCAGTGTACCTGTAGGCAATCATCCACAGCGTGTCCGGATCGGTTATGCCCCAGCAGACTGGTCTACACCGTAGCAAATAATGGCTTAAAAAGAGCAATGTGTTATGAACGTTGCTCTAAGCATTGTAGGTGGCATATATGAGGAACAAAACACTTACTTTATATCTGCTGGCGGGAATGTTATTGACCGGTATTCTGGTTGGGATTGCTTATCAGGTTCATAAGGATATCTATAAGGCAGAGTTCAATATACTGAAACCTGATGATCAGATGACTTTTCCAGCAAAGTCACTGATTACTTCGAATTTAAATCCTAAAACAGCTGTACCGGCAAGAACGGCTAGACACTCGGAAGTGGATTCTGAACAGCAGGTCTTATTACAACAGAGAGACCAGCTTTATCTGGATTTTACCCAAATGATGAATGGCTTAAGTCAAGGTGAAAAGCCAGACTATCGCCAGCTAGATCATTTGCTGTTACAACAGCAGAATCTGGTGAATGCCCGGGTCGTTGCTCCGGAAGAGGCGAGAGCTCAAATAGAATTTTTGCAGAAAGTTCTGCCTGAAATCTCTCCACAGCTTGATCAAGCCTTAAATGCATTGGATCAGAAAAGTTTTTAATCTTCCGGTTTAAAGCTTTATTTAGTTGTGAATACAGATCATAGATAAGCTTAATAAGAAAAAGCCCGTTAAAACGGGCTTTTTCTTCATTCATATTTTAGATTAAAACTTATAAGCAGTTCGCCGGTTTCGGGATACCAGCCAGTCGGCTTAAATGGCGTGCCACCAGACCTGTATTAAACTTTTCCTGTAATAAGGCATTGTTAATTTCCGGGCTGACTGTCTTCATCAAAAACTTAATTAGCGGGCGGGTTGCAGGAGAATGCCCAAACTGCTGATAAAATTGACGGACTGCCTGTAGCACTTCAAAATGCCAAGGAGTAAGTTGAAGTTCTAGTGTATCTGCCAGTACTTGGGCAACGTCTTCATTCCAGATGGTGTAATCGACTAAATGACCATCTTGGTCCAGTTCTAGATTCATATTTGACTCATGGATTATTTCATTGAGATGCAGCGACTAAATTTCAGACATAGATCTGCAAATTCGGAGTAGTCGAGTAAAGCAACATTTTCCGATAAAGGTGAGATCAGAATTTCTGCATCATTTCTTAGGATATAAACTTGCGGCAGTTGCTGTACGAAAGCATGGTCCAGATACAGCACAGATTCTCCCATCAGGACCACCTGATCATCTGAAGCATGGAGCTGTGCTAACTGATCAAGGACTGACGCCGTCGCTGCATAATCTGACTGGATCAGGTAAAGGGTTTGATCTGACATTTATTTATCCTTCATCCTTACCAACTTACCAATACAATACGTGATCAAATTTTTGAACGAATTCTGAATTGAGTTCAATCAACTCAATCTCCTGTTCGCTTTGCTTTACAAAAGGAGAGTCCTGATTTTTCTGTTCAACCAGAATAGGTGTCAGGTCATAAAATTCGAAACTATCCACCAGATTTGAAGCCAGTTTAAAGGCATGTTTAAGCTGGTCAAACTGAAGCTCAGAACGTAAAAGACTCAAGGCTGCGCCTTGGAGTAATACTTTAACTTCAGCGCCGAAGGTCGCCAGTACCATCGTGGCAGACAGACTTTCATGCACCTGCAAGCTGTTCAGGTTGGCTTGAGTTAATATAACAAGTACAGATTTCACACAAGATTCCTTTTAAAAGCAACACATCCTGAAAAATGAAGCATCTAGAATTGAATTAGACGTTGTGAGGACTGAACAGCATCAGCAAGCTCGCCTAGACCGACCAATTCAAAACCATCAGCAAGATTATGTTGCTGAATATTGTGACGTTGAGCATTTTCCTGATCTGTAATCCCACGCGCTAAGGCTGCACTGACACAAACGGGTAAGCGGATCTTCAGATCCTGCCAGGAACGTGTGAGATGACGCTGGTCGTCGGGCACCCATTGCAATGCATTTGCGACCGTCACGCCATCTTGATAGAAAAATACACGGAAAGCTTCCTGTTTATGTTGTAAAGCTTGGGCGAGTCCAAGCGCATGCCAGGCATAAATAGAAGTCGGTGCGGAGGTAACAAGAATTAAGGTGCTCATCGAAATTCACTACAGGCTTGATCAACGCGGGATGATGATCTTGGCTACAAAGAAAGTAGGTAGTATACAATGATTTTAGATGATCTTTTCTGATAAAAAGACAAAAAATAAAATATAAAAAGATTTAATTTTAATAAAAACAATAATTTAAAACAGTCTATTAATCCTATCCCGTCACTAAACCATACCCAAAACTGCACAAAATCCCTTCTATATCCTTTCATTTTTTTACTTTACCGATAAAATGCAAAGTAATCTGCACCAAATCTGCACCAATAAAATGAAAATACCCAAACCCATCCAGCGAGGGTCCAGCTGGCGCATCATTGTCACTTTTGACAAGCAAAGATATTCAGCCACCCGAGACACCGCAAAAGAGTGTGAACAGTGGGCATATAATAAATTGCTTGAACTTCGGTCTGGTAAAAAGGCAATAGAACAAGGCGAAAAGCCGGATTATCCATTTAGGGAACTTTGTGCCAGATACTATCAAGAGCATGGCCGGCACATGCGATCTGCAAGAACGATCAATTTTAAAATTAAAAACCTTGACCGGATTGCACCAAATTTAGCTGACAAGTCTATTTATGATTTCAAGCCTGCTGACATTGCAGAATGGCGAAATAACCGTAAAAAAGAAGTGAAGATAGCAACACTCAGGAATGAACACGCCATTTATTCAGCCGTGTTTACCTATGCCATGAAAGAACTGTTTTTGATTGATTCTAACGTCTGGCATGCGGTCACCATGCCGAGCAAGGAAAAATCCAGAAGCCAGCGTATTACAGAAGAAGATCAAGAATTGTTGCTAAAGGCGTTAAGCTGGGATGGATCTACAACACCAGAAACGTCACGTCACTATGTAGCATGGGCATTTCGATTTGCTCTGGAAACTGCTATGCGTCAGGGTGAAATACTGGCAATGCGTAGGAAGGATATTAAAGAAGGCTTTGTGCATTTACCGATGACAAAAAATGGTGAATCCAGAAACGTGCCTTTATCTGGTGAAGCCAAAAGACTGCTTTCTTTATTACCCAAAGGAACAGATAAACTTCTGCCCATTGATAAACAGATATGTTGTGCTACATGGATGAGAGCAAAAAAAAGAGCAGGGCTTACACATATTAACTTCCATGATTCACGACATGAAGCCATCACTAGAATGGTGAAGGTGAGAAAATTACCGGTTGAAGTGCTAGCCAAAATTACAGGCCACAAAACTATCTCAATGCTGGTGAATACTTATTACAATCCAGATGCTCAGGATCTGGTAGAAATGTTTAACGACAGTGAGAGCTAATTAGCTCTCGGTCTGCCTACTTTAACTTTGGTTGTCAGCAGGTCATGGGCCAACTTTGGATTGTATAGCGCCTTGCCTTGTGTGCCTTGATTGATCGAAACTAATTTTTCTCGAATCGTGGTCACTGACAGATTGTATTTTTGAGCCAGATAAGAAGCTGAAACCAGTTCGACTTCAACCTCTTTAAGCTCCTTCACCGTTGCACCACCGATAGTCTGACCCAGCATAATTTGAGGCGGTCTTTCGGCTTCAACGGTGATGGTGTATCGAGCCATTAAGTTACCTCTTTTAAACTTTGTTGTACTGATTCCGGTAAACCAAACACATCCTTAAAAGCCTGATCAAAACCACCGTCAGCAATAAATCTATCAATAACGTTTTCTTCCTGACCTTTGGATACAGCAATGTTTTCTTGAACTTCAGTCACTGTTTTTCTCCTGCAGTTTTAAATATTCAAATTTCGCATCAGCCCAGTTTTTAGCATCGTATGGGCTTAAACCTTTTTCTTCACACCATTTGGTGCACCAGAGAAACTGAGCATCGTCATATGGGGTGGGCTTAACTACTTGTTCAGTCATGAGGCTTCACCAGTCGCAACGATCTGATCCAGCTGGATGCGACGCTGCTCAATAAGTTCCATTAATCTTGGCTGAATAACTTCATCACATGCTGATACATCGATTTCTAAAGCATCCAGTTCAGTCAGGTCTTCAGCTCTCTGGATACGTACAGCTAATGAAGGCTGTGCATCTGCCTTATTCAGTTCGACCAAACGCTTATGAATCGCATCAATTAATGGTTTGCGCTGTTCTTCGGTCCAGGTCTTTGTATAGCCCACTAAAGCATTTGCTTCAGCTGGGGTATTTGCTTTGCTTGCACGGTCCAATAGATCAGTAAGAAGGCTTTGATATTCTTCATCTTGAGCTTTGTTCTGTACTAGCTTTTCAGCCTCATGCTGCAATCTTTGAAGCTCAGTGACACTTAGGTTTTCAGATGGCTGCTCAACATTAGGTTTTGGCTGGTTTAATTGATTAGCTGCTTCATTGATCTGATTGCACAACTGTTCTTGCAGATCAATATTTAGATTGTCATCTGCAATAATTGCGCTGCTTAAATCAGCCAGCTCATTTGTTGTGGTGCATGCCTTAATTTGATCAATGTAGGCAGTACATGCTTCACTTTGCATTGCAAACTTTTTAAGAGAATCTACTGTTACCGGTTTTTTTGAAGCAAGAAGAAGTTCACGTTTTTGTGCAATACGATTTTTGAGTTCTCTGTATTCAGTTTCAGTTAGCTTGTGCTGATTGCTATCCAAATTGCGTTCAACGCCTTTTAACTCATAATCTGAACCACATTTCTCAATAGCTTCGATAACTTTCAGAATAGCTGGATCTGTTTCATCAAGTTCAGTAGGTTGATCCACTGGAACTTCAATAGGTTGAACCACTTCTGGCTCAGGCTGTTTTTCTATATTTGCAACAGTGGTATTAGAGTCAGCCGGAGTATTTAAATTATCAGCATCATTCTTGGCTTTGCCTGAACGTTTCTTTTTGGTTTTAGGTACATTGTCAATCACTGGTGGATAACAAATAACCCGGCCAAAAAGTTCACCTAATGCTTCAAGCTGTAATACCGCATTTTCCTGATCTAGTTGGGCGAAGCCGTTACGTACACATGCAAAGTGTTCACTACACTGTCTGCTGAATTTGACATGGGAAATATGATCCGGATAGACAATATAAATGTCCTGATCCTCTATTACATCATCAAGAGTCAGAGGCTTAGCAAACGTAATACCTGCCAACTCCATGGTCTCAACCTTGATGCAGAACTCATAGCCTGGCATAGCGAAAATAGTGGCAGGGAATTGAGACAGATCATCAAAATCCACCAATTCACCAACAGCGCGGCACATGATATTTCGGCCAGCCATCATTGCGTCAAAAGCTTCTTTGCTATTTAAAATATTCATGCGTTCACCATTTCTTTCGCTAATTGTTCAATTTCTTGTTGTACGACCGCCAGTTTGCTGGCTTCAATTTGATTGAGTGCATCAATACCGAGATGCTCACATACAGTTTTGGCATCAAGGCCGCGCTCATCGATGAAGTCCTGAAGCTCAGCCAGTTGTTGGTCATTGATGCCAAAGAACTCAGCAGGATCTACCCATGCATTACGCTGCATATCGAAGGTGCACTTCATTTCGTCAGCTCTGGTCTTAAGAGCAACACGCATATTTTTGTAATACGTATGATTCTTATCGATAGACTCAGTAAGCTGGTTTAGATCGCTGGCATACTGAGCCTCAGCACAGCTCTGGATCCAGTTATCCAAATCTTCCTGAGCCTTCATTGATGCAAGCTGCTCAGGTGTCATCGTATTGATGTGATCTTTAGCCTGCTTAATTAGGTCAGCCAAAAAAGACGGATTCGCTTTTAAGTCTGGAACCCATACTTCACCAGTTTCACCGCCTAAACCGCCCGCATTTTTGGCATGGTGAGTAGGGCATGGTCTAAAGCTGATCACACGTTCATGCTTGCCTTCACCTGTTTGCACAGTGGTTAGGTAACCCATCACATCTGCAATGCGGTAAAGCTCATTACGGTTTTTACCACCAAGATCTGGTCGGTAAATTACCTGGTCACCGTTCTGGTCTTCTGATGCATGGGCAATAAAAACAACGTCTTTACCTGAAGAAATTAGCGTATTCACGTATTGCTTGAAGATGTTATTGGCCAAGCCTTGGGCTTTAAGTTTTAAAGAGCCATCTTTCTGCTTATTTGTGCTGTTTAGCAATAGGTGAGTCTTAATGCTTTCAAGCATTGCACCGACGGTATCAATCACAATCGTTTTGAATGGTTCAAGGTCTTGCATAGTCAGGTTAGCCACATCAGCCCATTGATTGACCTGAACCACAGCACCGCGTCGCAGTTCACCAGTACGGTGAGAGCCTTTATCGAAATCGAATGAAATTGCTTTTTCACCAGTGAAGCCAATTGATGTTTTACCCAAGCCCGGATCTGCGTACAGATAAACGATGATGGCTTGTACCAATAGCGGTTGATCCGCTGGAATAATATTAATCGCCATCTCAACGCACTCCTAGCTGACGGTTTTTGCGTTTAAAGTTCTTATAGTCCTCAGACCCAAAGAAGCCGGTACTTTCTAAAACTTGATGTCGTTTATTTTTGCGCATGGCGACTCGCGCATTTTCCAAACCATCTAGAATCCACTGTGGAGCTGTAGACTTATCCATTTTCTTCAGGGAGCCGTCAGGTTGGATGGAGTAAATCAACGTATTGCAGAAATAGTCAGCAATAGTTCCTGAGCTTTTGATACGTAAAGCGAAGTAGCTCACCCGATTTTTACCAACCCTGTAAATCTCAAGTCCTTCAAACGTCTTGATGTATTCAGAGAAGTAACGATGAGTTGAGCCAAACTCTACTGGCATTGGAATGACAGGTAGTTCATCTGCTTTGAATTGCAGGAAACCAGTGTAAAGATCAGCAAAATTAACTTGTGCTTGGTCATTAAGCGGGGACCAATCATCAGAGCCATATTCACACCAGTAAACCAGCTGGCCATTCAAAAGTGCTTCAAAGATTTGATCGGCAGATTTAAGAATCATGACTGCACCTCCACCAGACGATGTTTCATGATATAGCCAGCAATCATTGCATTGATTTCGCGGTGATCCTGATAGTCAGTAAAGTCGTTGTATGGATTGCCATTGGCATCGAATACCTTGATTTCACCAAGTTCTATCACTTCTACATTAGTGAACTCGGAACCTGGTACACCGTAGTCATCTGGATGTGCTGCAACTTCAAACGAAGTGATTTCCAAACGGAAGCCATCTAGATTAAGGGTTGCTTCACCGCGTACGTCATCAAGCATCTTTAAAGATACGATGCCGTATTCAGATTGAATATTTTGAGCTGGAGCTGCTTGGCTAGTACCAAAGTCAGCACGCCAACCAAACGCCAATGCGCTTACAGTTAAGGCAGTAGCAACAAGAGTTACCTTGAAGCTATTGTGTGGAGTCAATTTTGCATTCATAATAATTTCACTCACAGTTAGGTGTGGGTCATGCTCCAGGTTGTTAGCGCAACGCTGGAGCTTTTTGTTGTCTGTGAATGTAATTTAGTATTTACTAAATAAACTGTCAATAGTAATTACTAAATAAATTTAGTGAAAATTAAGTCTTTGCTAATTTTTATGTTTTAATAGACAAAAGAAAACCCACACAAGGTGGGTTCTCTTAAAGCGTAAATCTTATTTTTTGTATTCAGTAATACTGATAGGTTTGTCTTTCATAAACTCTACAATACCTTCACCAGCTTTGAAGTGAATTGAAACGCCGTCATCATTGGCCAAACGCATACCACTTCCTGAAATAGCTCGTTTAAGGTGATAAACCTTGCCTGAATTATCTGTCATTTCTGCAGTTTCAAAATTATCTGAAGATTTTAATTCAACTGTAAGATCCATTGGACCAGTAAAGTTAATTACCTGAGTTTCAGCTGGAGTATTGCTCACAACTTTTTCTTGTACCACTTCGTTTTTTGGATTTGAAGTGCAGCCAGTAATTGCCAATCCTAACAATGCTGCGCCTAACAGATATTTCATTGAGACTTACCTTTCTATTTATGAATCATAGGTGTCTTTATACTAATTGTTATAATGTAGCGTTTAAAGACAAGGTTACACTTACCTTACATAAAGAAAAACCCGCGGATAGCGGGTTAGTAGTGCTTTACTTTGTTATTACAGGCCTTGCCATGGTTGGCCTTGAACCTAGTGTAGTAGGGCGATATTTCAGTAGGAAGAAACGTCTAACATTGGATATTGCTTGTCTGCTTGTAGTGATCTAGAACTAGATCCATGTCAGCCAAGAGCACTGTCTCACTGTATTCACCTGGTGATAGCTTAAGTAAATTAGGCATATAGTTGTTTTTATATTCATGCGGGTAGTCTCTGCATAAAATTTTAATCCGCACATCTTGAGTGGTGAACTCTGAATTTAGTTTTTCAATATATACACCGAGAATGTTGTCTGACTTTTCCAGGGCAGTGGTCACTGCATCCAGATCGACATCAGCAGCTTGTTGCTTTTGGCAGCCGGTGAGAGCTAAGAATAAGAGTAAGGTAGTTAAAGTTATTGTTTTCATAGTCTAATTTTATTGTTATTGGACTTTGAATTATAAGCAAAATTTAATAAAAGAAAACCCACCACTGGAGGTGGGTTTTTAAAGACTACTTTTTTGATTATTAGTTGATGAGTTGATTTATATTATTCATAACTTCTTGATAATAAAATGGAGAAAGTAAAGACATTTTTGAATTACTTAATTCATGAACGTCAAAGCCTTCGTCTCTAGTATTTGTAGCCAATGTTTCCATTCCTAAAATAATTTGAGTAAATCCAATAGAAGAAATTACTTGTACCATCTTATCTAAATTTTCTAAATCTTGTCCATTCTGTTGGATTGTATCAATAACAATAGGGAAGAGAGGTAATCTTGTATATTTATAATTCATTTCAATATACGCTAAATGAATAGCTAGAATACACCTACTACTTGAGCTTCCACTTAACTTAGGTTTTAAGTGAACTCTATAAGGTAAAATTTGCGAGTCAATATCTAGTTGATTATAATAATACTTAATAATTTTATTTAGATTTTCTTTTCTTGACTTGATAGAACTCAATTAGTTGAGGTTTGGTTAAAGAATCAATAATTGTTAAATCTTCTTTTACTTCTGTTCCAATAACAAAATCTGAATTAGAGTATGACCATACTTGAAAAGTTTTAAGAGTGGACCACCAGTCTTGATAACGAAATCCTCGTTTCGCATGTGCCCCAGTCTTTTCATCATCAGGTGTATCTAATATTTTTTTTAAAATTAATTCTGAATCAGACAATTTTTACACCCCCGTATATAAATCGACCATCATGCCAATAGCATCTAAGCAGCATATTGCGGCTTTTATTATTAGTACTTAAAGTCTTTATGGTGCTGAACCACGACACCAATGATTGAAATTTCGATCTGAGATGAATTGTAAGTAGGGAAGTCTGGGTTTAAGGGAACCAGCTCAATAATATCCACCCCATGCTCATTGACCCCAACAACACGGTATTTTTTAAATGTAGTCATTGCTACACCATGCTGAATTTCCTGAGCAACGACTAATGAACCAGGTTTTGGATCTAAGGCTGCATCTACAACAATTTCATCACCTGGCATAAACTCAGGTGCCATGCTCAGGCCATCAATTTCTAACGAAAAAACGGCGTTTGGATCTTTGCCTTCATAACTTGTATATGTTTCATCTTTTGGATGAACGCCGTCGTATACAACTTCCCGCCATATACCAGCTTGGACAAAATCTAATACCGGAATCTTCCTTAGTTTTCTTCTAGAGGGTCTTACATTTGAAACTGGCGCAACTTCTGTAGCTTGTGTTTCTGCCGACTCCCTATCTAATGAACCCGGTTCCCATCCAACCTTTTTCTCAAGATTACGAGCCGCACGCTCACCAAAACTCCCATGACCTTTCACAAGTTGAGATATATGGCTTGGATTAAGGTCGTAATGCTCACAGAAAGCAGCATCCGAAGAAAAACCCTCAGATTTTAATTTGGCATCAATAGCCTGGCGCAAATTAGCGCGTCTTAAAGAAATTATGTCCATTTAAGTATTTCACAGACTTTTTAGTAAAAAGTAAATTCGCAAACACTAAATGTTTATTGACTTATTAAGTGATAAAAATTAGTATTTACTAAATTAATTAGTAAAGGAGATTAAAATGTCTTCTTCTCAAACAACCGAACTAAAAAACTATCTAAGTCAATTAACTCTCAGTGAGCGAAAAGCATTCGCCAAGCGCTGCCAAACATCAATTGGTTACTTAAATCAAATTATGTATGGCAACAGCAAGTGCGGGGCTTCTCTGGCAATCAAAATTGACAAGGAAAGTAACGGTCGAGTGAGTTGCGATTTATTGTGCCCAGATGCGGATTTTGACTACATCCGAAATCAAGCTTTATCGCTCACTGCTTAAACCAATTATCAACCAGTAAGCGTTTTTAATAAACGTGAACTTAATCAAGGTGTTCACATGGATATATCCAAGGAAAGTAAAACCGCGCTACACAAGATGATTCACCAATCAAATGGGATTACACCTAAAGAGATTGCTGATGTTGTTGGTGTGTCTCATAACACGATTTTGAATTATGCAAATCCAAACATGGAAAACCATTTGCCGAGTCTAAAAGCATTTGAAGCAATGCTGACCTATACACAAAACCCGGCTTCTTTAAAAGTGTGGGCGCACAAATTAGGTTTTGCATTAATGCCGGTAGAGCAAGCGGAAGGAAAAGATCATCAACTAGGTGTTCTTGAATCACTGCTTGGTATGAATGTTGGGAATGGTGCAGCAAATAAGCAAGTTTTATCTGCTCTGGAAGATGGTGTGGTAACACCTGCTGAAATGGATGAGACAGATCGCATCCTGGAAGAAATCGAACACAAGATTCAGTCTTTGCGTAAAGCCATGAAAGGTGAGTGTGCAAAGTATTTATCAGCTCTACAAACAGAAAAAGCCTGATGGTCTAGATCAGGCTTTTCCGGTTGTTCACTAACAGTCGAGGAAAGTAAACATGAATATGTTAACACATGACAATTTTAACATAAACGAAGTAACGATGTCATCACCTGAGATTGTTGATTTTATTAACAATCATCGTAAAGAAATCGCAACTACTGAAAAGCCATATAAAGAGCTTCGTCATGATGATTTCATGCGAAAAGTACCCAGTGTTTTAGGTGAATTGCACGCTCCGAAATTTATCGGAACGCAAACATATGGCAATAACAACACACGCCATATCTATCAATTCCCAAAACGTGAAGCTTGTCTCATGGCTATGTCTTATAGCTACGAATTACAAGCACAAATTTTTGACCGTATGACTGCAATGGAAGAAGCGCTCAAGGCTAAAAATAGCTTTGACATCACCAACCCAGCACACCTGCTTCAAGCAATCGAAATTCAAGCCAAGCTCAATATTGAGCTAAGTGAAAAAGTAGCGGTACTCACACCTAAGGCTGAGGCACTGGAGACCATTGCTGATACTTCTAACACTTATTGCTTACGTGAATGTGCCAAAACAATTGGTATTAAAGAATCTGAATTAATCCAGCTACTGATTAATAAGAAATGGATCTACCGTGATTCAGATCGCAAGCTCCAGCCGCATGCCCAATATGTCTTAAACAAGGTTTTCACCAATCGCACGTCACCAGTAATTGTTAATCGCAATGATGGCAAAGAACGTGTGTTCCTGCATATGCGTGTCACTGCCTTTGGTCTGACTCGTATCACTGGCTTGGTAAACAAAGTACGTAATACAAAGCAGGTGGCGGCATGAGATTTTTCAGAAAGACAGTCACTGTAAGTAAAAACGTTGATGTGGATATTGAGATCGATCTTGATGATATTCGCGAGTTTATTAATGAAGCTGAAAAAGAAGAGCTTGATGAGATCGCTAAAGCATTGGCTGAACATGATATTCACGCTCATTTAACAAAGCTGCATGGTCCAACTATTCAATATTTGATTAATCGTGCCAATCAATTTGGTTTGGATGACATGTTCGAAGAGCTTAAACGTGAAGGCCAGAGCATTGGCGCATACCTCAAAGTGGAAGAAAAGTTATGAATTATTACCAACATCATATTGGGGATTTCAACAATGCGACTCGCCATTTGAGCTTGGTTGAGCGTGCAATCTACCGTGATCTCCTGGATATGTATTACGACACTGAAAAACCAATTGATGCTTCCAATTTAGAGCGTTTGGCCCGTCGTCTACAATGTGCAACTGAAGATCAGACAGCGGCTTTGAAATATGTTCTTGAGGAGTTTTTTACTCTTCAGGATGGAGCTTATATCAACAATCGTTGTGAACGTGAAATTGCTGAATTTCATGGTAAGCGTAAGCAAGCCAGTGAGGCTGGAAAAGCATCTGCAAAAAAACGTGCAGAGAAAAAGCGACAAGACCCGAATGGTGGTTCATCAAATGCTAAACAATCGAATGACAATAGTTCAACGGACGTTGAAGATCAGTCAAACGAAAATTCAACGACCGTTGAAGCCGCGTTGAACGAGAATTTAACGGACGAGCAACCAACCATAAACCATAAACCATTAACCATAAACCAAGAACCAGTAACCAATAATTATAGTGGTAGTAGTAATACGCGTGAGCAAGATTTTCCTTTACCACCAATTCAGTTTTCTCAATATCAACCTGAGGATCACAAACGGTATTCAATTCTTGAATGCGTGAACGTGTATCCAATTCATTACGATTTCATTGAACTTGGAAAACAACGCAATCCTGAACTACCAGAACAGGATCTGATTTCTATGTTTACTAACTTCGGTGATTTCTTCTCAGCGAAGGCCGATAGCAAAAACACTCCAAGCCTATGGCTGGTGAAATGGTTTACCTGGATTCAAAACAACAAAGACGAAGTACGCCGTCAGCGTGAAGCTAAGTCTCAACCTCAAAAACCAAAATCTTTTTCAGGTGCAGCAAGCCGTACTCAAAACGAAGTCAGCGACTGGATGTCTGAAATTGGCAGCAATGATCAGCCAGCAATGCGTGATGTGCATGAAGTGGAGGGTGTGAAATATGCGTAATGAATTATCTCAACAACAAACCACTCACGCTGTACAGCAATTCAGTGAAACGGATGCACGTAAGCTGGTTGAAGACATGCTTCTGATGTATGGCAAGAAGTTCACGGATCAGTGGTCAGGTTTGAAAAAAAGCCAGGTGATTGAGAAGTTTGTCGAAAAGCTTTCTGAGTTGACTTATGAGCAGTTCCTACGTGGATTGAAACGCCTAGATACAGCTGAATGGCCGCCATCGATTCCTGAGTTCAAGAACTGGTGCAAAGGTGTTTATGAATATCAGACTCCGGATGAAGCATGGCTGCAAGCTCTGAACTATGAGAAATCAAACCGTGTTTGTCGCATCAATCGCATTGCCCGGGAAGCATTCTATGCAGTGGTTGGTCCATATGGCAGCTTAAAACCTACCGATACTGTGCATAACGTGTATTGCAGTGTGTATAAGCGACTGATCGCAGAAGCCAAAGAGCGTGGTGAGCCTGATGAGAAGCTGAAAGCGGTTAAACAGCTGTCTGAACCAAAGCAGCCTGATGAGATAGATCATCAACCTGTTCCAAACGAAGTAGCTCAGCAAGCGCTTGAAGAACTTAAAAAGCGCATGAATGTAAAAAACCGTCATGTGCCAGTACCACAGCGTCTACAGGTGAAGCCAACTCCAATAGCTGATCCATGGCCAGATCCTTTTGAAAATCCTGAGTCGTACTTGGAGAAGTGTGAAGTGGATGGGGTGAAGGTGCCTAAGGTTATTCGTGAGCAGTTGGGAGGTGGGGTGTGAAAGACCAAAACTATAATAAAACCGTGGATTGGGTGAACGTAAGCCGGGCTAGATCATGTTTTGAAAAGAGAATGGATATCCTGGTCTATTCAGCTTATGCAACCAAGGATGTGACTGTAAGCAACATTATTGAGAATGTACTGAACAGCACAAGGGACACCATTCGGGCTTGCTTAAAAGACTTGGTAGATAGTGGTTATTTGGAAAAGACATCGGTCTGGACTTATAGACCAACTGAAAAGACCAAACAGCTATTTGGAGTGCGTGCTATGGGGGATGCATGACCAGCTACTCAATCGCTGAATACAAAAAGATGGTGAAAGCCACCATACCGAAAGGGCGCTCCAAGCGTCCTAAGGTGAAAGGCGAAAAAGTACCGAATGAGTTCGAAGCAAAGCTGGCCAGAGAATTAAAGACATTAAAAATTAAGTTTGAGCAGGAATTTTATTTTCATCCTGTGCGTAAGTGGAGAGCAGATTTTCACTTAATTGATAAAAAGATTCTGGTAGAGATTGAAGGCGGGATATGGAGCGGAGGAAGGCACACAAGGGGTAAAGGCTACCTTGGAGACATGGAAAAGTATAACGCAGCAACAATGATGGGTTTTCAGGTAATACGGTTTAGTACAGATCAAGTGAAGTCAGGTCACGCGATCCAGCAGATAGAGAAGATGGTAGGGGAAATACGATGAATGCAGCAGTAACGATTATGCAGGCTATGGATTGGACTAAGTTTAGTGCTGAGGATTGGTTTCGTCAGTTTGGGGCTTGGATGAATGGGGACACCGAAACCATGGTAGTTATGGTGAAAACTATGCCTACTCGACGAATTACCCAGGAACAGCGTGAACGTCTTCTGGCAATGTACATGAGTGATAAAACGCTTAAGGATCGTTTATGCACTCAGCGCCGTGGTATTCGCTGTCAGATTGATGACAATGAAGCGCGTGCAATTCAGCGAGTGATTATTGAATTAAAAACAATTGAAGATGAAATTGTTCAGGAATGGGTATCAACATTGTGGTCTCATTATGTAATGGGTAATTCATTGCGTGATATCGCTGAAAGCAACGATACATCAGTGCTCCAGATTCGCCAAGACTTGAAGTGTGGACTGGCATTTGTGAAGTGTCGCTACCCTCACTTAACTTTTGATATGTTTAAAAAAACCATTTGACTGTGCGCACGGGGTATGCGATATTCGTGTTATAGTGACCGAAGTGTACGTTGATGCACTAAGTTGATTTAAAAGCTCGCCAAATGGTGGGCTTTTTTTGTTCCATTAAGTAAAGAAGACTTTCTGGATTATTTTAATGATTGAATGGGATTTAATTTGGGCTCATGTAGAACCTTATTTAACAGGTGCGGCAATTTTATCGGGTGTGTTTTATTGGATTAAATTACTAGTTGCAGAGATAGTGAAACTTAAGTACTCAATAAAATTAGAAGAATATAAGTATGAGGTGGAGAAAAGAAAAAAGGCTGAAATGGTTGCCAGTTTTTTAGCATACTGGGTAGCACACCAGAAGCCAGATCTAGAGCAGCGAGAGAAATTAAATCGACAAGCTTTCGAGTGTTATCTATGGCTTCCCGATCATATTGCGTTAAATCTGGCAGACCTCCTTGCTCGCAAAAGAACAGATGTGGTATCGGTAAAAACAATTTTAATTGAAATACGAAAATACCTTAACAAAGATGGCATTAATTACAGTAATTTGACTAATGAGAATTTAACTCATTTTCCTCATGAGGAGTCAAAAAGTAGTTCTGAATAATTGAGGATGTGGATATTAAGATTTATAAGGCGCACTTAGTGGGCTTTTTTATTGCCAGGAGAAAATTATGCTCCAATTTATATTCTGTTTATTCGGCCTACATGGTGTGACTGAGATTGATTACACGGTTGATGATGAAGAAATCAAAGTTTGTCGGGATTGTTTGAAAGAAATTTAGTTCATTATTCTGTACTATCAATAACTTACATTAAAAAACACTTGATATTACCAAATGGAATAAATTATATTGAAACCTATGCATTTAATTAATAGGTGAATATATGTTGTTTTATGTCGGTGGCCATTTAAATGGTCAGGAAGTAAGTTTTGAAGATAGCTGTAATAAGCGGGTAGGTAAACCATTTGGACCAAGGACGGGAATAAGCAGGCCTGTGGAATATTATAGTCGTAAGCAAATTAACCACAACGGGACAATTAAGTCATTTTACATTTTGGATGGAATTAATCCTCAAGAACACAGAGAGCAGATTCTTCAGATCTGGAATAGTGTAGATACGGATGTATATGCCATTTAATTGATAACTCGCCGGACGTATTACGGCAAACAAAACCCCTCGCATTCTAGATGTTGAGGGGTTTTTCTTTTCTTATTGGTGGTACCTATGACAGACAAAGTACAAGCTAAACAAGACTTAGAATTTTGCAGTACTGAGCTGTCTAAGTATCAGAACCTCAGTCGATCCGGATTAACGCTTAGTGAGTTGCATGCGATTGACGGCATCATGATTAAGCTGAAAGAGCGTATTAAGAATTTACGTGTAGCTTTATATGCGTGATGCCGGATGATCTGAAGTGGTGTTATAATTAGATATTAAGTGTTGATAAAATAATGAAGAATTGTGAAAGAAACTAAAAATAATCGTCTATGGGTTGTTTTATTAGCATTAGTCTTTATTGGTGGGGCTATATGTTTAAGGGTTAATAAGCATATTGAATCTAGTGACTTTTCAATACTTGTCGTTTCAATATTGGTTGGAACATTTGTAGTTATCTTTTTTGAAAAAATATCTGAGATTTCTATTATTGGGAACACAGTTAAGCTTGAGCAAATCAATGAGAAGTCGGAAGAATTGCTCAAACAATTACGGATAGAGCATTTTAAGCTTAGAATAGATTCAGCATTTAGCCTAACAAATTTTTTCGGTGATGGTGATTCAGTTTCTACATGTAGAGCTAAGTTGTATGAAGTTGCTAAAGATATTAAAGAGGCGGGTCTTTTAGACAATGATGAATTAAAAAATAAAATAAAACCATTATTGATTGACCATGCTGGTTACCATCTTAAGCTTATTCGTGACCTTGGATCTAGTGTAGAGAACAACCCTTTAATAGGGCTTATTGATCCAGATGACTTTGAAAAAGCAATATCAGATGAAATACTTCGTAGTGTACGGATCTCTGAAGCCCACTCCAATGTTGATAAATTAAGGGTAATCTTAGACGACATTGAGATTTATCGAAACTTATTAAAAGCCAAAAAATGGTTTGATTAATGACTTAATTCAACCTCCTTCGGGAGGTTTTTTAATGGGTGAAGTATGGAACTTAATGCCTATAAAATTCTAACCAATAAGCTTCCACCTAAGAAGAAACCTCGTAACAGGCCATTACCTAAAGCTGGTGACAGATACTTAGAAGCATTCGAGCGACTGAAAGAAATCCTAGATCGGATGGAAATTAAGTACGAAGAATACTTTCATTTTAAAAGCACCAAGCACTGGCGATTTGATTTACACCTCATTGAACATCGAATGTTAATTGAAATAGCTGGTGGACCTTGGTCTGGTGGCCGTAAAGGTAAGCTGGCCACGAAAGCTTGGAGTATCGATCGCTATGACCATGCGGAAGATATGGGTTATCGATATCAACGCTTTGAATCCAATGATATCAACATGGGCCGTGCAACTAAGTGGCTGAGAAATTTAAAGGCATCTTATGGAACAGTTCAGACCATTCCCGCCGACGGATCTGATTGATCAGGCCGAGGAAGAAGAAGTCATACGTTTGGCACCGGCACCAGAGCTTAAAGAATGGGTCGTAAAGAATTGGCTTACTTTAGGTGGTGAATTGCACAACCCAGATCATGATCATATTGCAGAACTACTCCATGACAATGAAGAGTTCCTTGCATTCGCCTGGGCTTCATCTGCCGCCGTAGCGAAAAAACGTATGGTATTAGGCCAGTGTGAAAAGGTCATGTTTAACGTGGGTGGCTGGAAGAAAGCACGCCAAGAACAACAGATGCGGGATTGGTTTGGTTTTGTGCCGCAATATCTCATTACTGTAGATGCTACTTATTGTGAACAGGCTACAGATCGCGATTTCTGCCGGCTAATAGAACATGAGTTGTATCACATCGGTGTAGAGCGCGATGAAGATGGTGAAATCATTTATAGCGATATGACCGGACTACCTAAACATTACTTAGCTGGCCATGACGTTGAAGTGTTCTTTGGTGAGACTAAACGATGGGGAGCTGATGACTCGGTGAAACGTCTCGTTGAAATTGCCAAGAATGCGCCGTTTGTATCTGAAACAAGTATTGCTGCGTGTTGTGGGAACTGTGTCATCGGTTAAATTTTTTTGCCTACTTTGCATGACGTAGCATGACAAAAGGGGGATTTATGGCAGCACTTAAAGAGCCTGTAAAAATATTTATTGTTCAAGCTCTTGCATGCCGTGATACCCCTCAAGAAGTTGCGGAGTTGGTCAAGCAAGAGTTCAACATCGAAATCGATCGTCGTCAGTGTGAAAACTATGACCCGACTAAATATGCAGGTCGCAATCTCGGGAAAAAACTTGCAGATCTATTCAATCAGACTCGTAAGAAATTTGATGAAGGTTTGATAGATATTCCAATTGCCAGTAAGTATTACCGGCTTAAGCAATATCAGAAGCAACTTGAAAAAACCAAGAATGCAAAATTAGCTCTTAAGATTCTTGAACAGGCTGCTAAGGATGTAGGTGGTCAATTCACTAACCGACAAGAAATTACTGGTAAAGATGGTGAAGCATTACAGACAACAGTTGTTCATGCCACTCAAGAACAAGTTGAAGCTGCAGTGAAGAAGGCCCAAGAGGAATATTAAATGGATCTGCAAACACAGGTTGAAAAAAAGCTGTGTGAAGATGAGCATTTATATTTCACCCGGCGATTCTTTAAGCCCCGTATGGGTTTTAAATTCACGGTGAATTGGCACCATGTTTATATCTCATGGATTATTGATCAGGTAATTGCGGGTGAGATAGCAAACGTCGTCATTAATGTTCCACCAGGTGCTGGTAAGACTGAACTGACAACCAACCTAATTCCACGTGGCTTGGCTTTGAATGCGCGCTCTCGATTCCTGTATCTATCTTTCTCTCAGTCACTGGTCGAAGGTGTATCAGATACGGCGCGTGACATTGTGAAGTCGAAAGACTATCGATTGATGTGGGATTTAACGGTCTCCAATAGTACTGACTCCAAAAAGGAATGGAAGATTACAGTTGAGGACTACGATGTTGGCCATGTGTATGTGGCCTCTATGGGTGGACAGGTAACAGGACGGCGCGCAGGAACACTGGCTGATGATGGCTTTACAGGTTGTATCATTATCGATGACCCATTAAAGCCAGAAGATGCTTTCAGTAAGATCAAACGAGATGCCGCCAATCGCAAGTTACTTAATACGGTGAACTCACGTAAGGCCAAGTCTGATACACCCATCATCATGATCATGCAGCGCCTGCATACTGAGGATCCAACCAACTTTGTCATGACAGGTAATTTACCTGGTGAATGGACTCAAATATCTATTCCGGCATTAATTGATGATAAGTACATTGCAACCTTGCCAAAGCATATTCAAAAGCTGGTACCGCGAGATGCTGAGCGTGATGAGCAAGGCCGCCAAAGTTACTGGCCAAAGAAAGAATCGCTTCAATCCTTATTACAACTTGAAAAGGGTGGCAAGGATAAAGAAGGTGCCACGGTATCCCGTTATACATTCTCTAGTCAGTACATGCAGCAGCCTAAGAAATTAGGCGGTGACTTAATCAAGTCTGAATGGTTTGGATTCTATAAAGACATTCCAGAGCTTCAGTGGCGCGCCGTCCTTGTCGATACCGCTCAAAAGACCAAAGAGCACAATGACTATTCCGTATTCCTACTTGTAGGCATGGGCATAGATGGAAAGTTGTACTTGCTAGATCTCTTGCGCGGTAAATGGGAAGCACCAGAACTGAATCGTCAGGCTAAAGCATTTCTGGATAAGCACAAGGAATACACCTGGCATACCAAACCTATCCGCTACATGAAAGTAGAAGATAAAGCGTCTGGTACTCAGTTGATCCAAACACTCGGTACTTACTCTGGTGTCGCTGTGATTCCAGTCCAACGTAATACAGACAAGCTATCCCGTTTCATGGATGTGCAGGTCCATCTCGAAGCAAACTATAAAGATAAACCGGAAGATCGTTTTGTGATGGTACCTAAAGATGCACATTGGGTTGGCGAATTCTTTGAAGAATGTGAAGCATTCAATGCGGCATTTACTCATGATCATGATGATCAGGTAGATACGCTGATTGATGCGATTGAAGATGCAGTAATTGCGATTAATTACAGCCCTCCGGCTGCATAAGGTTGAGTTATGTCTAAGAAAAGGAAAAAGCCTGAGAATGCAAAACCTGAAGCTGGTGCACTGTATTCTCATGAGGCTGAACAGGCTTTAATCAGTTATCTGACCAAAATGCCAGACGGCGATGAAGTACTTCGAAAGGCTGGGGTCACACGTCCACGATTGAAAGTCATGATGTATGACGATGAGATTTATCAGGCCATTGAAAAGCGCCAAGATAAACTTGAAAGTGCATCATGGCGTGTAGAACCGATGGACCGACCGGAATCAAAAATCATCATGGAGCATTTACGTGAGTGGTGGTCTGAGATTCTTCTGGGTGCGCAGAATGCTCGCTGGTACGGATATTCTGTATTAGAGGTAATCTATACCAAGCCTGAGGAACCGAGCCTACATATTGACGGCGATACTATTACGCCGTTTATTGGTTTTAAGTGGATTGGTGAAAAGCCAATGCAATGGTATGAGCCTAAGAATGATGGTCGTCTGATGTTGCTAGCCAACTACAATACGTCTCGACAGGATCAGGAGGTAGACCAGCGCTTCAAACACTTTTTGACACGTTGTAAATCTACTTATGAGAATCCATTAGGTGAGGCTCTTTTAAGTCGATTGTACTGGGTCTGGTTCTTCAAAACGTCTGGCTTTAAGTTCTGGGCCAAGTTCGTTGAAAAGTTTGGCTTACCAATGCTGGTTGGTAAAACTGCCGGAAAGACGACTGATATGCGTGATGCGCTACTTAGAGCGCATGCCAGTTCGGTAATTGCTTTAAGTGGTACAGATTCGGTAGAAATCCAAACAGCTAATACCAATGGCAACGCTTCACAGACTTTCGAAACCTTCGACAAGAACCTTGAGCGCCGTATCCAGAAAGTGATTCTGGGGCAGACTCTCACATCTGGTACAGATGGCTCTGGTTCGCGTGCCTTGGGTGATGTGCACCTTGAGATTCAGAACTCAAAGTATAAAGCCGATGTCCGGATGATCATGCCAACGATCCAAGCCATTATTAACGCGCTATGTGATATCAATGGCTGGGAACGCCACCGGGTCACCATTGGTGAAGAGAAATCACTGGAAGAGCCTAAAGCTGATCGTGATGTAAAGCTTAAAAATGCTGGTGCAGTCTTAACGCCTCAATACTTTAAGCGTGAGTACGGGCTTGAAGATGGTGATGTGATTGAACAGCCTCAAACTGCCTTCAATCAATTCACTGCATTACCTCGCCAAGCATTCAACTTTAAGGCAACAGCAAACAAGCTCTCACCAGAACAGCAGGAAGTTGAAGAACTGACTGATGGCCAAGATGAATTGCAGCTATTGAAACCAGATCAGGTCAAGGAACTGATATTCAAGTCTGATAGTCCCGAAAGTCTGGCTTATAACCTGATGCAATTAATACCTGGTGCAACACAGACACAGTTCACAGCTAATCTGGACCAGGCTTTGTATGCTGCAGATGTATTGGGATATGTGACGGCTCAAAACGGGAAGTAAGCTATGCAACCAGTCACGTTTCTTGAGGCGCTTCGGTACGCTCACAGTAAAAAGATTGTCCTGCCTGATGAGTTCTACTCAATGGATCTAAAGACCCGGCAGATGGCAACCACGGTAAGCTTTCTGTCTAGTCTTGAGCAGATTGAAACGGTCATCAAGGCAGTGAATAAATCCATTGCCGACGGCGGTACTTTTAAGGATTTTCAGAAGCTGATTGAAGAATCTGAAATCATTCTGCCAAAGCATTACCTAGACAATGTATTTCGTACCAATATTCAAAGTGCTTATGGTCATGGCCGTTGGCAGCAACAGCAACGGAATAAGGTTAAACGACCTTACCTGATGTACTCGGCGATCAATGATAGTCGAGTGCGTCCAAGTCATTTGGCCTTGAATCGGATTGTATTGCCGATTGATCATCCATTCTGGCTGACACATTACCCGCCGTTGGGTTTTCGTTGTCGCTGTACTGTAGTTGCTCTGACTGAGAAGCAGGCATTGAAATACGGCATTACGCCAGATGATCAGTTGCCTGAGATAGCTGAAGCCTTAGATTGGAGTTCTCATCCATTGCAGTTTGGTGAACTTGAATTGCTGGTAGATAAAAAGATCAGCACTTCAAGTCTGGATAAAGAATATCTTCTCGAGCAGAAAGAGGTAATCAAGGCTGAATGGACGGCGAGTAAAAAACTCACAAGACTATTTGCTCCGATGGATGATAAGGCTCGGGATCTATTTGATACGGTGGCCAATACCGTGATTCCACTTGATCCAAGCATTCGCCCAAGTGCGATACGTACCTTTCTGGACTATGTGCAGGGAAATGATGCTGCACTGACTGGCTATTTAAACTCTACTACAAGCTCTCTGGCTGATAATGTACTTAAGCGCCGGCTGAGTGCAGACATGGCAGCTATTCAGGCTGTGGCAAGCAATACGGCTTCAACCGTGCTAGGGGCTGCGACTCTTAATCAAGTAGCGGCTTATCAGGTAGGGCAAACAGTTCAATTGAATGCGCCGTTACTGATGGCTGACACAGCTTCAGATATCGTGATTAAGATCGAGAATGCTAGAGGCTTGGGTATTGATCTGGATATGTTGAATGCTGGGAATGGTGTTCTGATGCCGATGGGACTGTCTTTCGAAGTGGTTTCGATTGAAACAAATCAAAGCCAAGTAATATATACTCTAAGAATTTTGAATCCTTAGCAAATACAGACAGAGCCAAATAATGTCTTCAAATATTGATAATTTCTCCGAGCAAAATATTACTCTATGGCGTTACATGGACCTATCAAAGTTCTTAGATATGTTAATTAATCAGCATATTGTTTTAGCTCGTCCGGATTTATTTGAAGATGTATATGAGGCGTATCCTCATATTTATAGAGAGGCATTAAAAACAGCTTTTTTAAACTCAAAAAACTCTGATATGGCTGAATTAATCGATACCAGTATATTAGCTAGTTGTAGGTTAGCCAAATTTAGAACTTATGTTAGCTGCTGGCATAAAAATTCAGTTGAGTCATCAGCTATGTGGAAATTATATTGTAAAAATGAGGAATCTTTAGTTATCAAAACAACGATTCAAAAACTAAAATCATCTCTAACAAATCCTAAAAATGAATATGTAGATACGCTTAATTATGGTCATGTTGTATACGATTTAAATCTATCTAATTTAACTAAGACTTACACAGATCTTGTTCAAAAAGAGGAGCTCATTTCTATAAATATTAATGATATTTTATTGAGTAAAAGACCCTCTTTCGAACATGAGAAGGAATTTAGATTAGTAGGGAGTAAAAAACATAAGGTGATGGAACCTTCCCACATAAAGTTGAGTGAAGAGGAACTAAAGTGTTCAACGCCTGCTATCCAACTTATTCCATGTAATCTAAATCAGCTAATTGAAGAAATTATAGTTGCGCCTAATACTCCATCATGGTTTTTTGAATTGATTAAAAATACTGTCATTAAACTTGGATATAGCTTCTCGGTTACTCAATCAAATCTATATAAATTAGGCTAAAAATTTAATATTAAATCATACCCGCTTTAAAGCGGGTTTTTTTATGGAGCATGAAAAATGCCAGATCCAAATGAAGAGCGATTGAAGTATCTATTCAACGCTGCAGCAATTGAGGTTCCAAAGGCTGAAGAGGGCCAAAAACGAAAATTTAAAGGCACTGCTTATGCTGGTGGCCGTGTAGATGGTCATTGGTATTGGGGACGTTCTGGTGTGGTCTTTGATCTTGATGGGATTGAGATTGATAAGCCAGCAGCCTTGCTTGAAGAACACTTTAGCTCAAGTCGAATTGGTGTTGTTCAAACTGTAGATACGAACGGAAAGATTGATGTTTCAGGCGATTTTCTTACGAACGCCAAGGCGCAGGAAATCGTTCAAGACTCAGATGATGGCTTTCCATTCCAGATGTCGATGATGATTGATCCTGGATCTATTGAAGAAGTCTCACAAGGCAAGACAGTCACTGTGAATGGTCAAGTGTTTGAAGGTCCTATCACAATCTTCCGTCAAAACCGTATTCGTGAGTTCACGATCTGCTCGACTGGTGCTGATCGTAATACATCAATTAAAGCCTTCTCAGGCAAAGCCAATCCAAACCCAACCAAAGAGGACACAGACGTGACCGAATTAGAAAAAGCACAACAGGCCAAAGAGCAGGCAGAGCGTGAACGTGATAATGCCCTAGCTGAACTTAAGCAATTCAAAGCACAAAAGCGTGCTGATGAAATTGCAGCTTTAGAAACTGAACTGAAAACACAGTTTAGTGCTGAAGATAAAACGGCTTATACAAATATGGATGATTCAGTTTTTGCCTTTACTGCAAAGCAGCTTCGTCAATTTTCTGCAGGTAGCCAACAGCCGCCAGCTACACCACAGACACAACAAACACCAAGTGTAAATCCGGCATTTGCTCACTTGTTCACTCATCAAGCCAATCCAGGGCAAGGTGGCCAGTCGAATAATACCGACACTCACAAATTCACTTCTGGTGCACAAGCATTCGCAGAACAAAACAAGGGGAAATAATTCATGAGCCAGGTTATTCCAAAAATTACGGTCCAGTCTAAAAAGCTGGTCCTAGACAATGAAAAGTTACGACGTGCCAATGCCAAAGTAACTACCGCTACAGCCTATAAAAAAGGTGACTTACTTACACTTTCAGATGCGAATGTACTCACACACGCTACTGATGAAAAAACATGGGATGTAATTTGTGGCCAAGACGTTACGGCTGCAGAAGCCACAATCAAGGCCGCTGATGGAATCGAAATTCCGGTCTACTACGGCGGGGTTTTCAGTATTGAAGCTGTATCGCTTAATGGGACTTTGCTTGCTGCTGAAGAATATGATGCAGCGCGTGCACAGGCAACTAAAAACAAAATCGAACTTTCTAAGGTGTAAACAACATGCCACAGTCTTTTAATATTGAAGGTGCTCCACTTGAACTTCTTGATGTGGGTGAGCTGGCACTGATCCACTCGAATTACCGTCCAATGGACACATGGCTTTTAGATAAGCTTTTCCCTAATCGCCCGTTATTCACGCGTGATGATGTGCCACTGGCTGAATTATCAGCTGAACATGATCTGGCACCACTGGTATCACCGCAACAGCCTGGTAAGCCATTTGATACTACTCAATCTGGTGAAGTACGCCACGTTAAACCGGCTTACTACAAGCCAAAGAATCAGGTCACTCCAGCAGAAACTTTTGAAATTGCCTTGCTTGAGCGTTTACGTACTGCAGGTATCATCTCAACTGGTAACCAGCGACTATCTGAGCAAGAGCAAATGATCATTGCTCAAATCTCAGTGATGAAGCGCAACCATGATGCGATTGATAACTCAGTCATGATGATGGCTATCGATTTACTGAAAAATGGTAAATACACGCTTCACTCAGATGATTATGAGCTCAACCTGGTGGATTACCGTCGTGATGCGTCTTTGACATATACGCCGTTGGTCAAATGGAATGAAGCGGGTGCCAAGCCAGTAACGGATATTCGCACCATGCTTGAACGTCAATTGGCTGCTGATGGTGGTGAAGCTAAGCTGTCTGTTATGTCTGGCTTGGTTTGGGCGGCTCTCTGGAACAATGAAGAATTCAAAAAAGAATTCATCACGCCATATGCGGGTATTTCTGTTCCAGTGAATCCAAGCTTTGGTGTAAAAGAATCAGCAACCTTCAAAGGAACCTTTGATGGAATCGAATTCTGGGTATATGACGCAACTTACCGTAACAAAGGTCAAGTGAAGCGCTTTATTCCTAAAGATTACTTCTCACTAATCTCTGATACCAATGGTTCGGTAGCTCACTGTAAGATCAAGAACATGCTGGCCAACGGCGTTGCTCAGCAGTACTTTGACCGTCAATGGTACTGTGAAGATCCAAGCGGCATCATGCTGATGACCGAATCTGCTCCACTGGTTGTGCCGTCTAATAAGAACGGTGTCGTTGGTGGTACTGGCTTTATCACTCTATAAGGAGCAAGACATGCCGAAGTACACAGCAAAACAATCCATCGGGCATTTTATGCCAGGTGATGAAATCAAAGGGCTTGAAGCTAAACAACTTCAGGCCCTTTTAGCATCTGGGGCTATTGAAGAATATCAAGAGCCGGAAGAGCCAGAAGCAGACAATACCGCTGCTCGTCTGGCTGAACTGGAAAAGGCCAATGCTGAACTAACAGCAGCAAATAAAACCTTAACTGAAGCCAATCAGACAGTGACTGCCGACAAGGCTAAAGCCGAGCAAGAAATGGCTGAGCTCAAAGCCAAGGTGGCTGAACTGGAAAAGGTGAAGTCTGCTGCAAAACCTAAAGCAGATTCGAAACCTGCCGACGAAACCAAGTAGGTGATCTATGTATGCAACACGAGAGGATTTAGTGGCTCGGTTTGGTATACATGAGATGGAAAATTTAGAAGCAATGCAATCAACTAATGACGCGGTTGAAAATGCATTACAGGATGCTGCAGAGGAAATCGATAGCTATGTCGCGGTTAGATATGAGCTACCGTTACCAAGTATACCAAGCACATTAAAACGAGTAGCGTGCAACATTGCACGCTATCGTCTTTACTTTCAGCGACCCACGGAAGAAATTGAGAATCGCTATAAAGCAGAGATTGATTTTCTAAAGCGGGTAGCTGACGGTAAAGCTATTCTAAATATCCTCAATACTGAAAACCAAGTGACTGATGAAAAGCCAGTAAATAAACCATCAACAGCACCCATCGGCACAAGTTACACCGGTGGTGTATTTGGTGATGCCATTTTAGACATGATGCCCAGTATGAAGTGAGGTGTTTATGGCTTTCGCAATAACCATTCAGGCAGATAGTTCACCGATTGAAGCAGTACTTAAGCAATTAGGTAACTTTGATTCTTTAAAGGACCAGCTGTTTGATGAGATTGGTGCTGGACTTGTGGATAGTGTGCAGCATCGATTCTTAACGGGTACTGATGTAGATGGGAACCCATGGAAAGTATCATGGCGTGCCAGCATGCAAGGCAGGGATGGTGTCGGGGTCGGTGAAACGCTTCGAGATACTGGCCGCCTGATGAATTCCTACACACACAATGTTCTTTCAAATGGTGTGGAGGTGGGTACAGATGTTGCGTATGCACCCCATCTGCATTACGGCGCAACAATCCTACCCAAGAATGGCCAATATATTACATTCGCAGTTGGTGGCCAGTATCGAAAGGTTAAGCAATCCATTATTCCACCTCGGACTCAGCTTGGTATTGATGCTGAAGATGAGGTAATGATTTTGGATATTGTCGGGAGTTTTATAGATGAGCACCTTCTTCGCGGTGCGTGATGAGATTGCAGAAAAGCTGAAAGAAATTCCAGAATTCAAGCAAATATACACGCCGTTGAATTCGGTTAAGGTCACCGAGATGTCACAAGTCACGCCATCTGCGCATGTCAATTTTGTCCGTATTGACAAGAAAGCCAGCGCAGGTCGTGGAAGTATCAATCAGATCGGTCAGCAATGGGCGGTTACGGTTGCATGTCGAAATGCTCAATCTCAAATGACTGATGGCCGAGCGGTGAGTGATGAAGCTGGGTTGTTAACCGAGAAGGTCATTCAATTACTTTCCGGCTGGCAGCCTCAGGCATCACGAACGGCACTAGAAATGATTTCGGTTCGGGATGGGTATAGTCCAGGCTTTGCATACATCACGATTATTTTTGAATCACAAAAATTCATTTAGGAGCCAGTCATGGCAAAACAATACAAAGCATTACAGCCTGTCGGTCGCTTTCAAAAGGGTGATGTGGTCGGTGGGCTGAGTGATGCACAAATCAAAAAGTTACTGGCAGATGGTGTCATTCAGGAATTGCCTGAACCTAAAGCTGCTCCAGCCAAGAAAACTACAGGGGATGAAAAGTAATGGCTAAAGAATATATTTCGCTGCAAGGTAAGTTTTACCTGTCAGAACTTGTGAATGGTGTTGCTAGTGCAATGCGCCATTTGGGCAACGTGCCAGACTTTGAGTTAGAAATTGGTGCTGATGTTGTTGAGCATAAAGAATCAACATCTGGTCAGCGTACTACTGACTTCACGATGATCAATGCAACATCAGTGAATTTTACGGGAACGCTGGAAGAAACTGATCCAGAAAACCTTCAATATATCCTGTCTGGTATGAATCACGCCGTAGCAACTACTACAGCGACAGATATATCACTGGGTACTGTGGTGGCCGGTAAAGAAATCAAACTGGATGGTTATAACCTGAAAACGGTTTCATTCAAGGATTCAACCACTGGCACAGCTAAGACTGTTGATCCAGAGAATTACACACTGGATGCTGTATTTGGTACTGTGGTTTTCCATGATGTATCAGATCTGACCATGCCGATCTTAGCCACCTACACCACTGGTGCAGTGACTAATACCACTCTGGCATCCGACTTTGAAAAAGAGTATGAGCTTTTCTTCAAGGGCATCAATACCGCAAATGGTAAACACATGGCTGTACGTTTATGGCGTACCAAGAAGTCGCCAGAAACCACTTTCCCACTGATTCATGAAGAACTTGGTCAGTATGAAATCTCTGGTCAGGCTTTATCTGATGTAACGAAGCAAGCAGATCCGGCATTAGGCTTATATGGCCATGTTGTGACGATTCCGGCAGCGTAATAACCTCATGCAGGCACAAAGAACTCCACGGCGCTATGCGTCTTTTTTTGTGCCTGTTTTTTTTGATTCTTTTCATTTTCATTAATCGCTTAATGCAAATGAAAGGGATTAATCCCACCACTTAATCAAACCGTCCTTATTGGGCGGTTTTTTTATGCCTGTTTTCAGGCAAACCACTGGCTAGAGCGACGGCTCGAAAAGCGCGTTTCCATGTTCAACGTGCCTGCCAGTTTATTTTTTTGAACATGGTCATATAAGAGGAAATCTTATGAACATGATGACAACATTAAATTTACGTGCCATGGTCTCAAATGAAAATGGCGAACCAAAGACAACCAGTTATGCAGTAGCGGAAGCATTCAAAAAAAGACACTCTGATGTGCTTCGAGCAATTAAAAATATGAAGTGCTCACAGAAATTCCGTGAACGCAATTTTGCGCTTTGCTTTGAAAACAACAAGTTACAGAACGGAAAGCCTAGAAAGTTTTACCAAATGACTAAAGATGGGTGGATGTTTCTGGTGATGGGATTTAATGGTGAGAAGGCTGATGCAGTAAAAGAGCAATTTATTGATGCCTTTAACTGGATGGCAAGCCAATTAACCCAAGTCTTTCAATCTAAATGGGCTAGATATAATCATATTGTTGGTTACCGCGAAAATCGCAAACAGCAAGTTAGTTGCTCAGCCAGAGATATGAACGTGTGGAAACATGAAAAGCATCCGCTTGATGATGAAATAGCGCAATTAGAAAGTGAATTACAGCCGTCATTGCCATTTGCTGGCGGGGTTTAATCATGAATATTGCTTATGTAGTTGCAGAATGTCGACCAAGCACAGACGAAGAAAATTATGCTGACATCAACATTGGTGATGATAGCTATGTGTTTTGCTCAATCGAACCAGTACCAGACACGGGTGATTGGCAGAAAAATATTGAAGCAGCCATATTAATTGGAATTGATATTGAGCGAACCAAGCCAAACCATCGACACATCACACTGCATGCCGAAAGCATCTTGAAATTATGCAAAGGCATACAAGGTGTGAAGCAAAGCTAATAATTATCGCCACCTTCGGGTGGCTTTTCTTTTCCGTCTTTAGCTTTGTAACATCCAATAATTTTTTTGTAACCTTTATGTTATAAATTGTTTGCTTTGCTTATCATCTAAATGGTTAAAAGTGGAGCGCTGAAGATGCTAACAAAAACAGAAATCATTGTTGTCATTCTAATGGTACTAGCCTTAATTTTCATCGTTTATGAGATGGGACAAGGTGGTAGTTGGGCTTTATAGAATTCAGGCTTTATCAAAGTTAAAAGAAAAGCACCTTCGGGTGCTTTTTTAGTGCCAAAAATTATCTCGAGATCCCATCATGAATGATTTTTTCTTAGCAACAAACCGAAGCATTAAGCTTAAAGATATCGAAGTTCGCCAGATCCAGATGAAAGACTTTGATACCTGGGCAATGCATGCTGAAGTTTTGAAGAACTTCATTAAAGACCAGAATCATTCAGATGAGATTTTGACGGGGCTGTTTAAAGCTCACGGTGTGCAGGTGATCTCAACTATTGCCCGTGTGACTAACCTGAACCAGAAAGCTATCTTTGATCTGGCAGCAGATGAGCAAACCTTCAAAGAGTTGCTAAAAGCTGTACTTTTGGTCAATCAGGCTTACTTCAAATACGAAAAGCCTAAACGTGGCATTAAAAAGAAAGATGACTCTACTTGGTTTGATTCATTCCAGTTTCTGGTATCAATGGGCCATCAGCATAGTGAAATCATGCAGATGACCTACGGTGCATTCCAGAGCTATGTTAAGGCAGCAAACAAGATGTACAAGCAGGGCATCTTTAACTCTGCCATTGCTGCACGTGTAGCCCAATCCGACAAAAAAGGCTTTGAATCATTCAAGAAAGAAATGGTTTCTGATTGATCATGCATTACCCTAAAGTTATGATAGGAAAATAATAATTTAGGGATATGATTATGAAGCGGTCGTATATTTTTCTGAGTTTGTGTACAGCTCTAATAGCTCAAACTGCAATCTCTGGTGAAGTTTATACCTGCACAGTAGATGGAAAAACTGTTTATCAAGGTAAACCTTGTGCAGGCAAAGAATTAAATAATAAGGTAAAGCAGTCTCAGAGCCAGATCAAAGCCAAGCAAGAAGCTGCAGCTAAAGAAAAAGCCGCACAAGCTACAAAAAAAGAGCCGCGTGTAGGAATGACTAAAGCTGAAGCTGAGAAGTCCACATGGGGTTATCCAGATAAAATTAATACAACCACCACTGCAAATAATGTATTTGAGCAGTGGGTGTATAGAACACCATATTCGGGTTCTAAGTATCTGCATTTTACAAACGGAAGAATATCTTCAATTTCTAACTAAACCACCTTCGGGTGGTTTTTTAATATCTAAATTTTCCCGCTGATGCGGGTTTTTTATTGCCTGAAATTCAGAGGTCGACATGTCTGGTAAGAATTTAACTTTCAAATTGGTAATGGATGCCGACACCAAGGGATTTGTAAGCAATGTAAAGCTTTCTGAAGACACGGCAAAATCTGTTTTTAATGCGATCAAACAAGAGTCAGAGAAGTTAAAACAAGCGACAAATGATGCTTCCAAGGAAATGGGAAATATCATCCCAAAAGGAACGAGTGAGTTAGCAGATAAGCTATCACAGTCTTTAAATGCTGCCACAGGCATGATCAAGGATGCTGGAGACAATGCAAAATCTACAGCAGGTAATTTTACTGATTTTGGTAATAAAGCAGAGAAAGCATTAAGTCAACTTAAGAGCGATCTAACTCAGGCTAAGCAGAACCTTGAGGCATTTTCAAAAACTAGTGCTTCACCAGCTGAAATTGAGAAAGCCCAAGCAGAAGTTGATCAGCTAGAAAAAGAAGTTCAACAGGCAGATCAGGCTTTTAATGGCTTTCAGGCAGAAGTAAATAAAGCTAACTCAAGCTTAAAGGATACAGATAGTGCAGCCCAAACAGCACAGAAAGGTATCGATGGCGCAAAGTTTGCTGTAAATACACTTGCTGGAGCTATGGCTGCACTCGGTATTGGTTTAGGTATTCGTGAATTGGCCGAGGCTGCTGACTCCTATACCAACCTATCAGTACGAATTCAGATTGCTACCAGAGAAGGTGGTAACTTCCAACAAGCAATGGCTGGCGTTCACCAGGTAGCACTTGCCACAAACTCCAGCTTACAAGCTACAGGGGATTTATTTACCCGACTGAACGCAGTCGGCAAAGAAATGGGAATGACCCAGCAACAAGCGTTGGATCTGACCAAAACTGTAACTCAAGCCATTCAGATCGGTGGAGGTAGTGCACAAGCAAGTGAAGCCGCTGTTACTCAGTTTATCCAGGCGATGCAGGGGGGTGTTCTTCGAGGTGAAGAATTCAACTCTATCATGGAGAACGGTTATGGCTTGGCTGAAGCTTTAGCTAAGGGTTTAGGTGTCACTACTGGTGAACTCCGCAAAATGGCTGAGAATGGTGAACTCTCAGCAGAGCGTGTAGTTAAAGCCATTGGTAGCCAAGCCAAATCAGTTCAAGAAACTTATGATCAGTTTCCGCTCACCATTGGGAATGCGCTACAGAGAATTTCAACATCTTGGGAAATATTAATTGGCAAGATGGACCAGTCCAATGGTGCATCTGCAACTGTAGCAGACTGGCTGGTAACGATTGCTGATAATCTAAATATTATTGAGGTCTTACTCAATGATATGGGTGATGGTGTCGTATGGGTGGGCGATCAACTCAATAGAATCGATCCACAAACAATTGAGGCGCTTAAACAAGCATTATTGTCTGCCTACGAATCACTTAAAGAATTAGGCTCCACTGTTGGTGATGCCTTTGAAATCACTCTTGATGTACTTAATGGCACACTTGATGCAATTTTTAGATTCAATAACGGTGTAAGTGAAACAGAAAGCAAAACCAATGGACTAACTAAAGCGCTACAGGGAGTAAATGTTGCCATTGGTTTTATAGGCGATGGTTTTAATGCTATTGGTATTGTAGCTAACCTTCTAACAGGTGTTTTCTTTGATGTTTCAGCAGCCTTCTATAACCTGAAAGCTGCATTTACATGGGGCGATGCTAAGACTAAAGCTATTGCCGATATGGAGGCCATGGCGGCTAAAGCACAGGAGTATTACAACAAGGCTTCAGATGGTGCTATAGAGTTTAAATCCCGCGGCGTTGAGGCGATCCAAGCGATTAGCCAAACCCAAGAAGAAAAGAATACACAATCTCTGGCAGATGCAAAGGCCACAATGGATCAACTGTTGGCAGAGCAGCAGCGTGAAGTTGAGGGAAAAAAGGCAACTGAAGAAGAGAAGCTTAAAGCGGTTCGGGCCTATGCGGAAGCTGCTGTTGCTGCCAATAAAGGCGTAATAGATGGCACGATGCAAGCCGATCTAATGGCAAAAGGATATATCGTCACTGTCGATCAGGCTGGCAAAGTATCAGTTGAGGCATGGAGTCAAGCTGAAGAGGGTGCAGAGGGTGCAGCAAATGCATCCGATAAAGCTCGAAAAGCTGCTACCGCATTAGGTTTAGATCTAGATGTTTCCTTAAATCGAGTTTCAGCAAAATTTAAGGAAACAGAAACCAGTGTAGATAATTTTTCTGCCGGGCTTGAAGATCTTGGTGTCACCGGAGAGGATGCCGGCAATCTTACTTATGAGGCATGGTTGAAATGGCTGCAAACAGCCAAAAGCCAGGCTGAGATTGACTATGCAAAAGCGAAACTTGAGGAGTTTGGCAACCAAGGACAAATCTCAACATCTCAGGTAGAGCAAGGCTTAATTGCCATCAAAATTCAGGCGCAAGGATTACCGGATGATATTGATCCGGTTACTGAGGCATTTAAACGCTTAGGTATCCAGACCAAAGAGCAACTTAAACTGGCTGCTCAACAAGCCTTAATGGACTACATTACGATTCGGGATAGTGGCAAGGCTACTGCTGAAGGAATTGAAAAGGCATATCAAAAAGCTGCTCAGTCTGCCGCTGCGTCCGGTGATGCTGGAAGAATTGCTGCAGTAAATGCAATGAATGCTGGCCGAAATCTTGAAGTACAAATTGATGACACTGGTAAAGCCGTTGTTAAAACCATGGATGATTGGTCTAAATCCAATGACCGTGTTAGAGACTCTGCACGTGGAATTGCTGATGGTTACCGCCATGCAGGTCAGGTTGCACGTGAAGAAGCTAAATCCTCTACTGAAGCCTGGGCTGATGCGGTTTCTAAAGCTAAGAGTGATTTCAATAAGGAAATGAAGCGTCAAGGCGAGGCATTGAGTAAAGGGATCTACGACTATGACTCTTACACTAAGTCTGATGTGATCTCACAGCTGAAAAGTAAGGGTTATGACGATAAAGAGGCTGAGAAATTGGCTTCTACCATTTGGTCTAAAGCCATGGCGGCAGATCGTGATGCTAAAGCTGAAGGTCTTGGAAAGGAAAGCAGCGTGGCAATGAAAGCATTAATTAATGCTGAATTTGACCGTGCCGCAGCGAATGGAATAACCACTCAGCACGGGACCAACAAGATCAATGAATTGCTTCGCAGTATCAATGTGGCTTCAACTGGTTCTGGTAGCTTGGGTGATTATGCGCCGTCAATTCCTTCTTCACCTTCGGTTAGCAATTCAAGTCAGCCAAGTAAAGAGGTTACCTACAACTTTGACTTCAATGGCAAGCAGATGAAATTCACAGGGCCAGCAGGTCAGGAATCCTTAATGAATGAACTGGTTAATCAATTAAAAGTACAGGCGAAATCAACATGAAATTAATTCGCTTAGCGACATCAGAGACCGTCCCATTAGAGGACGGTTTTTTATGGTCTGATGAATTCTCCTGGAAGCCTATTGAGCAGATTCAGGCTTATGCAATGGATGGCACTTTGCATATTCAGGAAGGCAAAAAGAAGTCGGGCCGACCAATTACCTTGCAACCGGCAAATCCGGAAATGGGCTGGATCAAATTGCGTGAATTACGGACTGTTTTGGAATGGTCCAAGCTGCAAGGTGAAAATTTTAAACTGCAGTTTGAACAGCCTCATGACAACCGGCAATTCACCGTCAAATTTAACCACCAGGATGGGACTTTAGAGGCTGCACCGATGAAAGGAATTCCAGCTGTATCACTGGATGATTATTACAACGTGACTTTACGCTTTACGGAGTTAAACGATGGCGATTGAAACCAAGGATTTAGTGATTTACAAGTCTGAACGCTTGACTGATAACTCTGACGGCGGTGGTAAATATTCTGGCGTAGTAGTTCAGGACGGTATCAGTAATAACCTTTTTAATGACATTTCTGAACTTGGTTGGACAATGGGTGATGTGTCCATGCGGAAAATTTTCCCTGCTGTCACAACAGATGACACTGATCTTTTGATGGGTGCAACTGTTTTTGTATCTGAACTGCCAGAAGATCCAAACGTATCCGCACTGCTATTTAGCACCAATAGTTTCACAGATCAGCGTTCCGATGCTCAATCCCGCGTCAGTAGTTATCTGGCGCGCGGTGGTCGTGTTGCTGGTGTGCCGAGTGATACACATTATCAAGGAATGAAAACCTTGCAGTGTAATCTTTTTCCTCAAGAGATGGAGTGTAGTGTAGGGGATACAATCGTTATTTTGACTGACGAGGGATTACCAACAAAATATGAACAGTTTGTCAGAATCACAGGCGTGGAAACCCGTGAAGCCCAAGCTTTGATAGATTCAAAACTCACTGCATATAAGGTTGCTACATATCAGTTAAGTGATGCTTTGGAGCGTGATTATGTTGGTTTAACTGCAGAGCAATGGGCCAAAGGCGGGAAGTCAAGAACAGTGCTTTGTGAATCAATTGTTGCTGATTCTGGTTATTATTATTCTAGTACCAAGTTAAAAGAAAACGCTTCAGTTGGTGAATACACTGTCCAGGCTGAAAGCATGTTCACACAGTTGATCCCATCTGCTCAGACTGAAACGCCAATTCTGGATGTGAGTGCAGCATCTGAAAGTTTGGCATTGGTGCCAAGTTCTGGTGGCACTATTTCCATTAATCAGACTGTTTCTATTAGTCAGACCCAGAACATGTACATTGGCTCTGCAGTGATCCCGTCAAGCGTCAGTATATCCCTTGCAGGTATGTCAATTTCAGACCAGGGCGGCTTGCTAAAAGATACGCAAGGCACACAGGTGGGCACAATTGATTACCAGCGTGGTCTGATTCAGTGGACTAGCTCAGCACCAATAGGAAATCGGCAAATAGCCCTGACGTTCAAACCTGCAGCAACACCACAGCAATACACACAGTCTTATGCCTTGCCAGTAACAAAGCTTACACAGTCCATGAACTTCAGTGGCATTCTAGTGCCAAAACCCGCACCAGGCAGCCTTTCTATATCCTTTATGGCGCAGGGCCGGTTTTATGAATTGACTGATGATGGTTCTGGAAAGCTTTCTGGTTCAAATGCGGCTTTTGGTTCTGGCACCATTAACTACAACACTGGCACTTGGTTGCTGACTACAGGTGCACTGCCTGATGTAGATAGTGTGATTTTGCTTCACTGGTGTACGCCAACTTCAACTTTTTCCCGGGAAAATTTGCCAGTTTTTCCGGCTAAATTTGAATTTGATTTAGAACGCGAGGGCATTGCAGCCGGCAGCGTGACGGTAACCTGGTTGCTTGAGGGAGAAACAAAAACAGCTGTTTCAAATTCACAAGGAAAATTCACAGGGGATGCAACTGGGGAGATTAACTATGCAACCGGCAAAGGCTTTGTTGCGCCTAAGTTGTTGCCGCAAAAGGGTACGAGCTTCACCATCAACTATGGTTATGGTAGTGCACAAGATCAAACCAAGTCAGCTTTACCAGACGCAAATCAGAAAATCACATTTACCATTGGAACGGGCGCGGCAATTCAGCCAAATAGTGTTGAGTTAATGATCCCTTTAAGAACAGCAGACGGATCTGTAAGTGGCGTAACAGCCAGATTTTATGATGTTCCAGTCAATGCTGGTACGGGTCAAATTGTGAGTGAATCCGGTGAAATCGTTGGAACTATCTTATATTCAACTGGTGCTGTTGAGATTACCCCGCGGGCTAAATATGTGAAATATGTCCAAACTTATCAGCCTGTTGAATACACCATCATGCGTTCAGCTTAATCTACGAAACACACCCTAGAGGTCTTTGAAATGTCTTTTTATTTACCCAAGCAATCAAGCCTGGAACGTGTTGAAGTTGATCTGGGAGCCTACACGGATACGACAATATCAATCAAGTATCGTGACACATCAGGTGTGAATAATTCTGCAAAAGTTATAGCGGTTAATAAGCTACAGCTTGACTTAACCAATGGATTTGATGAGCAGATCATTGCCAGTTCCACACGCTTCAAACTTGGTTCTGATGTTTTTGTGGATCAGGGCGGGGCGTTATATCGAAACATTGACCCGGCAACTGGTGTTGGTGCTGCAGCTGGTCTGATCCAGCTTGGCACTGGCATTGTTGAGCTGGATGCATGGGCACCAGGCGGAAATAACACAGTACAACTTGAAGCACTGACAACCACGGTTGATATGGTACATCCAATCAACCAGGTAAGCTTCAGAACACCCATCATTCCGATTCGAAGCGGTTCATTATCCTTTGTGGTCACCACACTGGAATATGGGCAATTAACCCTTACAGCAGATGAAAGTGGCACCATTGATACAGATCTGGCACACGGTTCAATTAATTGGATCAATGGTTTTGTTGACGTTTATTTCTACAAAAAAACCTTGATTACACCTGAAAACCGGCCAGAAATTGAAAGTCAGCCATGGTATGACAGCAATCTGGAATACAGGGAAACAGGAAGCAATGATCAATTTATTAACATCCCTATCTGGGTTGACCCTTCAACTTTAAGATATAACGCGATTGCTTACACTTACATTCCGCTTGATTCATCAATTCTGGGATTGTCCGCAACACGTTTGCCGCTGGATGGGCGTGTGCCAATTTTCCGAGTCGGGGCAATTGGGATTGTAAGTTCAACCAAGTCGCAAAACCTGCCAAGTGCAATTGCTGGCCAGACGTATGATCTAAATGATCAGCGTATTTCATGGTGTGAACTTGAAGATGCAAATGGAACAAAGGTTGATTTTGATCTTTACTCTGTTGATTACGATTATGGGAAAGTGACACTAAATGGTGATTTTGTGCTGGGCAATCTGGTTGCGCCAATTACAGCAAAATACCGTTATCAGGATATGGGACTGATCCGTGATGTCCAGATTTCTGGACAGCTTACATTCACCAAGCCACTGACCCACAATTATGATGCTGATAACACAATTGTAGGTTCTGCCTTGGTTATTGGTGATATGCAAGCCCGTTACACACAGAAATTTGTTCAGCAGGCTTGGAATAGTGTCTGGGCTGACATGCCATCAGGTTCAGCAATATCTGCCAACTTTAATGATTCACTTTATCCAATACAGGTCACAAATAAAGGAGCCATTCAAGAACGCTGGGCCATTGTTTTCACCGGTCCCGAAGCGTTCTATTGTGTGGGTGAATACACAGGCCGCTTAACCTTAAACGGATCTACATCTGTAGATTATTTGCCAATGAACCCTGTCACAAATGCACCTTATTTTGTACTTAAGAAAGAAGCATGGGGCGCAGGCTGGGCAAATGGCAACGTGCTACGGTTTAACACTATTGCGGCAATGCAGCCAATCTGGGTGATCCGCACTGTGAAACAGTCAGAACCCAGCATTGTTTCTGATTCATTCCAGATCATGTTGCGTGGCGATGTTGATCGAGTAGTTTAAAAGTTAAATCAAATATGGCCGCTTTAAGCGGTCTTTTTTTATGAGTGAATAAAAAATGGCAATGAAGCAGACACAGACAAAATTTTTTGACTTTGCGGATGTAGGTTTGGATTTTTGTGCAGGGTCTAAAAACCTGTTTCCAGATCGTTTTAAGAAAATGTTGGCACTTGGTTATAACAAGCAGACTGTTTCAAGCGTGGCTGTGGCAGGCAATCAAGTTACATTTACTTATGGTGGCACACATGGCTATGTTGCGGATCGTGTCTTAAAAGTCAGTGCACCTGAGCTTTTAAATATTAATGATGGTGAATTTGTCATTGATAGTGTGACTGCAAATACAGTCACGATGACTATTGATGGTGCGCCAACTTTTATTGTAGGCAATTTTACAACCAAGGTTGCTTCGCTTGGTTGGGAGCTTGAGTATGAAAATGCAAATATTCATGTATATAAATTTAAACAATTAGATGAATCGAATATTTATATTCGATTCTGCTTTCAGGATGTTGCAACTCGTCGAAACGCAATCGCCCCATGTGTCGGCAAAACTTTTGATCAACTCACTGGATTTATTACCGATCCCGATGCTTATTTTCAAAATGCGCAAGTGGTCTCACCTGGAAGTGATCTGAAATTTGACTTTGACTGGGGTTCAAGTGCGTCATCTTCGCGCAACGATTGGACATACACACAAGGCAGTTCTTCTTACGGAAAAGCACATGCATTAGGAAGTAAATATCATCTTGCTATTCTGACCAATTGCTATACCGGAGATGGCTCTGGTGTAATATCAGCTGTACTGCCAAGTCTCTGTATTGATAATGAAAAACTTCAGTACCCAGTTTTGATTGGCAAGGTTACAGGGATAACCACCTCAATATCTTCTAATGCACTGCAAGTAACACAAGCGCTTATAGGGAACATTAGTGTTGCATTTGATTCAAGCTCATCAAACACAACATCTGACTATATCTTTAAGACTCCACAGGCAGCAACATCATCTATAAGTGCTGAATTGGATATATTTAACACCACAACTGCACAACCAATTTTTATCTATGAAAAAACTACCAGACAACATTTGGGAGTTTTGCTTGGTGCCTTTATTGCAAAATACTCATCAACTAATGCACCTAGTCTTTCTGCAAACAGCAGCCCATTTACTACAAAAGACATTGATCTAGATAATTCGATTTGTATACACCACATCTCTACAGGTTCAGCAGCTTCGCAAGCGGCTTATATGGCTTTTCCACTAGAGGAGGTGAAAATTGTCTCTTAAAATTAATCGGATATTTTTTGGTGGATACGATCCAGACTTTCAAAAACTGGGAGATATGGGGTATCTAATTGCAAAATTGTATCAGCCAATTATTACTTTTTTGAATGAAAATCAAGGTCTTGGACAAATTAAAGGCACAACCAAAAAAGTAGGAGCTAATTACTCACCAGTGCCAGTTTGTGTTTTTCGTCGCGACAACCGCCAATTACTCTGGGAGATAACGTCCAAAACTGATGGCTCCTATGCATTTCGCAATATTGCAGTTGGACTGGAATGTTTTGTAGTGGCCTTCGATCCAAACGAAGAATATAACGCAGTGATTTTAGATAAGGTGGTAGCCAAATGATTAAAACCTCTTTAGCTGCCGGACTGGCTCAACTTCAGGCACTGGCAAACTTTTTAGACCAAGGTAGCGCAAATGCTACCTTTGTTTTTTATGATGATGCAAAGCCTGCAGATGTAACGGTAGCAGCAAACAATAACGCCAGATTGGTTACATTAACGCTGCCTAAACCCTCAATCAAACAGGTGCATACCGATTACGTTGAGTTGAATCAGACAGATGCAGCAACAGTTATAAAATCAGGTACTGCAGTTTGGGCGCGCCTATTTAATGGGGAGGGAAAAGCAGTGGCTGATCTTTCGGTTAATACGAATATAATTCTTGCGAATCCGGGATTGGTACTAGGCAGCACCCTTATGATGAACTCACTGATCCTACGACCATCAACATAAACGAGGTGGACATGTGTCGAACTATATTCCACCCGATGGCCATCAAGTAAACCTTAATTTTAAAGATCAAGTCACAGGCTCTACCGATCTTAACTTTGGTAGTGATGGCCAGAATCTTGCTTCTCTAGATGTTGTAGTTAATACACAGATTATTGCTGAGCTTAATGCTGTTAGTGATAGTAACGACGTATTGGATGCCCAGATTAATACGGGCTTTAATGCTGAGTTTAATGCTGTTACAGGGCAGTTTGCTCAACTAGATATACAACTGCAAACCGGTTTTATAGCCGAATTATTTGCAGTTCGGATTGATCAGTACTGTGTAGTGGATGCGGTGATTCAAACTGGATTAAATGCCCAAT
Source organism: Acinetobacter sp. YH12041 (assembly GCF_013419975.1). Classification (NCBI taxonomy): domain Bacteria; kingdom Pseudomonadati; phylum Pseudomonadota; class Gammaproteobacteria; order Moraxellales; family Moraxellaceae; genus Acinetobacter; species Acinetobacter sp. YH12041. The sequence continues at coordinate 55,541 of NZ_VOZC01000005.1, read as the reverse complement.
TTGAAGCGTTATTCGATATTAATCATCTGGCAGGCGTGTCTTATGGTTTTGACATGCGCTACCAAAAAGCCATCGCAGCCTTAAGCACTACAGAAATACCATGGGCCAAACCCATCTTAAGAGCCTCAACTGAGGCTCTTTTTTATGATCAAGGCTTGGTGATTTCTAATCAGGCAAATATTCGGTATGAGCAAGCCGGATCATTAACCCGGGCGATTAGATCCATACATGAGCAAGCAACTGGTTTAAGTTCGGATGCATACATACACTGGGAAGAAGGCGATAAGCGCTTTATTCACCAGCGCTACCTGCATGAAGAAACCATTAAGCTGCGCCATAACCGGGAAACGGTCTGGCAGGAAATGATCCGACGTCGTAAGACTTTCACTTATTCTCATGAAGTGGCTCAAGTATTTGAACACCATTTTTCATTTGAATGGGATAAAGGTCTTGAGATTATCACCAAGTCAGATTTGCCTTGGGATAAAGCTAAAGCAATTCACTACAGAAAGCATCCTGTTCAACCATGGCCAAAGCCGGAAATACCTAAATATGAAGGCACTGGTGATCTAAATTTTATCTGCTTATGTCATGACGTTGATTCACACAATGTTGTTTTAAATTTTGGTGCAGATGACTGCATTCCAGCACTGCCTAAACGGAACTGGTGGTATATCGTGAATACATTAACAGCCGAACGACTGGATACCGGCGAGAAAATCAAAGTCATGGATGGCACTTACAGTACCAGTCGGTCTCAGTGGTGCTGGACTTACTCAATTACCGTGGCTCATACGGAAAAAGATAAGCTGCAGCCGATTGACGACCAGCCGGTGATTCTTAAAGTCATGATTAATGGTTTTGAGCATCATATCTTGCTTGAAGATCCAGAAGAAACCCGACGCTTTGCCAGCATTCTTTACACTTATCCGGGGCGAAGTATTACCGCACTGAACTCGGATAAGTACGGGCCAACACGCTCATTCATTCAGGATAACGAACGTACCTCTGTTCAACTGGTTCAGGCTGAACTGGATCGAGCAAATAGCGGTACCAACTTGGATTGGAAATTGATTGATGAATTTGGCTGGATCGTGCCTACTGAAAGCCTGAGCTATGCCGAACTTGCACCAATTGATGCAATCAAGCCGGTGGTCGATGCAGGCGGTGGCTTTATTTATAGTCAAAAAGCAGGCAATACATTGACCATTTTACCCCGGTACCAGAAAGGCTATTGGGATACGATGACCGTGGATGATTACGATATTCTATTGTCTGAAAGCCTGGTCATGCAGCAGAACATCAAAAAGAACGATGAATACATTGCTGACTTCAATGCCATCACTGTAGTAAATAGCCGTAGTGGTGAGAGCCTGAAAGTACAGCAGCGAGGTACTTCCGGTGATGTGCCTTTAGAGACAGTCACAGGGCCATTATTCAATGTGGTGTCTGGTGCCAGTTATGGCAAAAATGAGTTAGTGAAAGCCAATATTCAGGAATTGCACACCTTCGCTGATATTCCAGTAAGCCGAGAAATAGGCGAGATGCTACCTGGTAAATCGATTGCGTTTAATGGCCAGTGGTGGGGTGTGATTGATTCAGTTTCAGGTAGCTTTTCACACGAAAAGGTCAATGAAACCATTACAGTGGAGCGTATCAGCCGTGACGAATCCCTTATTTGAACTGCGCAAGCTGCTTAGTCCAACACATGCAGAATATATTGGCACCATTACATCAGTGAAACATCCAGAGTATCGGGTACAGATTGACGGTGGATCTGGTCCGGTACTATGTACGTCCGGTACAGCCTACAATTTAGGTACTAGAGTATTCATTTCAAACCAAGTGATCCTAAGGCCAGCACCTACTGGACAGCATTCAGAAATAGAAGTCTAAACTTAACCAAATGACAGCACCTTTTTTAGGTGCTTTTTTATTGCCAAAAAAATAGGGGGGCGTATGCCTGACAGTGAAACGTATGGGGTGCGAGTTGAGAAAAAATTAGATCAACTGCGCTTGGAAATGGGTGAATTAAACAACAACGTCATTCGCTTAACTGAACGGAATGAATATTACCAGTCACAAGCTGTGGCAAACCGACGGGATATTGATCTGCTTCAGGCGGATATGAACCAGGCTAAAGGAGGGCTCACCTTTGCGAAAGCCCTAGGTGGAACTGCTATTGGGCTACTCATTGCCTTTGGTTCATGGATAGTTCAAGGGAGCACAGCACTTGCTAAAGAAAATGCAGGACTAAATCAAAAATTAGCCATTATCGAATCAAAGCAGATCCGCATGGATACAGACCTGGCAGCAATGCGGAACCAGATTGATCAACAAAAAAACAAACAGTGAAGAGAGATAAGATGAAATTAATTAATGAAAGTGTTTGGAAGTTTGACTCAGTAAAATACGGCGCCTATATGGCGCTTTTTTTATCCTGCGTACATTTAGTTTTGCAGGAAGTGTATAACGCCAATGTCTTGCCTGAACCGTATCAAACGATTGCTTCATTGGGCTTGATGTTCTTGGCGGTGCTGATTGGCCGTAAAAAGGCTCAGCCAAATCTATCGCAATCTTTAGGTTTTGCCACTATCACGGCAGGACATAGCAATTCTGATCCTGGTGCAGTGAATGGCAAAATTAAAGAAGCTGATTTGGTGACTAATTTCAGGAATGCGGTTTCTTTTTATTTACGTGAGGCAGGTATTCAGGTCAAAAATGATGGTACCGGATCACAGAATGATTCTCTTTCATCCGCCATCAAGTTGATCAAAGGATCTAGTGTTGCGGTTGAATTCCATATGAATGCTGCACCCTCCAAACAGGCGAATGGAGTAGAAACAATTGCTTTGCCAAAAGACAAGAAACTGGCACAGGATCTGTCTGCAGCTGTAGCTTCAGCATTGGGAAGCCGTTTACGTGGTAATGATGGCTGGATTGATCAGAGCCAATCGGCTCGTGGAAGTTTAGGTTATATCAATGCTGGCGGCTTGATTGTAGAGCTTGGTTTTATTTCGAATGAAGCTGAGCTTGCAGCATACCAGGCACGTTATTGGATTGCAGCAAAAGCTGTGGCCAAAGTGCTGATTGATTATGAAAAGTGCAATTAAGATTTTACTGCTGTGCAACCCTGGGGTTCACAGCTTTTTTAAAACTTTAATATAATGCTTGGCTTGAAAAATTAATCTTTATTGCATTTAGTGTCTTGGCCTAAAGCACGTAGTCTATCTCGCTCCAAACGCTTTTGAAGTAAATTTTGATTGGCTTTTTCTGTTAATAGCTGAGCTTTCATCAAATGAAGAGTAAGCTTAGAATTGTTAGCATCAGATGGCGTGATAGTTGTTTTAAACAAATAGGTGCCATAAGGTGCTTTACCAAAAAAAATGGCAAGATTTTTTTCCCGATCTAAATTTGCATCAACTAATACATATGAATTCGCAGTTTTTACCTGCTCACATCTTAAATACGCTTGCTTTAAATTCGCATAAGCATCTACATATCCCAATGGAACATCTATTGACCCACCTTTGCCAATTGACTTAGAGATTAATTCACTTTCAGAAGTCGGCAAGATCATTTTTACGCAGCCCTGTAATAGGACTAAGGATGCCAATAATCCGAAAGTAGCTGTTTCTTTAATATACTTTGACACTTTTGAGATTTGCATGCTCAACATCTTCAACAATTCGTTTTTTAATTACAATAGAGTCTGGATCGTTTGATTTAAATCTTGAATCCACTTCATATTCAGCAATAAATACTCTTGGCTTGCTGCCTGGAATACGATCCACACCAATCACATAATCTTTATTTTCTTCCAAGGTTATATTTTTAATTTCAGTGAAATAACTATGGTTACCTATTCCGCTAACAAAAACAATGTCATGTTGACCAACCGGTAGTTTTAATTTTGCTTGCGAGTAATCAAATCGAGTCATTGTAGTAGAAGGGCTGATGATTGAATTCTCAACAAATCTTACGCGTTTTCCATCAAAGGTATAAACGGTATATGGGTACGCACTAAGGGAGCCAGAACCCTGAAAAAATGTATAAGGAATAGTTTTTATCGTTGCATATTTTTGCTCTTGGCTAACGAGTTGATTTGTATATGCCGTCAACTTTTCAGAGGTGGGTGCATTCGATGGAGTATTTAAATAACGCGCTTCTTTAGGAATATACAGTGGTAGCATAGAAACAGATTTTTTATCATCTGCAGTTTCTACAACCTGACATCCAGTTAAAAATCCCAATATCCCTAATAGTAAAAAATTTTTTATATTCATTGCCATATATTCAAATCTGATGATAATTTCGTAAATGCAATATACTCATAAAATATTAATATTCAAATAAATTTACTGTATATTCCATATTTTTTTAAACTAACTGGCTGTAATTTAAGTAAAAGTAGCTTTATTTAAGTTTTTTAACGCTGTGCATCCTACTAGGCTGCACAGCTCATTCGATTACGACGAATGTGAATGAAAGAATATGTATTGGGGTGATTTGAGAGTTAAGCCTTATAGTACCGGCGTAATTTTTCAATTACGGATCTATACTTAATCCTACTACCTTCACATAATGTGTTGTAGCTTTGAATAAACTCAATAGGCATAGGAGTGTTGAGTCCCCTAAACGTGGTATTTATTGCCTTATAATATTCTTCTAAATCATCAATAACACTTTGCAGGTTGGGTAAAAATTCTTGATTGTAATCATCTTCTGGTATTATATGACCCAGTATGCATAAAGATGAAGCCATAATATTTATAATATCCCTTAGTTGTTTTAGATTAATATTCAACTCCTGCTGATAAGAAATTTTATGAGGTGTTGACAAATAATCCACCATGAAGGTGTTAATTCTAAGGAGGTTTAAGTCGCAATCATAAACTGAATCCATAACCTTCATGCAAAGTTGAGCATCTATCCCTTTATTATGCTGATCCTTCCAATCATTAAATAAATAAGCTGCAATAAAAGCAGCCCATAGTGTTGCAACCCCACCAAAGTAACTGCCTAAAATATTTATAGCTTCTTTTGCAGCATTGGGTGACTCAAGACATAGTAATAAAACCCAGAATAAAATGTAAACTATAGCCAATATAAATATTCCACCAATGACACTTAAAGCCAATGGATTGATTTTTTTCAACTTTTCACCCCAATTAAAAACACATAATTACTCTTCAAATTTAAGCCCATCCGGCTTCCGTCCTAAAAATCTACCCATTCTTTATCGTATGCTCTACATAAAAGTAGGTCCATGCTCTCATTGTCTTGTTATCTCCACGCCTTCCCAAAATTCCCCACGTTTATCCCTCAAAAACTTCTCCGCTTCATACTTACTGTAGAACTGCTTAGCTTTCTCAAAATCCTTATATCTTCCATTCTTCTTTATATAGTGAGGATAGTTGTAGCTCATACTCTTACCTTTTAGTTTTATAACTGAAGATTATAATTTAATAAAAGCTCTCAAGATGAGGCTTAATTCATTGTCATGAATTCCATACATTACATAACAATCAACTTTTGTTCGACCTGTAAAATAAAATATACTTATTGAGCAGATTAGCCGGCTCAGAAGAAATTTTGGGTCGGTTTTTGCGTTTTTGATCCTGTGGATAAGTTGGAGAAAGCACCAAATAAACACCATATCAATTTAAAATACTGATTCTAAAGCGGAGTTAATAAACAATGATTTTAGTGACGGGTGGTTTAGGCTTTTTAGGCTCACATATTGCTTTAAGTCTGATGGCACAAGGACTAGAGGTCATTGTGGTCGATAATCTGGCCAATGCCAGTCTACAGACCTTAGAACGCCTTGAATTTATTTCCGGCCGCTATGTGCCTTTTGTCAAAATTGATATCCGTAACACTCCAGCATTAAATAAAGTTTTTGAACAGAATTCGGTACAGGCTGTCATTCATACTGCAAGCTTTAAATCATTAGAAGAATCAGTTTTAAAACCACTTGAATATTATAATGATAATGTCAGCTGTATCATGAGTCTGATGCGTGCCATGCAGCGTACCGGAGTGCGAAATCTGGTATATTTATCTTCATTGGCTGTATATGGCCATTCCGGAACGGATTTAAAAGAAGATCAGGCTTTCAATTACACTTATCCAAACCCTTATATTAAATCACAGCAGATGGTGGAAGAAATCATTCGGGATACTGCCAAGACGGATAATGAATGGCGTATTGCGATGTTACGTCTTTCTAATGTCGCGGGTGCTTTTGAAAATGGCATTTTAGGTGAATGGGTGCCACCTTTACCAAAGAATATTGTGCCTCTGGCCATGCAGGTAGGTGCGAAGCAGCGTGAATATCTGGAATTGCGCCGTCAGGCCAAGACTGAAGACTATACGGTAGAACGCAGCTTTCTACATGTAATGGATGTTTGTGATGCAGTATTCAAGTCACTACATTGGCTCTCGCAGCAGCAACAATGGACTTGCGAAGCCTTTAATATTGCTGGAGAGCTAATCTCAATGCAGACTTTGCTGGATCAGGTTGCAGAAGTCACTCAATCCGCTGTTCCTACAGTAGATGCTTTGCCATATCCACATGCCGAAATGGATCAGCTGGGCGCTAATACAGATAAGGCCCAACAGTTGTTACATTGGCAACCACGCTATACCTTGAGGAAAATGTTAGAGGATGAATGGCTATTCTATCAGAATACGTTAAGAGGGCAGTGATTTAGAATCCTATAAGCTAATTATTGATAATAATTATCATTTGCAAAATTAATCAAACTCATTAAGATGAATGAATGGAGTACAGCATTGAAGCTGCTGTCTAAATGAGTAAAACATGGAATAACAATTGAGGTTGAGCATGCAAACACGTATTGAACATGACACGATGGGAGAAGTCGCTGTACCGAGTGAAGCACTTTGGGGTGCACAAACTCAGCGTAGTCTACAAAACTTCAAGATTGGCAATGAGCATCTGCCACGCGCCATGATTCGTGCCATGGGCTTGGTCAAGAAAGCAGCTGCAATCACCAATGCCGAGTTAAACCAGATTCCTCATGAGTTATCGACCTATATCATCGGTGCTGCGGATGAAGTGATTAGCGGTCAATGGGATAGCCAGTTCCCGCTAGTCGTATGGCAAACTGGTTCAGGCACGCAAAGTAACATGAACTGTAATGAAGTGATTGCCAATATTGCTAACCAGAAACTGGGCAATCCTTTAGGCGCACAAAAGCCTGTGCATCCAAATGACCATGTCAACCGCGCTCAATCGACCAATGATTCTTTTCCGACCGCGATTCATGTGGCAGCTAGCTTACAGATCAATGAACTGCTAATACCGGCAGTGACACGTTTACGTGATACCTTGCATGCCAAATCTCAGGAATTTACCGAGATTGTAAAAATCGGTCGTACCCATCTTCAGGATGCCACACCTTTAACTTTAGGTCAGGAATTCAGTGGATATGTCTCTCAACTGGATCATGCTTTAATTCGACTGTATCAGGCTTTGCAAGGGTTATATGAACTGCCATTAGGCGGAACCGCCGTCGGTACAGGCCTCAATGCACATCCAGATTATGCTGTTAAAGCTGCGGATACTCTGGCTAAATTAACAGGCTTGCCTTTTGTCACCGCTCCTAACAAGTTCGAAGCTTTGGCCGGCCGTGATGCAGCAGTTTTTGCTTCAGGTGCTTTAAAGACTTTAGCGGTTAGCCTGAATAAAATTGCCAATGATATTCGCTGGTTGGCGAGTGGACCACGTTGTGGTTTTGGTGAATTAAGTATTCCTGAAAATGAACCGGGTTCAAGTATTATGCCGGGTAAGGTGAACCCGACTCAAAGTGAAGCCATGACCATGGTAGTTGCCCAAGTCTTAGGGAATGACACGACAATTAATGTGGCCGGTGCATCAGGGAATTTTGAGCTGAATGTCTTTATGCCAGTGATTGCTTATAACCTGTTGCAGTCTATTCAACTGCTTGGCGATGCATGTAACAGCTTTAACGATAACTGTGCAGTCGGAATCGAGCCTAACCGTGACAAGATTGAGCACTTCCTGCATGATTCATTAATGCTGGTCACTGCATTGAATCCAGTCATTGGTTATGAGAATGCAGCTAAAGTGGCCAAGACTGCCTATAAAGAAGGTAAAACCTTAAAACAGGTCGCAGTAGAACTCGGATTGGTAACTGCAGAACAGTTCGATCAGGTGGTTCGCCCTGAAAATATGGTGGCTCCAAACGTAAAATAAGTCTTCTAATTATGGTTAAGTAATAAAGCCCTCTAAATGAGGGCTTTATAATATCTAAGGATTATTCATACAAATTTTAATAAAATAACAAGTACATATTTTTGCTGGAAAATTCTCATTCAATTGAGCTTGCTTATTAAATGCTATGAACCATCTATCGTTCAGGTTTTGACAGATATGCAATGAAGGATTACTAATAGAAATTCCCTGATAACTAGAAAAATGAGGTAAGGGTGATGACTGACTTTGATGATGATTTTGATCTGGACGAACCCTATCCAGATGAGGATTTATATCCAGACTATACAAAAAAGAAGTGTAGCAGCTGTAGCGGTACCGGCTATAACGTTGTGGAAGCCAAACAGTGTGTCAAATGTATGGGAACCGGAAAAACTGGTGAGATAGATTAACTCAACTCATAATTGTTTATTAAGCCTGCTCTGTGAGTGGGCTTTTTTATTCTCCTCATCAGGAGTTCTTAATTTTATAGATTCATGAGCAAATAAAAGAAAGAATCTAAAATTACGGGTGAAATCGTATTAGAAGGATGGTTAGAGATAACTATTGAAGTTTTTTTAGTGCTAAAGCCTATCCTCATGGCTTCTCATACCGAATTAACATTGAATAAGCGTATATAGCTGCTAAAATGCAGTTCGTTTTTACTGCTGTTTTGTCGTTTATTCAGCATGAGTTTCTATGGCTTATGAATAAACATCCATAAAATGGCAGGTTGTTTAAGGAAAATTTAATGCTTGATATTTATTTAACAGATGTTCAAAAAAAGGTTCAATTCAAGGATTATCCAGGTGAGCATCCTGTTAAATTTATTCTGAATTTTAAAAAGATTTTTCCAAGCGTAATGGAACTTCTTTTACCTGTTCTCCCGGAAAATGAAAATCTTGATGAAATGACCTGGGAATCAACCACTCAGGACTTTGAGACATTTCAGATGTTATTAACAGGGTGGGGCATTATTGAATTGCGTTTAAATGCGATCACCCAGTATAAAGATAAGACATTTGCAGATCAGTTGGTGAAAGAGGCGCAGCAAAAACGCAGAGAATATCAGAAGAAACATCTTAAGCTTTCTAGTGTGGATCTGGATTATCTATTTATGCATGATGTGCATGGCTTGATTGATGCTGAACTGGTAGAACTAGGTGAAAAATTCTATTTACCAACCTTACGTGATCTTTGGAAAAATAAAGTCTCTGCCCAAGTGCTTAATGCTAAATTCTAAGAAAATTTAAGCTGATTCATTCAATTTCATCCTCCAAATTGGGGGATGATTTTTTTTGTAGCGATTTCTAAGGATTGACATTTCCCTTATGACAATAAATAGCCTAAGCAAATTTCTATATTTATCATCAAAACAACTTTCTGCTACATCATTGAACATGGTGACTTATTTTAAAACAGAAATTGGCTCAGAAAAGGGCATTTATTTTATCGTTTGATAAAAAATAAATTAAAAAAATATTCTTTATCAAAAGAATATATAAAGATATTACTTTAATAATATAGCTATTCCAGTCATATTTTTTTAAGCTATCAGTACTTGTGAGTAAATGAATCACAGAAATCTTATTCATTAGAATTCCTTCATAAAAATAAGTGAAGGTTCCAGTTTTCCCGAAGATATATCCAAGGATTTAACCGAATGTCGAATCAGTTTTTAGATTTAATTACAAAACGCCGTACTATTTATGCCATTGGTAAAAATGTAGAACAGTCTCCTGAATATTTAACTGATTTGATTCAAAATGCGATTAAGCAAAGTCCGTCATCTTTTAACTCGCAATCATCTCGCGCCGTTATTTTATTCAATAGCGAACATGAAAAATTCTGGGGCTTTGTCGCTGATAAATTAAAAAGCTATGCCAAAGATGAAGAAAGTGCTGCAAAAACGACTGCAAAAATGGCAACCTTTGCTGCTGGTACGGGTACAGTTTTATTTTTTGAAGATCAAAATGTAGTAAAAGGCTTGCAAGAGCAATTCCCATCTTATGCCGAGAATTTCCCAATCTGGGCAGAACATTCAACTGCTATTGCTCAGTTCTCTACCTGGACTGCCTTGCATACTGAAGGCCTGGGTGCATCTTTACAACACTATAATCCGATTGTAGATGAGCAGGTTCATGCAGAGTGGGATATTCCAGAAAACTGGAAACTTCGTGCTCAACTGGTATTTGGTTCAGTTGAAGGCGAAGCGCGTGCGAAAGATTATCTGGAAGATGATCAACGCTTCAAAGTTTTCCAATAAGCTTAATTTCCGATCTGTCTTTAATCATTTTTAAGGACAGATCTCAAGGTTGTTTATAAAAATACGCATTAGATTTTTTAAAACTAGGCTAAACTAAAGCGGTATTTGAAGAATTTAATGAGTCAAACCGAATGTCGAAAAACACGCAGAAATTATCACCATTACAGGAACTGATTGCAGAGCAGAAATTGCTGTGTGAAGAGGTCGGTTCTGCTTATGTAGAAGTAAGTGGTGATGATGTCGTTGCAGTGGCTGTACATACCCTGAAGCAGGATCCAATTGTCGGAATCCGTAGAAAGCCTGAGACAGAAGAAAATATTAGCTGGTATATTTATGGTGGTGAACTGGCTTCAAATGAAGATACTTTTGAAACCATGACTGTGCGTGAGTTACAGGATATCGCCCCTGAAGTTTTACCTTATCTGGCTTTAGAGCAGGGCTACCGCTTCATGATTGATGCAGATGATTATGAAGATGTCTGGAAAGAAGAAAACTAAAAGAAGACCTTCGAAATGATCAAATCCTCATCTTTAATATGTACTTTCTTTATTTGCATGCAATTGAACAATATGGCTTTTGCCGAAAAGCTTTCACAAGCGGATTATGATCAGTTTATTGCTGCGCAAACAAAAATAGTCAATGAAACCAAACATATTTTAGATGAGCCAGATCAGAATGCAGATGCCCAAAGTCAACGTCAGGCATTCTGCCAGCGTTTAACGGCTTATGAAGAGATTCAAAAAGTTTCTGAAGAAAATCATGAACTCAATATGGCGTCCACAATGGCGATGATTGCTAAAAGCTTTCTGGATCGACAAGCACAGAGCATGAATAATTCAGGTATGACCACCGCAGTATTTTGTAAGAGTAGGGAAGTGTAATTAAGCTATAAAAGCAAGAGCATCGTCTTGAGTTTTAATAGCCACCATCATCATTTAAAAATGCATCCTTCTGTTCCGGAGTGGAAACTTTGACAGTTGGAATAGAGTAACTCGCTGCTGTTAATCGAGCTATATTGAAATCCTTAGTTCCTACTTGAGGGATAATAGGTATTTGACCTGTTCGAACAATTTCACCATAAACTATCGTGATCAATTCTGCTGGAGTTAAACCCGCTTCTGCTATTACACATTCTGCTGATTCAACAACGTCTTGTTCCACTAAGAATTCAATACTTTTTTTAACTAAATTGTTCATAAGATAGCCTTAGAATACATTTTATACACTACTTTAAACTATCAGATATGAAGCATATACAAGCTAATGAAATTAAATTTTCATATCTTATTTAGGAATGTTGATCTTGATAAAGGTATAGACGGATAAAAAAGGGTAGGGCCAAAAAAATTAGCCCCTTTTTTCGACTTTCAGCTTGTTTATAAAATGCATAAATACTCTGATACGTAGCATATGGATTTCAGTGCTTTTTAAATTATTCATTAAATAAACTTTATAAAAATCTATATATATACAAATTTTACCGGGTAAATATCAGCTGCTTTTGAAATTTATTAAGAAATATTAGATATTTATATGTTTCTTTTTTACTCAAACGAAGGGCGGTAAAATCATTGCATGCTAAAATAGCCTAAGCAATTTTCTACTTTATATTTATTCTCGCAAAATCCATATCCCATAACTAAAACTTAATAACAAATAAACCTCTAAAACTCGTATATTTCCTAAAAATTTTAAAATATTTTTTTATTAATGATCTAGTGTGACACTCAATTATGAGCAGATATTGCAATTTAGCCTAAGCATATTTTATTTCCATAAAAATAGCCTAAGCAAAATTTTAAATTATGTCATTGGCAATTGATTAACTTCCAATATAACTCCACTATTAACACCTAACATAGGAAATCACGGAATTCTCAAATGATCCTGAATTATCAAATACAAACCCATGAAACATCAACTTTAGCCCCAATGGTATTTATTCACGGTTTATTTGGTAGTTTAAGTAATTTAGGTATGTTAGCCCGACATTTTTCAGAGCAGGCAACTACGATTCAAATTGATGTCAGAAATCATGGTTTATCTGGCCATTCTGATGAAGTGAATTATCAAATCATGGCCGAAGATATTTTAGAAACTTTAGCCAGTTTAAATATTAAAAAATTTATTGCAGTCGGGCATTCAATGGGCGGAAAAATTGCCATGAAGCTGGCAGACCTGGCGTCTGATCTGATTGAAAAACTGGTTGTATTAGATATCACGCCAATTCAATATCAAGAAAATCATCATTCTGAAATATTTAAAGCCTTGTTTGCAGTCCAACAGGCACAAGTCGCTTCACGAAATGAAGCAGCAAAAATTATGCGTGAATATATTCAAGAAGAAATGGTCATCCAGTTTCTTTTAAAATCATTCAATAAAGGGCAGTGGTTGTTTAATGTGCAAGCACTTTATAATCATTATGAAGATATTACTACATGGGAGAAGATAGAAAAAAATGAAATTCCAGCGTTATTCTTAAGAGGTGGAAATTCATCGTATATCTCTAAACCTGAACATTTTGAAGCCATCAATCAGCAGTTTATTCATGCACAGGTTGAAGTGATTGAAAATGCAGGGCACTGGCTACATGGTGAAAAGACGGCGGAAGTTTTGCAGCATATGCAAAATTTTATTGATGAAAAATAAATTATATTGATGAGCAGATTTACCTTCTGCTCATTCTTTATGGGTGAGATATTATTGCATGAGTTTGCAACTGACTTTCATTTATTAATTGATAAGCCATTTCAGGAGTTTTCTTCAGACCAGGCATACGATATTCCGTATGTCCGTAATCCTGAATGGATTTCCAACGTCCCCCCCAAGTGAGTCCTACTGATTCTGCGATCTGTCCATATAACTGGTAACCACGCATAGCCCATGGATCACGCTCACTAATTACTACTTTGCCATGACGCTTAAAAGCAATATCTGCAGCCAAACCAAACTGATGATAACTTTGAAAGCCTTTGGCTCGGGTAATATTACTATTGGTCGCCAGTGAGTTCTGTCTTTCTGGGCTCCGATACCCTTCAAGCAATATCAGTTCATAGCCATACTGTTCCTGCATGATTTTAAATACCATCAATAAACGCTGCTTAAAACGCGGATTCATCTTGTGCCATTTGCGATCAGCTTGATTCAGATCTTGATAGTGGTTTAAATGTATATCCTGAATATTAGAATTAAATCGTTGCGCTGAAATTACCGGTTGATGGACATATTGGTCTTCCTGCAAAGCTTCAAGAATGAGAGCTTCATCGACTTCTTCAGGTGGAGTCAAAATTTGACCTTCCAAAAGTGCATATATTTGCGGGTCGACTTTTTGTAAATAACGTGCCTCAGACATACTGGCAGAAACAGGCCGAGTCAAAGAAAACATCAGGATACTGATAAATAATATAGATCCTGCAATCAAGATCCACCATTGTTGTAAATACCAATGTGATTGTAGATAGTCTGGAGATCCAGCCAGTTTAAATTGATGTATAAATTGCTTAATTGTGATGAACTGTTTTTTAGTTTGTGGCAGCCATGCAATTAAAGAGTTCTGTATATACTGCCTAAGCTCATAGAATTGCATCAAAACCAAAATACAGCTGAGAAGAATAAAGCTGCTAATAATGATAAAAATCATCTAGCAGTCATCCCATTCGAGCAGTTTAATATTAGCTTGATATTAAAATATTCATAAATTAAAGCATTTTTTTCCAGTAAGAAATGACACATTATTTGATATAAGCTGCTTTGTTTTATCTTCATTTTTATTTTAAGTTATTAGTTTTTATAGATCATTTATTATAGGTTTCATTAAGGTAAATGAATCGTGATGTAGGCCTGTTCCGCTGGTGCACTAATCACATTCTGATATTGAGTAAAAATTTCTGTAGTTTCACTCGATAGCATATATTTCAGACCGACAAAACTCATTAGAGTGAACAAAAGCAAAAATACCAAAATCCATAAAAATGGTAATTCACGATGAATAATATGTTTGATCTTGTCAGGTAGTGCTGCAAAAGGGGAAAACGGCGTTTTTTTACCTTTTAGGTAATCAATCTGTTCACTCACTTGGGTAATCAGCTGATTCAAACTATGCACAGACTCAAGCCGATATTTTCCATGAAAACCTAATAACAGGCAGTAGTGATAGACTTCCAGTACCGCTAAACGTTCATTATCTTTATAACGAATTTCCTCTAGATGCTCAAAGAAACGATAACCTGCAAGTTGAGAACCAAATAAATTTAATTGTAATGGATCTATCATCCAGTAATTTTGCAGATCAAAGAAACGGGCATCCTGCTGCGTGACAATGGTTTCATCTAATAAGGCACAATAAGCATATTTAGCATCCTGAATGTCTTCGAAAGAAAATTGCTGTTTACGTGCTTGATGCTCAAAATAGTTTAGCATTTCCAGAATCTTTTCACGAAACGATGCTGGGTGCGAAGGGATATAATGATTTTTTAGCAAAAAGACGATATAAAACCCATCATAGAGAAGATCAATCAGATTGGTCGTCACATGAGATTTCTGATCAGTCATTTGAGTAAAAACCTGTCCAGATCCGATCTGGCCATCATCAAATAGCGATGGTGCAGAATTAGTAATGGTATTCATAATGATACTTATCCTTTCATGACTGCAATAAGTTCAATCCTGATATCCTGAAATCCATTCGGGATATAAATACAAATCGATTCTGAATCGAGCATGCCTTGATACAAATCGTTATTCGGTTCAATTTCGAAATAGCTGACTCCAGAACGAACCGGGATCGCTGTTGGCACCTGAATTAAATGTTGAATTGGAATAGCTGGAAGGGCTGCAATGACTCGCTGTTCAACATCAACTGTACTGCCAACTTTAAAACGGATCGGCACATAAGCAATTAAATCTTGGACAGGCATCACACTGCTTGAAACAGCCAGATATAGACGCGTATCTCGGGTAATCTTGTCGGTTTCCAGGCTGCCAAGCCAATAGGATGGTCGGGTTTCTTTTAAGGAGATGCTGATATAACGATTCGAGATAATGGTATCTAGTAGATTTCTTAGAATGATGTCTAACTGATTGAAGCTTTCGTATAGATGATAGTGCTGATATTTAGGCAGTTGATCGACATTATAAGCAGTCGAAAAAGTTAGCAATGAGCCAGTTAGGCGTAATAGTTCACTATAGAGACGTTCAGGATGAATAATCGGATACTGCAAAATATGGTTTAGGCTTGCATATGCAGTATTTAAGGCATTGACCAGCCAGAAAGACACAATATCCCCAGAACGGAATTCAATCAGTTTCTGTTCATTTTCCCGATTATTACTCTGAATGGTCTTGATCTTTGCTTGGATAATATTCAAGGTGCGTTGTAAATTAACCAAAAGATTTTCATTGGCCTGTATATGTAAAATTGGTGGGATAAATTTATGATCAAAAATAAAATTCCCTGAACTTTGTCGTTTAATTCGACCTACTGGAAGATACAGGTAGCCATCCATGTGATGCTGAGGTTCTTGGCTACCTTCAAATATTTTTAATTCAGCACGACGGCGCAATAATGTAATCTCAGCAGTACTTGCATCGGTAAACAAGTCATGAGTTGAACTTAAATGGGAATGATAACGGCTAGGTCGGGCTTGATCAGCATGACTGACATTCTGTTTATTTGGCTGCACCATCGGTAAGGCCAAATAAATTTGCATTTCACCTTGTAAATTCAGTGTATCTAGCTGAACCGGTTCAGGTAATAAATCCTTTGCAGGTGCCTGATAAATTTCCCCATCTTGCCAGATCACTTCAACTTTATTTAATGCCAGAATTTGCATTCCAAGTTGAGCTTCATCAAACTCAATCGACTGAATGCCATGAGCAAAAGGGAAGGTCGCACGAATGGTGTGATTCAGTCGCTGTTCGTGATAGGCATCCTGTAATTGAAAATGTTGAGGTCTTAAAAACAGACCTTCACCCCAAAGTATTTTTTCTGCTTTAAACATTGAGATTTCACCACTCGCAGCTTGATTCATTTTGGGCAGGGACGCCTAATAATTCATGTAGATGTTCTAAAGGATTTTCATTTTTAATCACTTTGGCCAGCCACTCATGTAAAGGCATTTGGCTCCATGTAATAGTCTTTTGCAGCATATAGCTCACCGGACTATGTGGCTCATTCATCTGAAAATAATCGGCAATTTCTTTCAGAATCTGTATAGCCTGTTCACGATTAACAATATGATTTTGATTATGGAATTGAACAGATTGCTGGAAAGTTGGCAGCACCTGACCTGAAGAAAGGTTTATTTCATTTTGTGCAAGTATCTGAGCCATTTGATAATCGGCTGGAGCCGGAGATGCAGATTTCGTTGAACTTATGTCTTTTTTATATATCCGCTGAATATTGGCAAAAATAGACTCTAATTGAGCATCAGCTGCAGCAAAACTTGGCCCATCTATTCCAAGAAGTTCATCAAGCGCAGACTTGAACTGTTGCCATTGATGTTGAATCTCTAATAGATACTGATAATTTTGCTGTTGAAATTCTTTAGGAGTATTAAGCAATAACTGCTCAAAGTGCTCTAACTTTTGCTCGGAGCCTTCTTGTGCTTCTAAATCATCTACTTGTTGTTTACGTTTTTGATTCTGTAAATATAGAAAATTGTCATAGTCTTTCAAGCTATAAAAAGGGGATTGCTGAATAAGAGAAACCCGCTTGGTTAATCTCGGAAGTTGAGCAATAAAACCTTTCAATAATCCTAAGCGTTGATCCAGATCATCTTCTTCAATTTTTGGATGCAATTGCAACCAGTATTGCTTCAGGCTACGATGGTAAAGTTCCAGGCCTCGGGCAATACCTTCAAAACCATATAGATGACTCCAAGCTTCAATCAGCCAAGCATATAAACGGATATCTTTGGTTTTTTCAGTCAGTAGTTCTATCGACTTTATTTCTACAAAAGCCCAATCTGCTTGCTTGGGTTCGGCAACCCATTCTCCTTGATCCAGTAAAGGATTATCCTGTATTCTGGCATTTTTAATACTTAGAAATTCGTTCGAAAATGAGCAATCTATACCACAAGGATGCTCTACAGAAATTTCTTCAAATAAATATTCAAATTCCAATGTCATTATGAATCCTAATTATTCTTATTTTAATCTTTGCTGTTTAAGCAGCATTTGCCTTATTTTTCTTGGAATGCCTTTTTTTGAGTACTGATAATTCTGTATCCAGATGATAATAGAAAGTATCTTTCTGAACATCGATATGAATCAGTTTTGGCAGCTGATTTTCACTCATAGCCACCAGTAATTTTGTCGCCAGATCTGGCAATATGGATGCATTTAAAATGTGATCAATATTTCGTGCACCACTATCTATTTCTGTACATCGACTGAGTAATAATTCCAGTACCTCATCGCTATAGCTTACCTGAGTCACATACTGCTGCTGAATCCTCTTGGTAATTTTCCCTAATTTATGCTGAATTATCTGGATTAATAGTTCATCTGAAAGCGGATAATAAGGAACAATTCGCATGCGTCCTAAAAATGCTGGTTTAAACTGCTTATAAAGGCTTGGTTTGAGATGTTCAATTAAGGTATCTGCATCTGGCCATTGATCAACTTCCTGATTTATACAGGATTGCATAATGACATGTGAGCCGACATTCGAGGTCAGCAAAATGGTGGTATTTTTAAAGTCAATCAGGCGACCTTCGCTGTCTTCGAGCACACCTTTATCGAAGACCTGATAAAATAATTCTTGTACATCTGGGTGGGCTTTTTCGATTTCATCCAGAAGTACCACACTATAAGGATTGCGGCGAACGGCTTCTGTTAATACACCACCTTGACCATACCCAACATAGCCCGGGGGTGCACCTTTCAAAGAAGAAACCGTATGCGCCTCTTGATACTCGGACATATTAATCGTGATTAGATGCGATTCACCACCATAGAGTTCTTGAGCAAGACTCAGTGCAGTTTCGGTTTTTCCAACTCCACTTGGGCCGGTGAGTAAAAATACTCCTTGAGGTTTATTTGGATCTTCCAGTCCAGCTTTGGACGTTTTAATGCCTTGAACCAGTTGTTCTAAAGCATAATCCTGGCCCATGACTCGCTGTGAGAGTTTATTTTTCAGATTAAGAATCTGCGAAATATCATTATTCATCATTTTACCGACTGGAATTCCAGTCCAGTGCGAGATAATTTCATTAATGATGTTGGCATCTACACGCTCATAAACCAACGAACTTTGCGCCTGAATCTTAGCTAATGTTTGACGTAGTTGATGAATCTGGTGTTGATCAACCGATGCTTCCGATTTAGTTAAGCCATGAATCTCATGAATAAGCTGCAGCTCTTGTTGCCATTGATTATGAGTCTGATTAATCT
Organism: Acinetobacter sp. YH12041; assembly: GCF_013419975.1. Lineage (NCBI taxonomy): Bacteria > Pseudomonadati > Pseudomonadota > Gammaproteobacteria > Moraxellales > Moraxellaceae > Acinetobacter > Acinetobacter sp. YH12041. The sequence goes on along the minus strand of NZ_VOZC01000005.1, from coordinate 36,639 downwards.
CTTGTTGAATGGAATGAATCATATCTAACAGCTCTTGTAATCGATCAGTTCGATATGAAGTTGTCTGTTCTTGATCAAGAAGTCGATATTCTAGTTTGAGATTATGCAGCTTAGCCTGTAACTGATCCAATTTGGCAGGTTGAGCATTTTGGCTCAAGGCCACCCGTGCAGCCGCAGTATCTAATACACTAATTGCTTTGTCCGGTAACTGACGGCCACTGATATAACGATGTGATGCATGCACAGCAGTACGAATGGCTTCATCATCAATCTGGATTTGAAAATGCTGGCTCATCACAGGAACCATAGCACGAAGCATATCGATGGCGACCTGCTCAGTTGGTTCTTCAACTTTGATTACCTGAAAGCGGCGGCTCAATGCAGCATCTTTTTCAAAATAATGTTTATATTCAGCCCAAGTCGTCGCTGCAATAGTTCTTAATTCACCACGTGCTAGCGCCGGTTTTAACAAATTCGCTGCATCATTCTGACCAGCTTGGCTACCCGCTCCAATCAATGTATGTGCTTCATCAATGAAAAGAATAATAGGGTGGGTAGAGGATTGTACTTCTGCAATGACTTGCTTGAGGCGATTTTCAAATTCACCTTTGACACTGGCACCTGCCTGTAATAAACCCATATCCAATACGTGTAACTCAACTGTTTTAAGAGCATTCGGAACTTGGCCATTGACAATTTTCAATGCTAAACCTTCAACTACAGCAGTTTTTCCCACGCCTGGTTCACCAGTGAGAATAGGGTTGTTCTGACGACGGCGCAACAGAATATCCAGCATTAACCCGATTTCGAATTCACGCCCAATCACTGGATCAATATCACCACGACGAGCCTTTTCAGTCAGATTAATCGTATACTGGTCAAGCGCTGGTGTCTTTTTTGAAACACTAGATAAATCAGGGGAAGGAATAGAGGGTTGAGGCACTTTAAGTTGTTCAATACTTTTCTGGCAATGTTCCAGAAATTGATGTTTCATGCTATCCACAGGGAATTGTGCAAAAAGAGAAGATGCCCGAAGAGCCATTTGATAAAGCTCTGGCGAAATCAGTAAAGCGACTAACAAGTGGCCACTACGAATCACTGGGTTTTGATCTGCGGATGCCAGCAACCAGGCTTGTTCCAAGAGCTGAATAATCGATTTGGCAAAAATAGGGGTACGGGAATTTCCCTTGCTAAGCTGCTGGATACTTTGTTCAAGCTGATTAATCAGATGGTCTTTATCAATACAATGTTTTGCTAATAATATTTTTAAATCATTCAATTCTGGATGCTGGAGTAATTCTAGAAAAAAATGCTCGATCTCAATTTCATAATTTTTTTGCTGGATACAGGTATTGGCAGATTTCTCAAGACATAGGCGTGCATGTTCAGAAAGTTTCAAAATCAAAATTTTTAAATTATTCATGAGTTTCTCATTATTGTTAGCATACAAAACTTTAGAATTTTTAAATGGATAGCTGTGTTTTTTATATTTATTAAAATGAATATTTCTCTATTTTTATCCGGCCCATATTTATACTTTTTATGAAAATTGACCGAACAATTTTGGCTCATTTTACTCAAATAAAAATAAAAGTCTGTATCTTTCATCAGAATTTTGTCAATTCTTAAAATTTTTAGTCACTAAGTCCGTTAATCTTTTTTAGCTTGACTTCTCCTTAATGTTTTATGTTAAATCCGCCAAACGATTGTCAAATAAAAATAATATTTAGACATTAAAAAATATAACAACAAACAAAAATAACTGAGGCTCATTTTGAAAAAGTATATAAGTTTCATATCATTATTTATATTTGGTACAGCCTGTCTTTACCTTCCACAAGTACATGCTGCTGAATTAAAAAAATCATGTATTAAGGTCAATCCTTATGCCGCGGGTGAAACAGACCCAACATTAATTGGCTTATATCAACAGCTTTGTGATAAATCAGCGAAAAAAAATATTCCTTTACAACATGAACTCAATACACAAATTGCGAAACGTTATGTGGAGTTAGGTTCTCATCTCAAAGCACTCAATTTGATTGATCAATTACACCTCCAGCAACAGTATAACCAGACTTTAACGGACTTGAGTTTTATGGCAGGGATTGCTATTTCATCAAATGCTTTACAGCAAATGCGTAGTACAGAAGTTCGTGCCTTAAATGAAACGACCTATCCTCAAGCTAAACTATTGGCTGAGAATATTCAGTTTGCAAAACCTGCACTAGCGCCAGTTGAGTTTAAATCACATACTGTTTCAAATACCAAAAATAGCAAGAAACAGACTGCTGCAAGTACGAAGCGATCTACTACAACCAGCACTAAAACAAAAAATGTAGTCAAATCTGCTCCTATTAAAAAGACTGAAAATATCAGTACTCGCACCAATACAGCCAGTTCTAATCCATTTGGTTCATTAAAGAATAATTAATAAGGAAACAAACAATGGCCAAACGTGAAAGCGTACAGAAAAAATTACAGCGAATCCGACCACCACGCGTACAACTGACCTATGATATTGAAGTCGGTGATGGAAAGGAAATTAAGGAACTACCATTTGTTGTGGGTGTTTTAGGCGATTTTTCTGCTTCCTCTGAGCTGGAAAAAACCAAATTAAAAGATAAAAAATTTATCAATATCGATTTAGAAAATATTGATGAAGTGATGAAATCACTTGCTCCGCGAGCAAATTTTCAGGTTGAAAATACTTTAACCGAAGCCGGCGGCACTATGGCGATTGACCTGGTATTCAATGGGATGAATGATTTTCGCCCAGAGCAAATTGTGCAACAGGTGGAACCTTTACGTAAGCTGGTTGAAGCACGTGAACGTTTGACTGATCTGCGTAATAAAATTTCCAATAGTGAACGTCTGGAAGATTTATTGGATGAAGTGCTGAAAAACACGGATCAAGTACAAAAGATCAGTGTGGAGGCTGGTGATGAATAATTATAATGCTGCAAGTGCCATGGATACTGCACTTGAAGAACATTCACTTTTGGATTCAATTGTCGAGCGTAGCCGTATTGCTCGTACTGAAAAAGAACATGATCGTGCTAAAAGTTTGATTGGTGAACTTGCTAAAGAGGTTATGGCAGGGACCATTACTGTTTATGAGAATATGACGCTGGCACTTGATAAGCGTATTGCTGAAATTGATGCCATGATTTCAAGTCAGCTTAGCAAGATTATGCATCATGAAGATTTTCAAAAAGTTGAGTCGACTTGGCGTGGTTTATATTATTTCTGCCAAGAAACACCAGCACATTCTTTAATCAAGATCCGGATGCTGAATACTACAAAAAGGGAGCTAATTAAAGATTTCCAAAGTGCGACCGATTTTGATCAAAGTACCTTATTCAAGAAAATCTATGAAGAAGAATATGGTTCATTCGGTGGCGCACCTTATGCAACCTTGATTGGTGACTTTGAATTTGATCGCACACCTGAAGATATGTACCTTCTGGAACAGATTTCTCATGTCGCTGCGGCAGCACATGCACCATTTATTTCTGCTGCAAGCCCATCAATGTTTGGACTAGAGTCATTTACTGATATTGATCGTCCGCGTGATGTTTCTAAAATTTTTGAAACAGCAGAGTATGTACAGTGGCGTTCTTTCCGTGAAAGCGAAGATGCTCGCTATGTGGCACTGACCATTCCTCGAGTACTGGGACGCTTACCTTATCATCCACGTGAAGGTACAGTGACTGAGGGCTTCAATTATATCGAGGAAGTTTCTGGTGAACATCATAATGAATACCTCTGGATGAATGCATCTTATGCATTTGGCACCCGTTTGACCAATGCCTTTGATCTGCATGGCTGGTGTGCAGCCATTCGTGGTGTGGAAGGTGGTGGTCTGGTTGAGGGCCTTCCAGTACATAGCTTCAAGACCAATGATGGTGAAGTGATTTTTAAATGTCCAACAGAAATTGCCATTACCGATCGGCGTGAAAAAGAACTGAGTGATCTTGGTTTTATTCCTTTAGTCCATTGCAAAAATACGGACTATGCTGCGTTCTTTGGTGCACAGTCTGTGCAAAAAGCCAAAAAATATGACAATGATATTGCTAATGCCAATTCTGCATTATCAGGTCAAATTCAATACATTATGGCAGTTTCACGTATCGCTCATTATTTAAAAGCCATGATGCGGGATAAAGTGGGCAGTTTTGCCTCGGCAGGAAATGTCGAAGCCTTTCTTAATGACTGGCTGTCTCAGTACATTTTACTAGACGACGGTGCTTCACAAGAAGCAAAAGCTCAATATCCGCTTCGTGAAGCTTCGATCAAAGTTGTAGAAAATCCAGCTGAACCTGGTCACTACAAGTCTGTGGTTTTTTTAAGACCACATTTTCAGTTAGATGAGCTCTCTGTATCACTCAGGTTGGTCACTGAACTGCCGCAGTCAAGTCAATAGGACTACTGCGATTAAAAAACTATAAGCATTTATAACAATAGGATAATTATTAAAATGAAAGACATTTACGTCCAATTTCGTGGCAAATATAAAGTCGATGGCGAATCACGCGATTCTGAACATAAAAGCTGGTTAGAAGTAAATTCATGGGCACACCATATCCGTCAGCCTAAATCTGCTACCTCTTCAAGTGTGGGCGGCCATACTGCAGAACGAGTTGAGCATTCTGATATGGTCTTTGTAAAGGATCTGGATGCAACGAGTCCAAAGCTTTGGGAGGCTTGCTCTGCAGGGTATACCTTTGATGAAGTACAAATTGATTTTTATCGTGCCAACGGTGACAAACGTATCAAGTATTTGCAGATCAAACTCAAGCATGTCTTGGTTTCTCAAGTGACACCAAATGTGAATCAGGAAGGCGTTCCAACTGAAACATTTGGTTTGAAATATGCTGCAGTTGAGTGGACTTATAATCAGCAGGATATTAACGGTTCGCAAAAAGGTGCAGTTACCAAGAAATGGTCATTATCAAATAATACTGCTTCTTACGCAGCTTAATTTACATGGCCTGGATAAAGGCTGATATCCCTAGCCTTTATCTTTCTCTTTTAGAAAATATCTAATGAAAAGAATATGAATCTGGATCAACTTTATCCTTATGGATTTAGAAGTACGTTATTCGAACGTTTATTACCTGTAGATGATCAATACACTGGACAAGGTTTGTCTATACAAGAATTAAGACAATCCATTGCCCATGATCTCGAAGATCTTTTAAATAATCGGATGACTCGCCTGAACCAAACGGAAGAGCATTATCCTGGGATAAAAAATTCAATTCTGCAATTTGGAATTATTGATTTTGTTGGCTTGTCGACTGCGAATCCTACAGATCGTGACAAAATTTGCCGTTCAATAGAGCAGTCGATCAGTGCTCATGAACCGCGTTTAAAACAGGTGAAAGTAGAGATGCTGATTAATGAAAATAATATGAGCAGCCTGTATTTAAGTATTTCGGCTTACTTAAATATTTCACCTTTATACGAGGTGGTGATGTTTGATGCATTACTTAAACCAACAACACAGCAATACGTTATCTTGGCTCGAAAATAAGCAGGCTGCATGTGATTGAAGATTTACTACCATATTATGAAAAGCAGTTACAGGAGTTTAGCCAGCAATCACGAGAGTTTGCTACTAAATATCCTAAAATTGCGCAACGCTTATCTTTGAATCAAGAGCATATTGATGATCCACATATTGAACGGCTGATACAGGCATTTTCGCTGATTTCAGCACGTATTGATAAAAAGCTGAATGACAGTTATGAAATCTTTACACGCTCAATTTTTGAGGTGATGTTTCCACAATATCTAAAAACTTTTCCTGCCTGTTCAATCGTCAGCTTCGAAGATAGCAATAAGACAAAGAACTTAAAAGAAGACCATATAATTCCGAAAAATACAGTCTTAAAGGCGCGTAGTATTCGTGGTGTGCAATGTGAATATCGAACTGTCAACACTGTTACGCTGTTACCGATTCAATTGAAAGAAGTGAGTTTTAAAGCGCATCCTTCTGCCTATACTCATTTAAATCGTAATGCCACACTCATTCTTAAATTTGAAATATTTGATCAGCAAATTGAACTATTAGCCCGACAGAAATTACCTTTGTATCTGGATGCGATTTCTAATTTTCCCTTACAGGTTCTCGATACGATTTTTAAGTCTGACACCCATTTTTCTTTAAAATATCAGAATCACAAAGTTGATATTGCTCGTCCATTTGAAGGGATAGGTTTTACTGAAGAGGAAAGTATTCTTCCGATTGATCAACATACACATCAAGCTTATCGTCTGCTGACTGAATATTTCTGTTTTCCAGAAAAATTTAATTTTTTAAATCTCAATTTAAATTTTTTAAAATCTGTGATGGAAGATATTACAGATTTCGAATTGCAGATTCATTTTAAGGTAGACCTGAATGATCAAGCGGTCATCCGAAATTATGCAGAGTTAAATAGTGCAAACTTCAAGCTGTTTAGCACACCAATCGTCAATTTGTTTGAAAAACAGGCTGAACCTCAAAAAATTGATCATCAACAACTCGAATATCCTTTAATCAGTGATGCTCATCATCCTGAATATTTTCAGGTTTACGGCATTACTGAGATGAATCTCTTAAGAGAAAAGAGTGACAAGAATCAACTGATTTATAAAGTGTTGCCATTTTTTGCCATGAGTCATTCTCATCAGGAGAACGAACAGTTTTTCTATCAGCTTTTACCAGCAGCGAATAAAAATAACAGTATTGATTTTAAATACTCGATTATTTCCAAGAATTTAAAACCGGGAACGACGACTTCTGATTTTATTAGTGTACGCTTACTATGTACTAATAGGGATCTGCCTTATCAAAGTTATCACCAAGATCAAAACAGCTTATCTCTCAATGAAAATCATCTGGTACGGAAAGGCAAATTATTAAAACGGCCGAACTTACCTTATCGTTTTCAGCAAAAACAGCTAGAACAATGGCGAATTATTTCTCATCTGTCTTTAAATAATTTGTCTCTGATGAAAGGGGATTCAGTTAGTCATATGAAAGAGCTGCTTGAGCTTTATAACTTACCGCAAACGAAAGAAAATCAGCTCATTATTAATTCAATTCAGGCGATTGAGTTTTCTTTGGGGCAAAAGCTGATTGATCATCATCCATTTCCACTGTTTGTTCGAGGGGTTAAAGTCGAGATCCAGCTGGATACCCAAGTTTTCCGAGGTACAAGTATTTATATTTTTGCCCAGATTCTAAATCATATTTTTAATTTAAAAGTTCAGATGAATAGTTATGTGGAGATGACTGTGCTGGACTCAGAATCAAAACAGGAGTTATACCAATGCGTGCAGAACGTTGGTGGCAAGAGACTTCTGTAATTGATCAGCTCTATCAGCGACCGACTGCATTTGAACTGGTTCAGGCAACGCGGTTACTACGACACGATCCTCAGCAGCAAAATCAGCAAAAATGGAATAATACTTTTTATTTTTTAAGTTCATTGAATCTGAATTTTCCGGTATCTGAAATTGAATCACTTCAGCTAGACGATGAACGGGTACAAATCACTAATCTGATGGTGGGGCTGACGGGGATTCAGGGGGTATTACCTTATACCTACACCCATAAAGTCAGACATGCAGTACGCCAACAGCGTGAACAAAGTCTGTATTTTTTAGGGCTGTTTAATAACAAACTCACTGTGCAATATATAGATGCCTGCCTGAACTACAACTTGCCTGTGCGGTATGAAATTGAACAGGATAATCACTACTTAAAAATTTTACATGCCTTAAATGGTTATGTGGAAGAGCAACAAGACCAACAGTACATAGATGATTATTTTGCTGAATTTGCAGGTTTAATGCAGGGACAAAATAATAGTGAATATGCTTTGAAAACCATTCTGTCCTGTATTTTTCAATTTGATTTTGAAATCAAGCAGCTGATGCCAGAGCAATTCCATTTAGATGATCAGCAGAAAAGTTCTTTGAGTGAAGCTCGACCAGTTGCACTCGGCATAAATAGCTTTTGTGGTGAAAATATTACTCAAATAGATGAAAGAATCGAAATTATGATTGGTCCTTTACGCCGAAAGGATTATCTAAATTTCTTAGCCCAAGGGACATACAACCTTAAATTACAAAAAATTATCAATACTTGGTGCAGTCCAACTATGCAAGTCGATATTCGACTGATTCTGGATAAACAAGATCTTTCATCTGTACAGCTTGGCAAAAACAATTCAATGACATTGGGTCAAGGGGCATTAATCCTGCCTGAACAGGATGAACATAATAATGAAACGTGTTATTGCTTAAAGGGGAGCATGGCATGATCAAATTTATCATTTCTGCTTTTCTGATTTTTACTATTTTAGTTGGCACTTTAGCGATCTATTACTGGCGAGATAGCAACTATGATCCATCCCAAATGGATCTGATCTGGTCTTTTATCTTGCTACCAGTTTCACTTTGTCTGCTAATTTTAAGCCCTTATTTTATTTATAAAACTATTCAAAATTTCCGAAACAAAAAACTGCAGCAACAAAAAGATCAGGAATTATCTATTTTAGTACAGCAAAAAGAAAAACAAGCTGTGAATTTAGCTCAGCAAACAGACCAGCATTACACTTTGAACATTTTATCCAGTGCTGCTTGGCATTGTTTTGGAGAAAATGAAGAAATCATACAGTTTATGCAGCAGTTTAGAAGCCCTGAACTGGATTTCCAACTGAGCAATAATTATGGCTTGCCTCTTTTATCTTATCGTATTACAGCACTCGATCAGTGGCTGGAAAAAACTCAAGACGATGATGAAGATCAATTTTTAATTTTGACTACACGTGAACGGCGAATACAGCAGTTAATTCGGCAGCAACTGCAACAGCATGAACATAGTTTACAAGGGATTTCCCAGCAATTAAAACGGTCTGCACTTTTTTATGAGAGTGACTTTGCCTACCAATACCGTATACATCCCGGATGGAATCCAGAAAATCTTCATGAAAATTTCAATGAGAAAGAGGATATTTCTCATAAAGAGATAGAAACTGTAGTACGTTTAAATCGTCTCAATGTTTATATCTTATTAGCAGAAAATCTGATTCACACTTGGGATGATCAGGTTTTTCAAACTCAACTTTTACAGCAGTTAGAAGATGATTACTCATTCCGGGCAGATCATCTGCATATTGAATTCTATTATTTCAGCCAACCCAAGGCTTATGCTTCTTATATTGAACTTTTACAAGAGATTGCTCAGCAGCCTGAACAAGCAAACCTGATTATTATGGTGGATTCTGAAATCGATCAGGACTGGCTGGATGAACAACTTTGGCAAAATGAGCAATATATTGCTTCAGAATATGCAGCCAGTTGGTGCTTAACTGCTGAACAAGTCGTTCTTGAGGTAGTTCCTGTATTACAAAAAATAAGAATAAGCACTCAGATGAAAGAGTTAAAAAATTATTTAACTGAGCAGCAGTTAGATTTAGCTGGCCAGATCGAAAAAGAACAGGCCTTTGTATTGCTCTTAGATGAAACAAAAAAATCCAAAAATCTTAATCAATTACAGCAAACTTTTATTCCGATTGGAGTTCATCCAGAATTTTTTATTTATATCCAATCTTTTATAGGAAATACGCAATGTTTAGGACATATTTTTGGGATGATGCTAGTGACACAAATGCGAAACAATATCATTACGATGACCTATAGCCTGGAACAGGAAAACACATATATTTATTGTGAAAATAAAGATTTAGAAAAAATTGAAGCAACAGCTTTAGTCGCATAAATAACTAAAAAAAATAGAATAATTAGAGATTATAGTGAATACATTAATTTATACGGTCCTAGGTTATGTCTGGCAATATGTCACTCATCCTAAAGTGATCATGGCCCTATCTTTCTTAGTTGTTCTGATTTCGATGAAGAATACCGTATCTGATCGGGTCTTCTGGAGTCTGGCAGCTGTTTATATTACTGTTCTGGTTGGCTGGGGAATTTACGAGTTGATTCAACGCTATCGCCATGGCAAAAAGGGTAAGGCGCTAGCTGAGGCCATGTCCAAAAATGCTGAAGCAGAAAATAAATATAAAAATAAGGAAGAACTACAACTGATTAATCAGCAAATGAAGCAGTCAATCCAACTTCTCCGAAAATCTAAATTGGGGGATCGTAAAGGCAATGCGGCCCTTTATGAGTTGCCTTGGTATATGGTCATTGGCAATCCGGCAGCAGGAAAAAGTTCAGCGATTTATCATTCTGGATTAAATTTCCCGTTTGAAGAAACCCATCGTAAAACGGTGTCTGCTGGTTTAAGTGGTACACGAAACTGTGACTGGTTTTTCTCTACAGACGGTGTTTTACTGGATACAGCCGGACGTTATTCAGTATATAGCGAAGATCATTCCGAATGGCTGGGTTTTCTCAATATTCTAAAAAAGAGTCGTTCCAAAGCACCAATTAATGGGCTAATTGTCATTGTCAGCATTGCTGAACTGGTGAGCCAGAGCCCAGATAAATCAATTCAACTGGCAAAAAAATTGCGTGCCCGGATTCAGGACTTGACTGAACGTTTAGAAGTTGTGACACCCGTGTATCTGATCTTTTCTAAAATGGATCTGATTGCCGGCTTTACTGAATTTTTTGATTGTTATAGCGAGCATGAGTTCAATCAGACCTGGGGTGCTACCTTAGCCTACGATCCTCAGTCCAGTGAGAATGCGGTTCAGCTCTTTGAAAAGCATTATAATATTTTATATGACGGTCTAAAAAATGTCAGTCATACCCATTTGTCACGTCGTCATTCGCAATATATTTCACCAAGTGTAATGACTTTTCCGCTTGAGTTTAAAAGTTTAAAACCGGTATTAAGAACCTTTATTTCAGCCCTATTTCAGGAAAATCCTTACCAGTTTAAACCGGTCTTTCGTGGCTTTTACTTTACCAGTGCCCTGCAGGAAGGAACCATTGAAAGCCCAAAAACCGAACAGATTGCTGAAGATTTTCACCTGATTCAAAATGAAGATGGTGAATTTGGTCTACCTACACGATCGATATCTCAAGATCATGGATATTTTCTAAAAAACCTGTTTTCAGAAGTGATTTTAAAAGATAAAAATCTGGTTAAACAACAGATTAACCCGCTGCGTAAACGTCAGCGTTTTATCGGGTTTATAGGCACTCTGCTGACAGTTGCAATTGTACTCAGTTTATGGATCTGGTCATATCGTAATAACCAGCAACTAATGAGCGAAATCCAGACTGATTTAAATAAAGTTGTGCAGCTGCATCAGCAATCTGGTCATGAACTCTCGACCCAGCTGGATTCTTTATTGATTTTGCAAGATCATTTACAACAATTGGATCAATATGAACAGCAGCTTCCATACAAATACAGTTTTGGACTCTATCAAGGTGATCAAATTCGGAAACAGCTAGAAACTGAATATTTAAAAGGGATAGAGCTGCTAGTACTGCAACCCACACAACAAAATATTGCCCAATACTTACAACAGCTCAAATTAAATGAAGCTCATCTGAAAGCCAATTATATTAATGTACCTGTACAGCAGACTGTTCAAGTGCAACAAGTGATATCAGAACCGTCTGAGCAGAATCCGCAAGATGCTTATAATGCCTTGAAAACTTACTTGATGCTAAGTAATCGGCAGTATATAGAGGCGGGACATCTGAGTGATCAGGTCACCCGTTTCTGGCGTTCCTGGTTGGATATTCATCGTGGTGAGATGCCTCGTGCCGAGATGATTCAGAAAGCTGAACAGCTATTAAGTTATGCCATGACCTTAACCAATCACCAGCATTTTCCTCAATTAAATTCTGATGCGGTGTTGGTCGAGCAAAGCCGTCAGATTTTAACCGCGATTACAACAGGCGTTTCGGCACGAGATCGCGTCTATAACGAGATAAAAATGCGTGCTTCGGTGCGTTACCCCACTTTGACATTAAAGCAGATACTAGAACAAGATACTCAATCCACGATGTTAGGTAGTTATGCCATACCGGGTTTTTTTAGCTATCAAGCCTGGAGCGAGTATGTACAACCTGCGATTGAAAAGGCGGCACAAAATCCGACCGAGAGTAAAGACTGGGTACTGAATGTCTCAAAATCTGATGATCTCAGTTTTAGTGGCAGTCCGGAACAAATCCGTAAACAGCTCACAGAGATGTATAAAAAAGAATATATTGCTGAATGGCGTAAGTTCTTGAATGGCATTCATTATATTAAAGCTACCGATATGGATCAGCAGATCCGCCGGATGGATATTCTGGGAGAAACAGAACATTCTCCAATCCGAATCTTATTGCAACGTGTTGCCAAAGAAACCAGTTGGGATAATCCAATGATTCAAGCGGAATTAGCGATGCCACAAAAAGGTTTCATGGCCTGGTTTAAACGCAAAATTTTAAGACGTGATGAGGCCAGTCTGGCACAAAATACAGCTGCTCATTTGTCTCAAGGCATAATTGCCCAAGATTTTCAGGTGCTATACCAAATTGTCCGCCAGCGAGATGACCTGCAAAACAAATCATTACTGGATGAATATCTTGTGTTACTGGGCAAGATGCGTAGTCAGTTTAATGACCTGAAAAGTTCAGGAGATATTGGTCCAGCGAGTATGGCTTTACTGCGACAAACGATTCATGAGCAGAATTCTATCTTTAATTTAAGCCAGAAATTTGTCACTGAAAAAATGTCTACAGGAAGCCAGGAACTCGATCAACAAATCCTGCAAAAGATTTTAGTCGCACCACTGACACAGGCCTTTTCGAGTCTGATGCCACCAGCACAGGCTGAAATCAATAAGTTATGGCAGATTCACGCTTATCAGCCATTTAACAATAGTCTTGCACATAAATACCCATTTAGCAGCCAAGCCAGCCTTCAGGCAACAACGGCCGAGATTAACCAGATTTTTGGTGAAAATGGCAGTATTGCCCGCTTTGTAAAAGAATATCTGGATCCTTTAGTAATTCGTCGTGGCTATCAGCTGACTTCTAAAACCTGGCAGGATTTAGGCGTCGGTTTGAATCCTGCTTTTGTGTCAAATTTTCAAAATTATGTTGCGCCTGTACATGGAGTCGCTACAGGCGAATTAAACCAAAGTTCGAATAGAGCAATCTCTTCAAATCAGTCAAATTTCCAGTTCTATCCTTTGGAAAATCCGAATGTATTGTCCTATAGCATTGAGATTGATGGACAGCATATGCAGTTTGAAAATGGCATTCAACAATGGGTGAATTTTATCTGGCCAAATCCCGGAACGATTCCGGGTGCACGGATTAGCGTAGTCGATCTTGAAGGGAAGACCCATACCATTTTTGATGAGCCAGGTGAATATGGTATTAATCGGTTGATTGATTCAGCGCAGCGGCAGCAAAAAGGGAATATTTTTGAAATGGTTTGGCAGAGCAAAGCGCAGCCGAGCCTAGCAGTAAAAGTTAATTTCCGTCTGGTCAGTGGAGATACTTCTAGTTCGATTGCAGGAGGTGCGGGTTATCACAATTTACAGCTGGTTGATCAGGTCATGTCAAACAAGGCAGTTCGAGTGGTTGCTGCACAATCGGCAACTAACAATGGTCAGTTAACGTCATCTTTAACGACGGCGACTAGCCAGCAAAAGTTAGAGGCAACTGCACCATGATGTGGATCAATTTATGGGAGCAGAATTTTGAGGTGAGTGGCGATGTATAAATTATCGACCCAGCCTTTTTATTATGGAAAATGCCCAGCTCATGGTGACTTCTTAAAATCCCAAGGCCAGCATGGGCTGATTCAATCTATAGACCGTTGGATCAGTAAAGCGCTTGAATATGCGATGCGGTCTAACAATTTCAAGCAGCATTATACCAAATTGCCATCTTTAGATTTTTTCCTAGTCAATCTTCAGGTAGGTCAGTTTTTGGTGGCAAATCTGATCAGCAGTGAAGATTATTCAGGCCGTCATTTTCCAATGGTTTTAGGACAAGTTATTGAAACACATCACCTTTATGAAAACCTGATGTATTTAACTTACCGATTTAAACCGACGCTGATCGAGCTTTATCAGCGTAATCGGGTGATACGCTCGATTCAGAATCCGGATATTTTATTGGATAAATTAAGCAAATTAACCGATCAAAGTTCGGTATATAGTACTGAAGATGTTCAGCAATTTTATGATACGCAGACATTGAATTCGCTGTCTAGGCTTATGGGGGGTTCAGTATATGAACTGGTACAAACACTGATTGCACTCGGATTATTGCTGCAACCCATTATTCAGCAGGGTACAGCCCGTTTAAATAAAATTCTGATTTTACCTATTCATAACGTGCGCTATAGCTATGAAATCGCTGCATTTTGGATCAATCTGATCAGCCTGTTTATACAGAAACAGTCTAGTCATTTATTTATTGGGTTGTTGCATGCAGATCAACCGGTTTTATTATGTGGCTTCCAAGGTACTGACAGTACGGCTTTAGGCGATATTTTTAATCAAAATATGCAGAGTCAGCATTGGGTGTCCTTGGTGCACACGGATTGGATTGATCCTTATTTAGAACAAAATGCAGGACTAGCAGTGTTAGAACAAATACTGAATCAACCACGGATGAGCCTGACTAATATTACTCAAATTTTTAAACAAACATTTATTGAAGAATAAGATGCAAAAAAAGAACTATATTGACCCAATAAAAATACTAATAGGTGTCTTAGGGCTAAGTACAAGCTTTATGATTTTTGCTCAACCGATTTTGATTGAAGGGGCAGTGCCAAATGAAAAAATAAAGGCTGAGATTTTGGCTAAAGCTTATAGCATCTATGGACAGCAAAATGTGGTGGATCAGATTCAGGTTCGCCAGGTTACAACACCGAGTAACTGGATAAATACAGTAACGAAAGTGATTAATGATGATCTTAAAAAGGTGAAACAGGGCAATTTAACGGTAAACGGAACAGAGATTAAGCTGACAGGAAAATTGTCCAATCCTGAAGATTTACAAACAACTCAAGTTAGATTTCAAAGTTTGACACCAGTAAATTTTCGCTTAAATACCCAGCTTTCATTGAATCAGGCAGAACAGCAAATCATTGATGCTGCATTAAAAAATCGTATTATTGAATTTGAATCTGGTAGTGCAATTTTAGCCACCTCAGGGGTGCAGATTTTAGATGAGATGGCAGTTGTATTGAAACGTGTGCGTGGAAAAAAGGTCAAGATTTTAGGACATACAGACAGTTCTGGAGATGCTGATAAAAATATCATCTTGAGTCAGCAACGTGCAGATGCGGTTAAAACTTATCTAATTCATAAGAATATTCCGGCAGAATCTTTAAGCACTGAAGGCCTTGGTTCGAATAAACCAGTTGCTGATAACACAACTTCCGAAGGGCGTAAAAAAAATCGCAGAATTGAGTTTGAGGTGCTTTAAACCGTCTAAAATTCAAAAAAGTTAATAATTAATCCGAATATCTACTGTATCAGAATAATTATCAGGTCGAACATCAGTCTGAGGGACAGTTACATATATAGGATGTGTATTAGTAGACCCTGTACCGATACCTGATACTCCATTTCCTACATTAGTTGAGGTAGCAGTATTACCCCAGATTTTACCTTCTAACCCATTTGTTGAACGTAGTTGATAAGACAATTTATCTAAGTTACCACTAGTACCGTTCATAATACCTGAGCCCAGATTATTTTTATTCGACGGCGCTAATCCTATATAATAGGGCACACTATTTGTGCATCTTACATCAAAATTATTAGTTCCTGAGATATTCTGATTTCCTGCTGAAAAAATTCCTAAATTAATATCTGAAGTACTTGTAATTTCGCAACTAGGAATAACAGTCGCTTGGACTTTAAAAGGGAACTGACCGGTTGTTGAACCTCCCGATGAACAGTCCGAAGAGATAGATAGAAGTCGATCTTGAACCGTCATTAAGGTATGGCCACTATTAAAATTATTTATATATGTACCCGGCTTTGCTAAATGATTATTATAGTTTGGAAGTATGCTGATATTAATTTCCACACTATCAGTAAAAGAACTCCTGCCATTTACACGATACTCTTGAGATTTATATTCATTACTATTACTTATAAAACGTGATCCCCATAAACGATTTCCCGGTAAGGTCATAGTAAAGGCTAAACGTGCAGAAGAATCATTCGTATGTTTCATATAACGAGGTAGGATATTTCCAGAACCATTGCCTCCATCTCCATCACCCACTGAAAGGCAAACGGTTATGTACCTTGGTGTTAAGTCATTATTGGTACAAGTATAATTTAATATAGCCGGTATATTAATATTTTCTATATTAATAAGAGTTAAATTCCCAAAATTTACTATGCCCGCATTCACACTCACGGTGCATGTAGCATCAGCAGCATTGGCATTTTTAATAAATAATAATGTAGTAAATAGAACTAAAAAAAGAGCAAAATTCTTAAGAAATAATTTCATTATTTAGCTACCTGCTGACAGACTAAAGGTCCAATAAGTGGGATATCATCATTTTGTTTTAAATAATCAAAGCTAGCAGTACAAATCTCTTTAGAGGGAGTAATTACTTTGAGAATATTGTGTTGATCCAAAACCTCTAAATATACTTCGCCATCAAAACCGACCATACCTGATGGTTTGTCTTTTTTAGAGGAAAGGTAAACTTGGCTCCCTGTAGCTAAGGGCTGGTCATGGACATTATGAAGAATAATTGAGGCTGAACTTACAGGTTTAATATTAAAATTAACTAGAATTCCAGCTCGATCAGTTGGGATTGCTTCAATATCTACGGTATCAATATAGAGATCAGCAGCTAAATCCATAGGATCAATACTGATTTTATTACTATGATAGGCACTTAATGGGCTAACTAGTAAAAGACCACGACTGTTAGTCATGCCGATACGATTATTTTGCAGAAGTACAGGGACATCTCCAATTCCCTGAGTCGAGACAACGGCGAAACCATTATTGATTTGGCGTGTAGCGAAAATTCCTCGCCCCATCAGTACCAGTGAACCTGTGGCATTGGCATAGGTAGAAAAATTATTTTCCCTACTACTTATACCACCTTGTAATTGTCCGTATCGTCCCAGATAACTGAGTTCAAATAATCCAGCCTGATTACTATCAATATTATCACTCACAGTATTTTGTGCCTGTGCACGCCAACCCAATCCACCTGCACTTGGAATAGATTGTAATGCATCGACTACTGTTGCATAACGTTGACCCGTTTGTTGAATATGTGCACTGACTGATTTATTTCTTTCTAAAGAAATTGTTGCTCCAAGTGAAGCACTATTATTTTTAGAATCTGATATATCATAATTATAGTTAAAATTCAGGTTAAGACGCTGTCCAAGAGATTTAGCCCAATAAATACTTGCGAATTCTGTACTATTTTCTTGCGCATAATTCAGCTTGTTATAACTTAAACCTAAACTGCCTAAGTATACCGCACTGTAACCTGTTGAAAATTGTTGATGACGGCGTGTAGATATATTTCCATATTGTGAAGCGACATCACGATAATCTCCAAAAGTTTCCATATTATTGATGTTGATATGGAAATGGTCATTATTCCATGAGTAGTTTGCAGTGTATTGAGTTCCACTCTGGCCTTCGTGTTCACTACCTGCAAAAGAAATAAAAAAAATGCCGCCTCTATTTCCTAAAAGCCAAGTGCTTCCGATACCGGCATTTGTCAGATTTTTTCCAAGTTCAGCATGTGTTTCTGTGCTCAGAAATCTATTTACACCATAGCGCCATGTACCACTTCCTATAGGATTTTTCCCATAGTCAAAAGAAGCTAGTCCATAATTTTCACGGATAGCACCTAATTCCAGGGACCAATCAGAAAGACCAGGCTGAAGCAAACGATGGGTATTGTATAGTGAAAAATTAAGAGTTGTATTTTGTCCAAGTGCGTCGGTTAATACCAATTGAGCATCACCTATACCACTAAAACTAGGAGATGTATTAATTTCAAAGGGTCCTGCGGGGACTTCACCACTATATTGCTTGAGTCCATTAATGTATAACTCTACGGCTGATGGTAATGTGGCAGAACCAAAAAATGAAGATAGAGGCGTAGTAATTCTATAGGGTTGTAGGTCAAAATTGGTACCGATCTGTAAACCTCCTAAGCGAGTAGAACGTGTCCATGAGAGAGCACTACTCAAAATATCGCCTGCACGGAAGGTGATCATTTGTTCTGGAAAGGAGGTACTCCAATACGTATCAAGACGTACTGTCCGCTTATTCCATTTATTATGCTCATCATTAGAGCGGTAGCCATTGCTTAAAGCGGTAGAGCTGAGAACACCTAAAGCATTAAATGCGCGAATTTCCGTAAACGCATTTAAACTGGTTGAATGGTGGTCACTCTGGGTACCATAAAGATTATAATTTAATAATATTCCCGGAGACGCACTCGCTTTCTGAGCTTTATTTTCCCGAGTGTTAATGACCGTTTTATTTAGATTAAGCAGAGTTAAAGGTGCAATAATATCAACAGTTTGTTGTTGTTTATTATAATTCACCTGTAAACCAGCAAGACTATTCAGTCTTACAGGCTCAATTAATCCATCTGGTAAAATAAAACCAAGTTGACGCAGAATAGTAACATCTGCCCAGAGCTGATCTTCATCATAATAAAAATGGCTAATGCCAGTGTAGGTACCATTTAATTTTACATCTAAATATAAGTCCTGACCATGAAATGAGTCGTTAGAAGAATGATTTAGATTCAAGGAAATCAGATCACTATCAGTAGTGTTTTCTAATTCAACTGCGTAGCTCGCTGATATTCCCATACTGTGAAAAAAGATGACTTTAATAAGAGGGTGTATCCAAGATAATGTCTTGTACCGACTGAGTTCCATTAATCATTACCTTGATTTTTCCGCCAAAAGCCGATGTAGAAGCTGGCATTTTTACTTTCCAGTGCATGATTGCGCCAGGCAAAACATAGCCCAACAATCCTGGATGTAGATCATTAAGCTTTCCAGTAGAGTCCGTGAGTTTTAGATCTGCCAGTTGAGCATGTCCATTTCCATTATTTTTTATACTGAGATGTAAATATTTGCCATCTGAGGTTAAAGATGAGGTCCAGTTCAACTTGGGAGTGGTTTCAGAAATACCCACTGGTTTGACAAATACAGGTAAAGAATAACTAAGTGTAAATGCCAAACCATTTTGCGGAGCTTCAGATTTAACAGGTATCTCATTTATTAATAACCTGTAGGTATCCTCTACCGCAGCCGTACCTTTAGGTGGGGATTTGGCTCGAATAATCCGTATAAGTTGCTTTTCTCCAGGTTTTAATTCGATCATAGGCGGACTGGCTAACAGCCCACGCGATGGCGTGAGCTGATCACCTTTATCATCCTGAAACCATTGGTAAACACGTACTTGCGCGTGTACCAATTTGTCACCTGTATTACTAAGCGTTAGGCCACTGGCATTTTCTCTAGCTTGTAAACTTAAAGAAATGGGAGAAACTTGTAGACCACTTGCTATTGCCAAGTTATAAGACACAAATATGCCGGCAAGCAGACTACATTTTCTAAAAGCAGCTGAAAAACGGTTCATCATGAAATTAGTAGATTACTGAGACAGTAACGGTATCAGTGTAATTACCTATATTGACGTCAGTTGTACTTTCAATTGAAGCATATACTGCATGCTCATTAGCAATACTCATACCTTTACCAATTCCGCTAACGCTATTTCCTTTGGCACCAGAGGTTCCAGTATTTCCCCAAACCAAACCTGTACTATCACTTTTTAATTGATAGGAAATTGTGTCAGTTTTACCAGCTGTATGGGTCATGAGTCCCGCGCCAGTTGTATTGCCATTCGATGGAGTTAAGTTAACAATGTAGGGCGTGCCCTTAGAGCATTTGACAGATAAAGCAGTTGCAGAAGTTTGAGTTTGAATTTCTGATGCTAGAGTTCCTGCAAGAACATTCCCAAAATTAATATCTTGGGCTTCACTAGTAGAAAAATTACAAGCAGAATCAATTTGAATCTTTACTTTAAATTGTCCTGTCACTGAATTTGCAGCCATAGCAGTAGAGAGTGTAGTTAAACTACTAATGGCGATTAATGACATACTCATAAATTTTTTTTTGAATTGCATAGTGAAGTCCCTAAATTTTTAACTCTCGGTGCTGAAGAGTACGCGATCGTTATTGAAAAAATACTTCGAGCCGTACTTTTGGATCGTTTGATTCCACGAGTTAGCATCGAATTTCTAATGATTTTTCTTAAATGTGTGATATTTATCACAAATTATTATTTAATTTTTACATATAAATATAGATTCTAAAAAGGATAGACTTTGATCGCACCGTCTACATTTTTATCATGTTTATTCATTGACTTTAGCGTAGAATTCTAAAATTTTTCTTAATAATAGTGCGTTGATAAAGCATATTTAATTAAAATTTAATAGTGATAAAGCCAGATGTTATTGATAATTTCATTTTTAAATTAAAATTTAGTTATTGATATAAAGATATTTTTTATTTCTATCTTTATTAAAATAAATTTATAAATGATATATGTTTTTGCACGAGATTCCAGGAGAGAAAAGTAAGATTATTCAATTTTATCGACCATAAAAATGATAGATGTATTGCTTATTGCACAAGAAGATAAGGTCATTGAATTAAATTTGACTAAAAACGAAGCTATATAAAAATTAAAACTGACGAAAAAAAACCTTAAGAAGTGCATCTTAACCAAGCATTTTTAAGATCTTGATTTAAAAAGCTGCACTTTTTTGAGGTTTTATAGTCTAATTAATTGATTTTCAGCCTCAGATTTTATTTTCTATTTTAGGGCAACATGTATTTATTGGTGCAAAATTTAATCTCTATTTTTATTCGAAGTAGATAATCATAATGAAAATTCAGTTGTTTAAAATTATAAATTAAAAGTGGCACAGTATTTGAATAGCTTCTCTCAAATTTTCTAAAAAAGCCTAACTAGGGTTGGAGAGAAGTACATGAAAGTCGAACAAAAAAAGTTTTCTAAAAATTTAATTGTTGCTGCAATGTTGGGGACACTAACTTTAACAGGTTGTTCAAAGTCGCCTGAAGATAAAACAGCCGCTACCTCTGAGCCGAAAGCAGCTGCAACTAGTGGGGAAACGATTAAAGTTGGTATTTTGCATTCTTTATCTGGCACGATGGCCATTTCTGAAACTTCATTAAAAGACACAGCGTTGATGGCGATCAATGAAATCAATGCCAATGGGGGTGTCTTAGGTAAAAAGCTTGAACCGGTTATCGTTGATCCAGCATCTGATTGGCCACTATTTGCTGAAAAAGCACGTCAGCTCATCACTCAGGATAAAGTTGCGGTCATCTTTGGTTGCTGGACTTCGGTATCACGTAAATCGGTATTGCCAGTGGTTGAAGAGTTAAATGGCTTATTGTTTTATCCAGTCCAATACGAAGGTCAGGAACAGTCTAAAAATATTTTCTATACCGGTGCTGCACCTAACCAGCAAGCGATTCCGGCTGTTGAATATTTGATGAGTGAAGAAGGCGGTAAAGCAGAACGCTTTGTCTTATTAGGTACAGACTATGTTTACCCACGTACGACTAACAAAATTCTTCGTGCTTTCCTAAAATCTAAAGGCGTCGCTGAAGCTGACATCATGGAAGAGTACACACCATTTGGTCATAGTAATTATCAAACCATTGTCGGCAATGTGAAAAAATTTGCTGCAGGCAAAAAGACTGCGGTGATCTCAACCATCAACGGTGATTCAAACGTACCGTTCTACCGTGAATTGGGTAACCAGGGCATAAAAGCTTCTGATATTCCGGTTATGGCATTCTCTGTAGGTGAAGAAGAGCTTCGTGGTATTGATACCAAGCCATTGGTCGGCCATTTAGCGGCATGGAATTACTTCATGTCCGTGAAAAATCCGAAAAATACTGAATTCAGCGGCAAGATGAAGCAGTATGCCGTGGAATACAAATTGCCTAATGCAGACAAGTTCGTAACCAACGACCCGATGGAAGCGACTTATGTGGGTATCAATATGTGGAAACAGGCGGTAGAAAAAGCCGGTTCTACTGAGGTAGATAAAGTTCGTGAAGCAATGGCAGGTCAGACCTTTGATGCACCATCTGGCTATCAGTTACAAATGGATGCTAACAACCATCATTTACATAAACCGGTGATGATTGGTCAGATCCGTGGTGATGGTCAGTTTGACGTGGTTTATAAGACTCCGAAAACCATCGCTGCTGAGCCATGGAGCCCATACATTCCTAAATAATTTCCCTCAAAGCCTGCTGCTCCGGCAGTAGGCCTTTCTTGTTTTTCATTTCCCGGACGGGACAGCGTTAAATATATAAATAGGGAGGGCACTCATGTCCACTCGCCTAAATCTCGCGGCCATTTTTTTAATTTTGAGTCAGTGTTTGTGTCTCAATATGGTGCATGCGGAAACTCAATCTAGCGAAACAACCGTATCGCAATCATCTCAACAGTCACTTGATGCTATTCAGCAGTTTGTTCGTGGGGACTTTGCCACTCGTCGTGCTTTATTAAACCAGTGGCCTGCCAGTGTTGAACAACTTGATCAGCTGGCAGAGTTTGTTGAAAAAGATCAGCTTTATACTGACAGTTCAGGCAATACTTATATTCTGGAAGCAGAAGACAAACTGGTTAGCTATCCTGACGGAAAAACCGTGGAAACCTGGCCATCTGATTTATCGCAAATTACGCTGGTAAATACCTTAAATAAAGCACTGACCTTTGGTTTAGCAAAAAAGAAATTAAATTCAGAAGAAGCCTCTCAGCGACTTGAGGCGATTGATATTCTGGAAAATAACTTGTCCGAACTTGATGCTAAAGCCATCAATCAGATGTATTTAAATGAAAAAAACAATACGGTTAAATCACGTTTTGCCCAGTTAAAAGCACGTCTGGATTATCAATCTGAAAATGTCCTGACCAAAATAGAAGCGGCAAAAGTTTTAAAAGATTCCAACAGACCAGACGTTCTTGCACTGGTTGAAAATGAACTGGCTCAGCCAAATCTGCATCCTGATTTAAAAGCAGCGCTGGTCGATGCCAGAAGTAGTATCAAAACCCGAATTCAGGCCAGTGAATGGGCTGGACATGTATTTTCCGGTTTAAGTACTGCCAGTATTTTATTGCTTGCGGCTTTAGGATTAGCCATTACATATGGCTTGCTTGGTGTCATTAATATGGCGCATGGCGAGCTGATCATGATCGGGGCGTATACCACTTATGTAGTGCAAAGTTTCTTTAAATCGCATTTTAGTGGTTTGGTAGATTGGTATCTGATCGCAGCGATTCCTGCGGCATTTATTGTCAGTGCAGCGATTGGCATGCTGATCGAACGTACCGTGATTCGTCCTTTATATGGCCGTCAACTGGAAACCTTATTGGCAACCTTTGGGGTGAGCCTGATCCTGATGCAAGTGGTGCGGATGATCTTTGGGGCACAAAATGTCGAAGTTTCTAACATTTCATGGCTTTCAGGCGGGATCTCGATTACTCCAAGCCTGATGCTGCCTTATAACCGTATTGCAATTATTGTCTTTACTGTAGCTGTCTTGCTGCTACTTGTTTATCTACTGAATAAAACCCGTTTTGGTTTATTTGTCCGTGCCGTAACGCAAAACCGTCAAATGGCTCGTGCTGTCGGTATCCGATCCAGCCGGATTGACATGATGGCATTTGGTCTGGGTTCAGGTCTTGCCGGTCTTGCCGGCTGTGCCTTGGCTCAAGTGGGTAATGTTGGGCCAGATTTGGGCCAGAACTACATTATCGATGCTTTCCTTGTGGTTGTTGTCGGTGGTGTTGGTCAGGTATGGGGTGCAGTTCTTGCCGCTTTGGGACTGGGTGTCAGTGGTACCGTACTGGAAATTGGTATGGGTGCAGTATTGGCAAAAATTATTCTCTTGGTTCTTGTGATTTTGTTTATTCAGAAACGTCCACAAGGTTTGTTTGCCATTAAAGGACGCTTTGTGGAGTAAGCCTATGAAAATCACATCATTACTTTCAGATAAACCTTATAGCGCACTCGCAATTGCGATCTGTTTTGTTATTTTACTGGCCTTGCCATGGTTACATTTATTGCCAGCGGATTCGAGCCTGCATCTGTCTGCTTATTGGGTCACTTTGATCGGCAAGATCATGTGCTTGGCATTGGTGGCTTTAGCACTTGATCTGGTCTGGGGCTATGCCGGTATTTTAAGTTTAGGTCATGGCCTGTACTTTGCCTTGGGTGGTTATGCCTTTGGGATGTATCTAATGCGTCAATCAGCAGGTGATGGTTTGCCTGACTTTATGCGTTTTCTGAGCTGGACTGAATTACCCTGGTTTTGGGTGGGGACTAATCATTTCTGGTGGGCCATGATACTTGTGGTCTTGGTACCAGGACTAATTGCCTTTATTTTCGGCTTCTTTGCTTTCCGCTCAAAAATCAAAGGCGTTTACTTCTCGATTATTACTCAGGCGATGACTTTTGCGGCAGCACTTTTATTCTTCCGCAATGAAACAGGCTTTGGCGGGAATAACGGTTTTACCGGTTTCAAAACCATTTTAGGCATGGACATCACATCAGCACCGATGCGTGCCAGCCTATGTTTTATCACGGCTCTGGTGTTATTGCTGTGCTTTGTTGGTCTACGCCATTTAATGAATAAACCTTATGGTCGTGTGCTTGGCGCGATTCGTGATAGTGAAAACCGTCTGCAATATTTAGGTTACCGCACCTTATGGTACAAGCTTTCAGCCTGGGTATTATCTGCTGTGATTGCAGGTATCGCTGGTGCACTGTATGTACCACAAGCCGGGATTATTAATCCGAGCGAAATGAATCCGGTGAACTCGATTGAAATGGCAGTCTGGGTAGCGGCTGGCGGTCGCGGTACCTTGATCGGTCCGATCCTGGGTGCAGGCTTAATTAATGCAGTTAAAACTTACTTTACTGTCGCTTATCCAGAAGCCTGGTTATTAATTCTGGGGGCATTATTTATTGTGGTCACCATCTTCCTGCCTAAAGGCGTGATTGGATTATTTGACCGTTTTAAAAAGGAGCGTAGCGAATGAGTGAAATTTTACAACCTCATGGCGGCCATGCTTCTGAAGGCTATGGCCGACCAAAAGAGCAAGGGCCAGATTTTAGCCATGGGATCGCACTTTATCTGGAAAAAGTCAGTGTCTGGTTTGATGCTTTCCGTGCTTTAAATGATTTATCGCTGTATATCGAAGAAGGTGAATTGCGCTGCATCATTGGGCCAAACGGCGCGGGTAAAACCACGTTGATGGATGTCATTACCGGGAAAACCCGTCCTACTGAAGGTTCTGCATTTTTTGGCCAAACCTATAATCTGGCGAAAATGAGTACTGAAGAAATTGCAGAAGCTGGTATCGGGCGTAAATTCCAGAAACCGACAGTGTTTGAAAATTTCACCGTGATGGAAAATCTGCTCTTGGCTGCACCTAAAGATAAACGGGTGAAAAAAAGCTTTTTCAGCAAGCTCGATCCGGATGCACAAAATGCCTTGGATGAATCCTTACAGCAGATCCGCTTGCAGGAATTTATTCACAAACCTGCAGGGCTTTTATCTCACGGCCAGAAACAATGGTTGGAAATTGGCATGCTGCTGATGCAACGTCCAAAACTGATTTTACTGGATGAACCAGTGGCAGGGATGACTGATGCTGAAACTGAACGGACTGCTGAACTGTGTCTGGAACTGAAAAAGAATCATACCCTGGTAGTCGTCGAACACGATATGAGCTTCATCGATACTATTAGTGAGAAAGTCACGGTGCTGGCACAAGGGGCGATTCTGGCTGAAGGTACATTGGCAGAAGTCCAGGCCAATGAAGATGTTATTGAAAAGTATCTTGGACGTTAAGGGGCTGACTGATGCTAGAAGTTAAAGAGGTAAATCAGTTTTATGGCGGTAGTCACATTTTACGTGATGTGTCTTTCAATGCGCCTGTTGGTGAGTGCTCAGTGGTACTAGGTCGTAACGGCGTTGGTAAAACGACACTACTTAAATGTCTAATGGGAATTTTGCCCATCAAATCAGGTCAGATTCTTTTAGATGGCAAAGATATTGCCAAACTGAGTCCTGAACAGCGGGTTCGGGCTGGTTTGGCTTATGTGCCACAAGGACGAGATATTTTTTCGACGTTAACCGTTGAAGAAAATATTCTGATTGGCATGGCGAAATTTAAAGGAACCAAAACTCGTAAAGTACCGGAACATCTCTATGAGATTTTTCCGGTATTAGAGGAAATGAAATATCGACGCGGTGGTGACTTATCCGGTGGCCAGCAACAACAACTGGCGATTGCCCGCGCATTGGCATCTGAACCGCGTGTGCTCATTTTGGATGAACCGACTGAGGGGATTCAGCCATCTATCATTAAAGATATTGGTCGGGTAATTCGTAAGCTGGCTGATGGCGGTGAAATGGCAATTGTTCTGGTGGAACAGTTCTATGACTTTGCTGAAGAACTGGCAGATGGTTATACGGTTATGGCACGTGGACAAGTGATTGCTCAGGGTGTTGGAAGTGAAATGCCGGAAAAAGGGATTCGCGATTTAGTGGCGATTTAATTTTTTCTAGCTCAAATCCTCTCTTGCAAAAATTTAAACATTTATATTTTAGATTTGATCAGGAGAGGGATTGTCTATTCATGATTATTTTTCTACTTTTAAATAAGTCCCTTCAGATGAGACATTATAGCCAAAACCACAATCAGGACTTATGCCTGACTGTTTTACAAGAATCTGTTGTCCATATTTTTTATCAAAATTAAAAGCTAAATCAATTTTACAATCTTCAGTTTTATATGTTGTTTTTTTCTGATCCAGAGCCATGTAAGTGATAAATTCGCCCATATTTGGACCAGAAATCAATCCTCGATAAGGAAAGTATAATCCTTCATAACTAATTTCATAGTAACTTTGGTTTTTCGTTACTGTAATGGTATCCCAGAAGCCAAAACGATTACTGCGAATATACTGACCACTTAAACTATGAGATGCTTTGGGCGTAGGTAATTTACTTAAGTTAAACTGGCTCGATGTTGCTTCTGGATTAAGTAAGAACCAGGCACGAGCCCAAAGTGGTTTTCCTAACTTGGCATAAGTCAAACCCACATTATTATTGGCTATAACAACATCCTGTTCAGATAGTTTCATCCTACTATCTTCTTGATTTAATAAACAGAAAGATGTCCAAGAGGCTTGATCTTGAAATTGATCAAGAGCTTTTTTATATTGTTTTTGATCATAATATTTTTTGCCTAACAAGCCATAAGCTTTGACTTTATTACAGCCACCTCGAATTTCTTGTTCAATTGAAAAATCGGCATGTGCCAATGGTAGTAAAAGAATTAAAAGTGCTAAAACAGAAAAATTTTTAATCATTTTATTGGTCATATTTATGTTTGTGATTTTTGAACTATAACGGAATTTAAAGCCTTATTTAAATTTTTCAAACTAATCCTGTTAAAGCTGATCTCAATCCTTGAGATAACATTTATTTTATGCAATGGGTATCACAAAACGAAATTAACAGAGATGAATAAATAACTAAAATCCAAGTTGGCACGATAACTGCTTTATTTTGATGCAAATTTTAAATGCTAAAAATATTTGGTTTCAATTTGGAACAAATACAGGATTTATCAGCATCAGTAGGGTAGTTATGAAAATTTATACGCAACGTTTGGAAAACATTGCACCAGAAAGTGATTTTGAGTCTCTTGAACTCACATTCGATACACGACAAAAGAGCCGTTTTCGTGCAACTTTAAAAAATGGTGTCGATATTGGTGCAGATTTACCACGTACTGGAATCTTGCGTAGTGGTTATTTTATAGCAACTGAACAGGGTGACATTCTTCGAGTCGATGCAAAACCTGAAAAATTGATGCAGGTAACTACAAACAATAGCTTTGACTTATTAAAAGCAGCCTATCACCTGGGGAATCGTCATGTTCCTCTCATGTTAACACCTACTGCATTGTACTTTGAACCGGATCATGTACTGGCTGAAATGGTGCAAGGCTTAGGTCTTGAAGTTCAGGAAGTCATGCACCCATTTGAACCTGAAAGTGGTGCTTATGCACAGCATCAACATGATCACCGTTTAAGCCCAATCAAGGCTTTACATCATGTCCATCACTAATGCGTCTCAACTGCTCAGCTTGCTGACTTTATCTTCAACGGCATTGCCGATTGGAGCGTACTGTTATTCACAAGGGGTGGAAAGCGCTATCGAAAAAGGCATGGTGCATGATGAAGCCTCTTGTGTGAGCTATTTCCAAGAAGTATTGGAAATGCTGCTGGTGCGTTTTGAGCTTCCCGTATTCAAGCGTCTGGTGGAGTCTTTTAATAATCCTGAAAAATTTCACTATTGGGCAGAACTGTATCGGGCCAGCCGAGAATCCAAAGAATTACTGGCTGAATCACAGCAGTTGGCATTTTCCTTGAATGCATGGATTAGAGATGTGTTAAAGCAGCCGCCGAGCGTAAAAAAGCAATTAGGGTTTGTGCCGGTGTATGCACATTTATGTGGTGAGCTGGGTTTAGATCTTGCCGATGTATTAACTGCTTATAGCTTTACGGTTTTGGAAAATCAGGTGCTGGCAGCAGTAAAAACCATTCCACTCGGGCAAATGAGCGGGCAGCGGATTATTTGGCAATTACATCAGGAAATTCCTGAAGCTGTACAGGCTGCATTAGCTTTGAACGATTATGAAATCAGCAGCGCATTGCCGCAATATGCCATGTTGAGCATGTCGCATGAAACCCAGTATTCACGCTTATTTCGGTCGTAATCTTCAGACCAGAGCAGCAGTAAAAAGATTGAAAAGCATCATTAAAACTGGTGCCAAGAAATTGTAAAAAAGGAAATCAACATGTCAGAACGTAGTCCATTACGCGTTGGAATTGGTGGTCCGGTTGGATCAGGTAAAACGGCTTTAACCCTGAATTTATGTCTTGCACTGCGTGAAAAATACAATATGGCAGTGGTGACCAATGACATCTACACCAAAGAAGACTCGAACTTTTTAACCCGTCATGAAGCGATGTCGCCAGACCGTATCGTGGGTGTAGAAACAGGTGGTTGCCCACATACTGCGATTCGTGAAGATGCGTCCATTAACCTAGCTGCGATTGATGATTTGTGTGAAAAGTTTGATGGGCTGGAGCTGATCATTATTGAAAGTGGTGGCGATAACCTTGCGGCAACCTTTAGCCCGGAATTATCTGATCTCACTTTATACGTGATCGATGTTGCCGGTGGCGAGAAAATTCCACGTAAAGGTGGTCCTGGAATTACCAAGTCGGATTTGCTGATTATCAATAAAACAGATTTGGCGCCAATGGTCGGTGCCAGCCTAGAGGTGATGGATCAGGACGCGAAGCGGATGCGTGGCGATAAACCATTTTTATTTTCTAATATGAAAACACAAGATGGCTTGAACGAGATTATCAGCTTTATCGAAAAACAAGGTTTATTTAAGTCTTAAGGGGAAATTCATCATGCGTCTATTCAAACAGTTACTGGTCGCAGGTATTGCTGCTTTACCTATGTTGGCAATGGCTCACGCGGGACATGACCATCACAATGGATTCTGGTCTGGCTTTGTCCATCCTTTTACCGGTTTAGATCACCTGATGATGGCAATTGCTTTTGGTGTATTGATGTGGACTACAAATCAGCGCTGGAAAATCACGGGTCTCATCGGTCTTGCAGTAGCGATGGTTGCAGGCTTTGTGCTCGGTAGCAAGGGTCTGCTTTCAACTTCACTGGCTGAGTCAGGCATCATCGCTTCACTGGTTATTTTAGCTGTTGCGCTATGGACTAAATCGAATAAGGTTTTGCCTGTCGCTGCAATCTTATTGGCCAGCTTCCACGGCGTAGCGCATGGAAGTGAACTGGGTCAAGGTGGACATGTATCGCTATTAATTGTCGGTATGGTTTCAGCAATGGCTTTGATTTATGGTGCAGGCTTGGCTCTAGGTGCATTCGTGAAAAAATATATGCCTTATGGCAAGCAGATCGTTGGTGGTCTAGCTGCAGTTGTTGCTGTCATTGGCCTGGCTTAATGCCTGGAAAATCATTTTCAGATGATATTGGATTGATTTGTTGATGTACGAACTGGCAGAAAAAAGCACGCAGCAGAACTTATGGTATGCACGTCTGGAAATGGGATTTCAGGCACAGCAACAGACTGCACGAACCATTTTGCAACATCGCAGGCATCATGGACCGGTACGCATCCAGAAAATGTTATGGCCAGAAGCCAATGGGATTTGCCATGCCATTATCGTGCATCCGCCAGCAGGGATCGCCGGTGGAGATCATCTCACTTTTGATATGCAGGTGGATGCCAATGCCCATGCCTTGGTGACTACACCGGGTGCGGGTAAATGGTACAGAACCAATGGCAAGCAGGCTTTTCAGCACATTCATATCCGTTTAAATGACAATGCCATTTTTGAATGGCTACCTCAAGAAACTATGCTATTTGATGGGGCTAATGCCAGTTCCGAAACAATCGTCCACTTAGATGCAGCAGCCAGTTTTATTGGTTGGGATATGTTGGTGATCGGCCGTCAGGCACGAGATGAGCAGTTTGCACAGGGAGCTTATCAAAACCGGTTTCAGCTTTGGCGCAAAGACAAATTGCTGGTTGCAGACACCTTGAATTTTAAGGGCAATGACCGCTGGCTCAGTTCATGTCTAGGTATGAATGGACATGCGGTGATGGGTAGCTTCTGGGCTGTACCGCCTGAAAAATATCGCGCGAGTTTTTATCTGGAACAGCATCTCGATTTAATTCGTGAGCTTATTATGCGGATGGATGTACCGATTACCTTGACTTTGCTTGGCGATGTAATTAGTGCACGTTTTCTGGGAGATAATGTCCGTCAATGCCATGATGGTTTTGCTGCAATTCGCGCTCGATTAAGACGTTACTGGTTCGGTCTGGATGAGGCATTTCCGAGGATTTGGCGGACGTAATCCTTTAATTCCCTCTCCTTATAGGAGAGGGTTAGGGAGAGGTGATTAAACATTTATTAAAACCCTCCCTCTAACTCCCTCCCAAAGGGAGAGAGAACACCAAATATCGAATCTTGCACATATTTTGCTTAGAAATACATATATATCAATGAGGAACCAGTTATGGAACTCAATCCTACAGAAAAAGATAAACTGCTGATTTTTACTGCGGGTCTGGTAGCAGAGCGTCGTAAAGCCCGAGGTTTAAAGCTGAATTATCCGGAAGCCATTGCCTATATTTCTGCAGCATTGCTTGAAGGCGCGCGTGATGGCATGACGGTCAGTGAATTAATGCATTACGGTACGACCTTATTGACACGTGATGATGTCATGGAAGGCATTCCGGAAATGATTGCAGAAGTGCAGGTCGAGGCAACCTTTCCAGATGGATCAAAGCTGGTCACTGTCCATCAACCGATCGTATAGGAGCAGCATATGATTCCAGGGGAAATTTTTACACCTGAGAGCGATATTGAAATGAATGTCGGTCGGGAAATTTTGAAGGTGACTGTCGCTAATATTGGTGATCGACCGATTCAGGTCGGATCACATTTCCATTTTGCCGAAGCAAATGATGCCTTGCAGTTTGATCGTGAGCTGGGCAAAGGCTTTCGCTTAAATATTGCTGCCGGTACGGCGATTCGTTTTGAGCCAGGGCAGAAACGTGATGTGGAACTGGTCGCACTGGCTGGGAAACGTGAAGTTTATGGTTTCGCCGGGCGGGTCATGGGCAAGCTCGATTCATAAAAATTGCAGCAGAATTATAAAGGTTTATAAATCATGAAAATGTCACGTCGTGCTTATGCCGAAATGTTTGGACCAACAGTCGGGGATCGTGTTCGTCTAGCTGATACTGAATTATTCATTGAAGTCGAACAGGATTTCACCACTTATGGTGAAGAAGTTAAATTTGGTGGTGGCAAGGTCATTCGTGATGGTATGGGTCAATCACAACTTTTGTCATCCGAAGTGGCTGACACTGTCATTACAAATACGCTAATTGTCGACTGGTGGGGCATTGTAAAGGCCGATGTGGGCTTAAAAAACGGCCGAATCTGGAAAATTGGTAAAGCCGGTAATCCGGATATTCAGCCGAATATCACTATTCCATTGGGTGCTGCAACTGAGGTCATTGCTGGTGAAGGACAAATATTAACAGCTGGCGGAATTGATACCCATATTCACTGGATCTGTCCGCAGCAAGTTGAAACGGCACTGATGTCTGGCACAACCACGATGGTCGGCGGCGGTACAGGTCCGGCAGCTGGAACTTCTGCGACAACCGTGACTCCAGGGCCTTGGCATATTGCCACAATGCTACAAGCGATTGATGATTTACCAATGAATATTGGTTTATTGGGTAAAGGTAACTTGAGCCAGCCAGAGCCAATTGCAGAACAAATTAAAGCTGGTGTAGTGGGTTTAAAATTGCATGAAGATTGGGGCTCGACACCAGCAGCGATTGATAACTGTCTCACTGTGGCCGACCAGTACGATGTGCAGGTCGCGATTCACACTGACACACTAAACGAAAGTGGCTTTCTAGAAGAAACTTTAGCAGCTTTTAAAAATCGAACCATTCATACTTATCATACTGAAGGTGCAGGTGGCGGACATGCACCGGACATTCTAAAAGCCATTGGTCAACCGAATGTATTGCCATCTTCAACTAATCCAACTCGTCCATATACCGTCAATACCATCGATGAACATTTAGACATGTTGATGGTCTGTCACCATTTAGATCCAGCGATTGCAGAAGATGTGGCCTTTGCAGAAAGCCGTATCCGACGCGAAACCATTGCTGCAGAAGATATATTGCAGGATATGGGTGCGATTGCCATGATGTCATCAGACTCTCAGGCGATGGGTCGTGTGGGTGAAGTAATTTTACGGACTTGGCAGACGGCGCATAAAATGAAAGTGCAACGTGGGCCTTTGGAAGGTGATACAGCCTATAGGGACAATAACCGGGTCAAACGTTATATCGCCAAATATACGATTAATCCTGCAATTACTCACGGTTTAAGCCATGAAATCGGCTCTGTTGAAGAAGGTAAGTTAGCCGATCTGGTACTGTGGAAACCTGCATTCTTTGGGGTGAAACCATCCATGATTATTAAAGGTGGCATGATTGCAGCAGCACCAATGGGTGATATTAATGCTTCTATTCCAACGCCACAGCCAGTGCATTACCGTCCGATGTTTGGGGCTTATCCGCGAGGTGTGCATAACACCTGTATTACGTTCCTGTCACAAGTTGCAATTGAGAATGGCGTACATGAAAAATTAGGTCTGAAAAAGTTGATTTCACCATGTAAAGCGACACGCCAGGTCACTAAACAGGATATGAAACATAATAGTTACTGTCCTGTCATGGAAGTGCATCCAGAAACTTATGAGGTTCGTGCCGATGGTGTGCATTTGACTTGTGAGCCAGCGGAAGTGTTGCCAATGGCGCAAAGGTATTTCTTGTTTTAATTACCTCTCCCTGACCCTCTCCTTAAAGGAGAGGGAATTTCCACTATTTAAATAAATTCTTGGAAAGTTCCTTCTCCCTTTGGGAGAAGGTTAGGATGAGGGGTATTTTCTTATTTTTGATCTTGATGAGTATGTTTAAAAAGTGATCCTAGACAAAATAATGGACAGCACATCCCTCTAAAGATAACGTAACTTTAATCTTTGGAGATTCAAGAAATGGCTAAACGTTTTAGTCCCGAATTTAAACAGCAAGCGATTGATTATGCACTTTCAAACTCACACGAGTCTGTAGCTGCAATCGCCCAGAAATTAGGTGTGGGTTATTCAACATTAGATAAATGGATTCGTGAAACGAATCCGGCAGGTTCAAGCAAACGTCAACTTTCACCAGAACAACAGCGGATCGTGGAATTAGAGAAAGAAGTCAAACAGCTCAAGGAAGCCAATGACATCTTAAAAAAAGCGCATGTGTACTTTCTAACAGATCATGCCAAGAAAAGTACACGGTAATTCAAGATCTAGATATGAATGAAGTCACCGTATCTTCTGCCTGTAAATACCTAGGTGTCAGCACTTCAGGCTATTATGCCTGGCGAAAACATCAAGCCATTACGGCACAGAAATATAATGACTTAAAAGCCGTATATTGGCAGCATCATGCACGATTGGGTGCACCTTCATTAGTACATGACATGCATGATTTAGGTTACAACATGAGCGAACGTACTATTGGAAGGATCCTAAAAAAGCTTGGTTTACGTAGCAGGATTGCACGTAAATACAAGCATACGACTGATTCAACCCATCGTTTGCCTACAGCACCCAACTTGTTGGATCGCCAATTTACAGCTACTCAGCCTAATAAAGTCTGGACAACAGACATTACCTATATCCGCACTAAAGAAGGTTGGTTGTATTTATGTGTGATGCTAGATTTATTTAGCCGTCGTATCGTGGGGTGGCAAACCAGCCATCGAATAGACCGCCAGTTGGTGTGTGATACGTTTAACTATGCAATGGCTCGTCAGGGTTATCCAACTGGTGTTATGGTTCATTCGGACCAAGGCTCACAGTACTGTAGTCGTGATTTTAGAGCGCTGTTACTGAAAAATGATTGTACTCAGAGTATGTCTAGACGTGGAAACTGTTGGGATAATGCAGTGACTGAAAGCTTCTTTCATACATTAAAAGGTCATGTGGTACATGGCAGTGTGTTTTCGACTCGAAAAGAAGCGAATGCTGTCTTGTTTGACTATATTGAAATTTATTACAATCGAGTCAGAAGACATTCTGCAAACGGCTGGTTAAGTCCAGAAGCCTTTGAACAGAAATATATTAAAAGTTTAGAGGGGCTGGTTGTCCACGATACTGTCTAGGATCACCTAAATGGAAAATATTAGAGATCTATACAACGAAATCTGAAGAATGGAGCTATGAAAAAGAGTTTAGAATTTTAAGACCTTATACAAATGAACCGATCCAAAAAATTCCTTATACAGATTTAATTTGTACTGTAATTGGTGGAATTAAAATTTCATCCAAAGATGAGGAAAAACTTAAAAAGATATGTAGTAAAAATAAAATTTCCTATTTTAGAGTAGAAAGAATATTCAATAATTATGGTCTTACAGTTCCTAATCATCCTAGATTAGATCGAACTATTAATGAAACTTCATGAAAATTTAATGATCCTTTTTGGCGCATAAATTGCTTGTCACCCTTATTCAATTTTACTGTTTGATATAACACATCAGGGATTAAACGTGACCAGTACCTATCTACGCGGACAAGAACTCATAGATCAAATTCGAAACCAGCCTTATTCACGTGACTTGATTGGCTATCATGGTGATGTACCTAAAGTAGAATGGCCCAATCAGGCCCGTGTCGCAGTTCAGTTTGTACTGAATTATGAAGAAGGTGGTGAAAACCACATTGAACATGGTGATGCCGGTTCAGAACAATTTTTATCTGAAATTATCGGCGCGGCTAGCTTTCCAGACAAACACATGTCGATGGATTCCATGTATGAATATGGCTCACGTGCAGGTTTCTGGCGCATTCATAACGAGTTTAAAAAGCGTAATCTGCCGATGACTATTTTTGGGGTTGGGATGGCTTTAATCCGCAACCCTTATATAGTCGAAGCGATTAAAGAAGCCAATTATGATGTAGTGTCACATGGTCAGCGCTGGGTGCATTATCAGGACATGCCAATTGAGCTTGAACGCCAATATATGGATCAGGCGATTAGCGTACTGGAAACCCTGTTCGGCAAAGCACCGACTGGCTGGTATACCGGTCGTGATAGTCCAAATACCCGTCAGTTACTGGCTGAATTTCCTCAGATTCAATATGATTGCGACAACTATGGAGATGACTTGCCATTTTGGAGTACATTGACCAATCAGGCAGGTGAAACACGCCCTCATTTGATCATCCCCTATACTTTAGAAAGCAATGATATGAAATTTAGTTCACCGGGCGGCTTTAATAGCGGGGAGCAATTCTATCAATATTTAAAAGATGCCTTCGATGTGCTCTATGCTGAAGGTGAAACTGAACCAAAAATGCTATCGATCGGGATGCATTGTCGTATTTTAGGGCGGCCAGGACGCTTTAAAGCCCTACAAAAGTTCCTCGATTATGTGCAAGGTCATGAAAAGGTGTGGATTTGCCGACGGGGTGATATTGCAGCACATTGGTATAAATATCACGCACCAAACTGAGAAAAATATATTAAAAAAGAGAACCTTGAGTTCACTGCTGTCCCATAGTTTGCTTTAAATAAAAAAACCTGAGTCCTAACAGTTAAAATATGAGTGCAAACAAACACTTTAACGACCAGGATTCAGGTTTTGTCACATCAGAATACCGTATTTCATGAGCTAATTAAACCTGTTGTGCGACAGGATTTTGAAGAACTTGCTAAAGTACACCATGTTGGACAGAAA
The DNA here is from genome assembly GCF_013419975.1 of Acinetobacter sp. YH12041. Lineage (NCBI taxonomy): Bacteria > Pseudomonadati > Pseudomonadota > Gammaproteobacteria > Moraxellales > Moraxellaceae > Acinetobacter > Acinetobacter sp. YH12041. The sequence continues at coordinate 95 of NZ_VOZC01000005.1, read as the reverse complement.
TTTAGAGCGGCTTCCCGGTGGGATCAGTTTATTGCCATATTGATGTCTCAATTCTCTTGTAGGCAAAGTCTGAGAGATATTCAATCCAATTTGGA
>NZ_VOZC01000052.1:0-1210 GCF_013419975.1 Acinetobacter sp. YH12041 | reverse complement strand
GGGATAAGTGGACGTTACTCGCAGAATAAGCACCGGCTAACTCTGTGCCAGCAGCCGCGGTAATACAGAGGGTGCAAGCGTTAATCGGATTTACTGGGCGTAAAGCGCGCGTAGGTGGCTAATTAAGTCAAATGTGAAATCCCCGAGCTTAACTTGGGAATTGCATTCGATACTGGTTAGCTAGAGTATGGGAGAGGATGGTAGAATTCCAGGTGTAGCGGTGAAATGCGTAGAGATCTGGAGGAATACCGATGGCGAAGGCAGCCATCTGGCCTAATACTGACACTGAGGTGCGAAAGCATGGGGAGCAAACAGGATTAGATACCCTGGTAGTCCATGCCGTAAACGATGTCTACTAGCCGTTGGGGCCCTTGAGGCTTTAGTGGCGCAGCTAACGCGATAAGTAGACCGCCTGGGGAGTACGGTCGCAAGACTAAAACTCAAATGAATTGACGGGGGCCCGCACAAGCGGTGGAGCATGTGGTTTAATTCGATGCAACGCGAAGAACCTTACCTGGCCTTGACATACAGAGAACTTTCCAGAGATGGATTGGTGCCTTCGGGAACTCTGATACAGGTGCTGCATGGCTGTCGTCAGCTCGTGTCGTGAGATGTTGGGTTAAGTCCCGCAACGAGCGCAACCCTTTTCCTTATTTGCCAGCACTTCGGGTGGGAACTTTAAGGATACTGCCAGTGACAAACTGGAGGAAGGCGGGGACGACGTCAAGTCATCATGGCCCTTACGGCCAGGGCTACACACGTGCTACAATGGTCGGTACAAAGGGTTGCTACTGCGCGAGCAGATGCTAATCTCAAAAAGCCGATCGTAGTCCGGATCGCAGTCTGCAACTCGACTGCGTGAAGTCGGAATCGCTAGTAATCGCGGATCAGAATGCCGCGGTGAATACGTTCCCGGGCCTTGTACACACCGCCCGTCACACCATGGGAGTTTGTTGCACCAGAAGTAGGTAGTCTAACCTTAGGGAGGACGCTTACCACGGTGTGGCCGATGACTGGGGTGAAGTCGTAACAAGGTAGCCGTAGGGGAACCTGCGGCTGGATCACCTCCTTAACGAAAGATTGACGATTGGTAAGAATCCACAACAAGTTGTTCTTCATGACGATGTATCTGAGGGTCTGTAGCTCAGTTGGTTAGAGCACACGCTTGATAAGCGTGGGGTCACAAGTTCAAGTCTTGTCAGACCCACCA
>NZ_VOZC01000051.1:0-1315 GCF_013419975.1 Acinetobacter sp. YH12041 | reverse complement strand
TAGAAATGTCCGGTTTCTCCAAAGTAAAAATGTCCGCTTTTAGAATATGCGCTTTTGCGATTATCGAAGCGGACGGTTTGATATGTTGGTGTCTATGTCGGATAAAGAACTTAAACGATTGTCGGTCGTGCAGGAAATCTGCGATCAACGCATAACTCAATCCCAGGCTGCTCAGCTACTTCATATTTCAGAACGTCAGATCAGGCGTTTACTGCAAAAATACAAAGCTCAAGGCCCAGCTGCATTAGCCCATGCCGGTCGTGGTCAAACCAGCAATTCCAGGCTTCCTGAAGAACTCAGGCTCAAGTGCCTCAATATGGTTGCTGAGCAATTCCATGGTTTCGGACCCACTTTAGCGCATGAAAAGCTGACTACCATTCATGGATTCGATATTTCAGTGGAAACCCTGCGTTCCTGGATGATTGCAGCCGATTTATGGATTCCTCGCTCCAAACGCCTGAAACGCCCATATCAGCCTCGTTATAACCGGGACTGTTATGGTGAACTGATCCAAATTGATGGCTCACATCATGACTGGTTTGAAGGAAGAGCCCCTAAATGCTGTCTATTGGTGTTTATCGATGACGCCACAGGAAAATTGCAGCACTTACGCTTCTGTGAGTCAGAATCAGCCTTTGACTATATGATTTCAACACGTTTGTATGTTGAGCAGCATGGTAAGCCTTTAGCCTTCTACAGCGATAAACATTCAGTCTTCAGGGTGAATCAAAGCAGCAAGAAAGACACCAAGATTACGCAATTTGGGCGCGTACTCAGCACCCTGAATATCGATATTATCTTCGCTAATTCACCACAGGCCAAAGGCCGTGTAGAACGAGCCAATAGAACGCTTCAGGACCGTCTGATCAAAGAAATGCGCCTGGAAGGCATCTGTTCGATTGAACAAGCGAATGCCTGGCTACCCTGCTTCATTGAGCAATTCAATCAGAAGTTTGCCAAGATGGCCTTTAATCCCAAGGATCTACACCGGACTGTCACTGAAACAGCCGAAGAATTAGATGATATTTTTACCTGGCGTGAACCCCGCAGAGTCACGAATAGCCTGACGATTACTTATGATAAATGCGTATATCTCCTGGAAAACACGGAAGAAAACCAAAGATTGATTAGTAAGTATCTTGAGTTCCTGGAATACCCGGATGGTACAGTCGCGATTGAATATCAGGGAAGAAAAATCAATTACAGCATCTTCGATAAATTAAGTCAGCTTAACCAGCGAGAGATTGTTGAGAATAAACGTTTAGGTGCAGTTCTCAATCATATTCAACAACAGCATGAAGAATTGGAACAGCAA
>NZ_VOZC01000050.1:0-1487 GCF_013419975.1 Acinetobacter sp. YH12041 | reverse complement strand
ACGATTGGTAAGAATCCACAACAAGTTGTTCTTCATGACGATGTATCTGAGGGTCTGTAGCTCAGTTGGTTAGAGCACACGCTTGATAAGCGTGGGGTCACAAGTTCAAGTCTTGTCAGACCCACCATTCTGACTAACAAAGCATTTGAATAAAATGCAGCAAACAGACAATCAGAACATTGACTTATTGATAAGCTGGGGACTTAGCTTAGTTGGTAGAGCGCCTGCTTTGCACGCAGGAGGTCAGGAGTTCGACTCTCCTAGTCTCCACCATACATTCCTACGGAATGTATAAAGAACGAAGCTAAAATAAACAATCAAACGGTTGTTAGCCTAGTCCTTAAGCGATCAAGTGTTTAGATCCTAGAGATTAACAAGTAGAAGCGTTAGAATACGCACCACTTGATAATCTCTGTGATTTATCACAGTAATGCAATCCGACGAGGATGCATTAAATCATTAACAGAATATATTTGAGTTGAAATAATTTGTTCATACTCATACAAGAGCGGAAACGAGAGATCGCAAGATTGATTGTTGAAGTGATTGAATGAGAACTAGCGAAATTAACTGAATCAAGCGTTTTGGTATATGAATCTAATTGAAGCTGTACAGTAGTTAAATCTACGAGACGCCAACTGTATGAGAGTGATGAGTAATCATCATAATCTGTTGCTTATCTTACTTGTGGGATAAACGACTGTTTGGGGTTGTATAGTCAAGTAATTAAGTGCATGTGGTGGATGCCTTGGCAGTCAGAGGCGAAGAAAGACGTGATAGCCTGCGAAAAGCTCCGGGGAGGCGGCAAATATCCTGTGATCCGGAGATGTCTGAATGGGGAAACCCACCGGCTATAAGGTCGGTATCATAAACTGAATACATAGGTTTATGAGGCGAACGCGGAGAAGTGAAACATCTCAGTATCCGTAGGAAAAGAAATCAATTGAGATTCCCTCAGTAGCGGCGAGCGAAAGGGGAACAGCCCATTAAGTCATATCAGTTTTAGTGGAATGCTCTGGGAAGTGCAACCATAGTGGGTGATAGTCCTGTACACGAAAGGGCTGATATGATGATGTCGAGTAGGGCGAGGCACGTGAAACCTTGTCTGAATATAGGGGGACCATCCTCTAAGGCTAAATACTCCTGACTGACCGATAGTGAACCAGTACCGTGAGGGAAAGGCGAAAAGAACCCCTGTGAGGGGAGTGAAATAGATCCTGAAACCGCATGCATACAAGCAGTGGGAGCCACTTTGTGTGGTGACTGCGTACCTTTTGTATAATGGGTCAGCGACTTATATTCAGTAGCGAGGTTAACCGAATAGGGGAGCCGTAGAGAAATCGAGTCTTAATAGGGCGTTTAGTTGCTGGGTATAGACCCGAAACCGGGTGATCTATCCATGAGCAGGTTGAAGGTTGGGTAACACTAACTGGAGGACCGAACCCACTGTCGTTGAAAAGCCAGGGGATGACTTGTGGATAGGGGTG
>NZ_VOZC01000049.1:0-1658 GCF_013419975.1 Acinetobacter sp. YH12041 | reverse complement strand
GCCAGGCCTCAGCATTTTATTATGGTGATCCCCTGGGCGAAATGCGCCTGGTAAGCAGAGTTTTTGAAATGTAAGGCCTTTGAATAAGACAAAAGGCTGCCTCATCGCTAACTTTGCAACAGTGCCATTTTAAGCGTTATGCTAAGCCCAGGAAGCCGCAGGATCTTTTGAACCACAACTGCATTAACGTCCGCTATTCTGATACGAGTGGATTGTACGCCTGGGAATTCGAGAAAGATGCTCAGAAATTCAGTCTGAAAGTCAAAGGGCAATATATTGCGAACAGCACGATTCATCAGCTCGATGCAGCATTAGACGGGCTGGGGATTGCCTATATTCCCGAGTATGTTGCAGATGGATATATCAAAAGCGGCAAGCTGATTGCTGTTCTGACCGAGTGGTGTCCATATTTTGACGGCTACCATATTTATTATCCTCACCGCCGACAGGATTCTCCTGCGTTTATGGCTTTTCTGCAAGTTTTGCGTGACAGGTACAATAATGGAATAAGATAAATTTATGAGTAAAGGATTATGTCCACGATAAGCACCTGGGTCGATTCCTGGGAGGCGGCCATGAGGGTAGGGAAGCGCCGTCCCGTCAAGTCAGCGTAATGCTCTGCCAGTGTTACAACCAATTAACCAATTCTGATTAGAAAAACTCATCGAGCATCAAATGAAACTGCAATTTATTCATATCAGGATTATCAATACCATATTTTTGAAAAAGCCGTTTCTGTAATGAAGGAGAAAACTCACCGAGGCAGTTCCATAGGATGGCAAGATCCTGGTATCGGTCTGCGATTCCGACTCGTCCAACATCAATACAACCTATTAATTTCCCCTCGTCAAAAATAAGGTTATCAAGTGAGAAATCACCATGAGTGACGACTGAATCCGGTGAGAATGGCAAAAGCTTATGCATTTCTTTCCAGACTTGTTCAACAGGCCAGCCATTACGCTCGTCATCAAAATCACTCGCATCAACCAAACCGTTATTCATTCGTGATTGCGCCTGAGCGAGACGAAATGCGCGATCGCTGTTAAAAGGACAATTACAAACAGGAATCGAATGCAACCGGCGCAGGAACGCTGCCAGCGCATCAACAATATTTTCACCTGAATCAGGATATTCTTCTAATACCTGGAATGCTGTTTTCCCGGGGATCGCAGTGGTGAGTAACCATGCATCATCAGGAGTACGGATAAAATGCTTGATGGTCGGAAGAGGCATAAATGCCGTCAGCCAGTTTAGTCTGACCATCTCATCTGTAACATCATTGGCAACGCTACCTTTGCCATGTTTCAGAAACAACTCTGGCGCATCGGGCTTCCCATACAATCGATAGATTGTCGCACCTGATTGCCCGACATTATCGCGAGCCCATCTATACCCATATAAATCAGCATCCAGGTTGGAATTTAATCGCGGCCTCGAGCAAGACGTTTCCCGTTGAATATGGCTCATAACACCCCTTGTATTACTGTTTATGTAAGCAGACAGTTTTATTGTTCATGATGATATATTTTTATCGGCACTGTTGCAAATAGTCGGTGGTGATAAACTTATCATCCCCTTTTGCTGATGGAGCTGCACATGAACCCATTCAAAGGCCGGCATTTTCAGCGTGACATCATTCTGTGGGCCGTACGCTGGTA
>NZ_VOZC01000048.1:0-2133 GCF_013419975.1 Acinetobacter sp. YH12041 | reverse complement strand
GGGAAATCTTATCTTGAGGTAGGCTTCCCGCTTAGATGCTTTCAGCGGTTATCCCTTCCGAACATAGCTACCCGGCGATGCGACTGGCGTCACAACCGGTACACCAGAGGTTCGTCCACTCTGGTCCTCTCGTACTAGGAGCAGATCCTCTCAAATTTCCAGCGCCCACGGTAGATAGGGACCGAACTGTCTCACGACGTTCTAAACCCAGCTCGCGTACCTCTTTAAATGGCGAACAGCCATACCCTTGGGACCTGCTTCAGCCCCAGGATGAGATGAGCCGACATCGAGGTGCCAAACACCGCCGTCGATATGAACTCTTGGGCGGTATCAGCCTGTTATCCCCAGAGTACCTTTTATCCGTTGAGCGATGGCCCTTCCATACAGAACCACCGGATCACTAAGACCTACTTTCGTACCTGCTCGACTTGTGGGTCTCGCAGTTAAGCGCGCTTTTGCCTTTATACTCTACGCGTGATTTCCGACCACGCTGAGCGCACCTTCGTACTCCTCCGTTACTCTTTAGGAGGAGACCGCCCCAGTCAAACTACCCACCAGACATGGTCCTCGCTCCCGATCAGGGAGCAGAGTTAGAACCTCAATATTACCAGGGTGGTATTTCAAGGACGGCTCCATGGCAACTAGCGTCACCACTTCAAAGCCTCCCACCTATCCTACACAAGTAAGATCAAAGTTCAATGTCAAGCTGCAGTAAAGGTTCACGGGGTCTTTCCGTCTAGCCGCGGGTACACCGCATCTTCACGGCGAATTCGATTTCACTGAGCCTCTGCTGGAGACAGCGCCGCCATCATTATGCCATTCGTGCAGGTCGGAACTTACCCGACAAGGAATTTCGCTACCTTAGGACCGTTATAGTTACGGCCGCCGTTTACTGGGGCTTCGATCAAGAGCTTCGCTTACGCTAACCCCATCAATTAACCTTCCAGCACCGGGCAGGCATCACACCCTATACGTCCACTTTCGTGTTTGCAGAGTGCTATGTTTTTAATAAACAGTTGCAGCGGCCTGGTTTCTGAGGCTGCCAACAGCTCAAGGAGCAAGTCCTATCACCGCCGGCAGCGTACCTTCTCCCGAAGTTACGGTACCATTTTGCCTAGTTCCTTCAGCAGAGTTCTCTCAAGCGCTTTGGTCTACTCGACCTGACCACCTGTGTCGGTTTCGGGTACGATTCCAGTGTAACTGAAGCTTAGAGACTTTTCCTGGAAGTATGGTATCAGCCACTTCACCAGTAAACTGGCTTGCTATCAACTCTCAGCATAGAGTACCCCGGATTTGCCTAAGATACATGCCTACAGTCTTCCACCTGGACAACCAACGCCAGGCTGACTTAACCTTCTCCGTCCTCTCATCGCATTACACTGAAGTATTGGAATATTAACCAATTTCCCATCGACTACGCCTCTCGGCCTCGCCTTAGGGGTCGACTCACCCAGCCCCGATTAACGTTGGACTGGAACCCTTGGTCTTTCAGCGAACGGGTTTTTCACCCGTTTTGTCGTTACTCACGTCAGCATTCGCACTTCTGATACCTCCAGCAGACTTCTCAATCCACCTTCATCGGCTTACAGAACGCTCCCCTACCACTTGCAATAAATTGCAAATCCGCAGCTTCGGTACATAGTTTTAGCCCCGTTACATCTTCCGCGCAGGCCGACTCGACTAGTGAGCTATTACGCTTTCTTTAAAGGGTGGCTGCTTCTAAGCCAACCTCCTAGCTGTCTATGCCTTCCCACATCGTTTCCCACTTAACTATGATTTAGGGACCTTAGCTGGCGGTCTGGATTGTTTTCCTCTTGACTACGGACGTTAGCACCCGCAGTCTGTCTCCCGGATAGTACTCATTGGTATTCGGAGTTTGCATCGGTTTGGTAAGTCGGGATGACCCCCTAGCCGAAACAGTGCTCTACCCCCAATGGTATTCGTCCGAGGCGCTACCTAAATAGCTTTCGGGGAGAACCAGCTATCACCGAGTTTGATTAGCCTTTCACCCCTATCCACAAGTCATCCCCTGGCTTTTCAACGACAGTGGGTTCGGTCCTCCAGTTAGTGTTACCCAACCTTCAACCTGCTCATGGATAGATCACCCGGTTTCGGGTCTATACCCAGCAACTA
>NZ_VOZC01000047.1:0-2180 GCF_013419975.1 Acinetobacter sp. YH12041 | reverse complement strand
ACCGCCATCGTGTCGTGATCGGCAAGGATACGCGCCTGTCGGGCTATATGCTTGAACCCGCGCTCACAGCCGGTTTCACCTCGATGGGCATGGACGTATTCCTTTTTGGCCCGCTGCCGACAACGTAATAGGAAGAATAAACGCCCTTTTCACCCAAGTCCAAATTAATTTGCCGATTCCATAATCAGGGTGTATTACAATTCCATAGAGTTTTTCAATCCAGGTGGTTTAGCTGATAACTTAACGATTGATCAGCTTCTTCGTGAAGATTACTCGCCATGGGCGCGCAATAAAAGGATATCTGCCACGTTCAAAGAAGCGCATTTTATTGAAAAATATGGGTCAGGCATCAAACGAATCCAAGAAGGCTTCGCATCCTATGGTCTGCGTCCCCCTGTCTTTGAAAATTTCCAGCACGGTTTTCGAGTTATTGTCTCATCAAAGCTACTTTTCGAATCTAATGAGGGAGTAAGTGAGGGAGTAAATCTACTATTTAATCAGATAAGAACTAATCCAGGAAAGCGTGCACCATTTTTAGTAAACGAGCTATTAGTTCCTGTCAAGATAGTAGAGCGGTGGCTCAAAATCTTAAGAGATGATCATAAAATCGAGTTTCGAGGAGCTCCTAAAAGTGGAGGATACTGGCTAAAATAGAAATCAATGATACTCTTAAGTGGCACCAATCGAACTCCTATTTTAGCATTTAAAAAAGTATCCTCACATCATTTTATTGAACAATACCTAAGGCTGCTCTGGCGGCATTGATATGATTATCGTCGTTGCACTCTACCGCAAAAGCGCCATATGCTAATGGAGCTGCAGCAGCCCTCTCTATAGATTGTTCGTAGAGCCTATCCCATATCGTTCCGCCTTGTTTAGCATACTCCGTTATCAAACTCTTCAGGCTATCCTCTCCAAAAACCGATACGTGACCAGAAAAGTCCAGTGCAGGATCACCCATATGCGCAGTAGACCAATCTATGATACCAGAGGTCTTACCTTCCTTCGAGGTTAAGACATGCCCTGCATAGAGATCGCCATGGATGAAACAAGTGAATTCAGGCCACAAAGGGTCATTGTCCAACCATCTACGGTATCTGTTTTCCAACGGCTCGCTGATACCTATCTCAGATTTCACCAAGTGGATACGGTCAGCTATTTCGGTCCTCAATTCACTTGGAGTCATTATTTTCAAGTTGCTCTTTCTCACATCGTCAGCTGTAATACGATGTAATTCGGCCAATGATTTTGCCAGAGACTCCACATAAGCTATGCTATCGCGATCTATGTTCCAAGAAACCTCATGTGTTATCGCATCGAATGTCAGAGCAGGCGCATCCTCCAGTAAAGGGTAGGCTATTAGGCGCTCCGATACAATTTTCCAATCAGGGACATTGATCGACAGGTTTCTTTTGGCTAAATCCAATATTCTACTTTCATTTTCGATTTGTTCAAGCATATCGCTTCTTCGAGGTATACGGAGTACCCAGTTCTCACCGTTTACTTCCTTTACAAAGGCAACTCTAAAGTCGATGCCCATCTCATTGACGCTCATCTCTTCCGAAATTCTCAGCCCATGCTCTAGGGCTAATGTTTGCATATCTTCGATTGTCATTTCTATACTGTTTTCTTTTATTAAATTGGTACCAGTTCCCCCGACAGGACATTCTGAATGTCATATACAGGTGTAACACTTTACCCATATTCTTTTCGTATGGATAACACTTCCCATCAGGGAACAAAAATCTGATACATGAATTAATTGTGAGACAGTAGACCTACTGTCGCATTGAAGCCATCTCGGCGACTATTTGATTAGGAAAACCAAGGCTTTGCCATCATAGCCTTATCATAGAAGTATAACATAGTTGTAAAGATAGAAAATTATTTTTTATTCATCCATGATGTTATTATTTTATAATAACATCATCTAAACATGTCCTGTCGCTCTTTTGTGCTGTGATATTTCATACCTATTAACTGCTTTCGTTTGAATTATACGACGTTCTACTCACAATAGGGCAAGGGTTACTCATTCCGTAGGATGCGGTTCACGTATAGGAAGAATAAACGCCCTTTTCACCCAAGTCCAACAGCTTTGGACCGCAGTTGACTCTTTCGACACCCCTGCGATGCAACCCAATCCGGCTGACGGGGAGCCAGCAACGCTGAAAATTTAC
>NZ_VOZC01000046.1:0-2955 GCF_013419975.1 Acinetobacter sp. YH12041 | reverse complement strand
CTCATGAAATACGGTATTCTGATGTGACAAAACCTGAATCCTGGTCGTTAAAGTGTTTGTTTGCACTCATATTTTAACTGTTAGGACTCAGGTTTTTTTATTTAAAGCAAACTATGGGACAGCAGTGGCCACGAAGACTGCTTTTTTAATGAAATTAGCGGATCATTCCACTTCTACAATTTCAAAATCGTGGGTGATTTCGACACCACCATCAGACAGCATTTTGCTGGCAGAGCAGTATTTCTCAGCAGAAAGCTCTACGGCTTTAGCGACCTGTTTCTCTTTGATGCCCTTACCGCTGACCACAAAGTGTAGATGGATTTTGGTAAATACCGCAGGAATTGTATCGGCACGTTCTGCTTTTAATTCACAGCGTACATCAGTAATCTCCTGACGTGCTTTCTTTAAAATCGTCACAATGTCAAAAGAAGCACAACCACCCAGACCGGTCAAAATCAGTTCCATTGGGCGAGGACCACGGTTTTCACCGCCATATTCAGGTGAACCATCCATGATGATACTGTGACCACTTTGAGTTTTTGCTTCAAAAGCAACATTCTCTAGCCAATGAACACTCGTTTGCATTGCAACTACCTAAAAAAAGCTATAAATTTACGAAGTAACTGTACACTAACATAAATTGGGTTGATAAGGAATTTCAATCCCACTGTGTGACAAGTTCACATTAGGTCTTGTGCGATCTATAAATTATCCATATTCGGAACTGTAAGCATGACTTCAAACTTTTCACAATTAAGCACAGACGCACTTTCGCCGGGGCAACTACCTGAATCAGTGAAAGCGTTATTAAAACGTGCATATATCAATCGCTATCCAAAACGTACCACGATCGTGGATGCAGGATCAGAATCTAAATCGCTGTATTTAATTCTGAAGGGGTCTGTATCTATCATTCTTCGTGAAGATGATGAACGTGAGATTGTGGTAGCTTATTTAAATGCGGGAGACTTCTTTGGGGAAATGGGTCTTTTCGAAGCAAATCCACAGCGTACTGCAGAAGTGCGTACTCGTGATGTCTGTGAAATTGCTGAAATTACCTATGAAAACTTTCATGAAATTAGCAAACAATATCCAGATCTAAGCTATGCAGTTTTTGCTCAGCTGGTTCGCCGTCTGAAAAATACCACACGTAAAGTGACTGACCTGGCATTTATTGATGTATCTGGTCGTATCGCACGTTGTCTGATTGACTTGTCATCTCAGCCAGAAGCGATGATCTTGCCAAATGGTCGTCAGATCCGTATTACCCGTCAGGAAATTGGCCGTATTGTTGGGTGTTCACGTGAAATGGTCGGTCGTGTTCTAAAAACTCTAGAAGAACAGGGCATGATTGAAACCGATGGTAAGGCGATTCTGATTTTTGATGCATCGCTGGAAGAACCTGAAGCAGTGGGTGCTGGCGAGTTCGAAGACGAATAAGCCAAAAGCACGATAAAAAGCAAATCTTCGGATTTGCTTTTTTTATTCCTGTTTAAAAATTTCAGCCTGATTCAGAACATAACAAATTGGCACAAGCTTGTTAGAAAAGATGATTTAAGTCCGTCTTATAATTCCGATAGGCTATAGCACACTTGCTCTTGATAAATAACAGATAAACTTAAAGGACATTTTTATGCAATTCAGACCATTGGCGGATACGGGAATCTTATTGCCAGAAATCTGTTTGGGCACCATGACTTTTGGTGAGCAAAATACTCAGGAAGAGGCTTTTCAGCAATTAGACTATGCCTTGGATCAAGGTTTATATTTCTGGGATACCGCAGAAATGTATCCGGTGCCACCCAAGCCTGAAACGCAAGGGGCAACTGAACGCATTATTGGTAACTGGATTGCTTCACGTGGTGGTCGTGACAAACTATTTTTAGCTTCGAAAATTGCGGGCCCGTCACAAGGTGGTAGTCATATCCGTGATGGCCAGACCAAGTTCGTGGCTTCGGAAATTACATCAGCAATTGATAATTCATTGTCGCGTTTGCAAACTGATTATATCGACCTGTACCAATTGCACTGGCCTCAGCGCGCAACCAATTTCTTTGGCAAGCTGGGTTATGGCAATGCAGAAGCTGCAGATGATCGTGCCGTAACGAATCTGGAAGAAACCCTGACTGCTTTGCATGACGAAATTAAGAAAGGTCGTATCCGTTATATTGGCCTGTCCAATGAAACACCTTGGGGCACCATGAAGTTCCTGCATCTGGCAGAGAAATTGGGACTTTCTAAATTTGTTAGCGTGCAAAATCCGTATAGCTTGCTGAATCGGACTTATGAAATTGGTATGTCGGAAATTGCCAAATACGAAGGTGTAGGTTTGCTGGCTTATTCTCCACTGGCATTCGGTTATCTGACTGGTAAATTCCGCAATGGTGCACGTCCAGCCAATGCACGTGTGACTTTATTTTCACGTTTTAGCCGTTATAGCAATCCGGAAAGCGAGTGGGCCGTCGAGCAGTATGCACAACTGGCTGAGCAGCATGGCCTGACCTTAACCCAGTTGTCACTGGCTTTCATTAAACAGCAGTTCTTCGTGACCAGTACTATTATTGGTGCGACCAACTTGGATCAGCTCAAAGAAAACATTCAGGCGTTTGACGTGAATCTGTCTGAAGAAGTCTTGCAGGGCATTGAAGCCATTCACCGTCAGCAGCCCAATCCGGCACCATAATCACGATATTACCATTCTAAAACACCCTCTAAGCGAGGGTGCTTTTAATTTGATGAGTAAATTTGATGATAAACAACATAGCAAGAAAAGGATAAAGGCAGCATAATCAAAACAAGATTCATCAATAGGATTTAATAAAAATGAATAATAGATCTCTTTCATAAATCAAAAAACGATCTTCTTTTTGGTTAATATTTGCACTCCAGATTTCTTGGCATTCATGCATAATCTGCGGATGAAATACATCGATTCAAACAAGCTTTCTGATCCTC
>NZ_VOZC01000045.1:0-3417 GCF_013419975.1 Acinetobacter sp. YH12041 | reverse complement strand
GCATGTTCCGCGTCCTTGCAATACTGTGTTTACATACAGTCTATCGCTTAGCGGAAAGTTCTTTTACCCTCAGCCGAAATGCCTGCCGTTGCTAGACATTGCCAGCCAGTGCCCGTCACTCCCACTCGATTGTAAACAAGCACACAAAACCCTTTAGTGACAACAATTTGCAAGAACTATCAGGCTCAGTGCCATGAAAAATACCATGACCAGATCATGAGGTTGAACACGGCTTGCGCCGGCAGCGTTCACGCTCCTGGTCGGCGATCTCGCCCGGCTGCAATGCTAGCTCAGCATCGGTCATGCGCTCCAGCACGTCGCGTAGGCGGATGGTGCAAGGAATGGGCGGCAGCTCGAACTCATAGCCGCCGGCGATCATTTCGGCCGCAATCTCCTCGGTGATGAAAAACGGCTCGTCGTCTTGGTTCGGCTTCTTCATGCCCTTTCCTCCTGGCGCTCATCCTGGCCGACAGCGGCCAGGGCATCGGCTTCCGTCAATGCGTCCTCCACGAACGCGCCGTGCTGCTTCGCTTCGGCCTGGCTGACCTCGGCCCATATCCGTTTCACCTGGGCCGCACTGTACCCGGCCAGCTCGGCGGTCTTGTTGATGCTGTAGCCGGACTTGCGCAGCGCGACAACTTGGGCGCGGCGCTTCGGATCAGCACGGCGGCCCTTGTACCGCCCGGCCTGGCGGGCCAACTCAATGCCTTGGCGCTGGCGTTCGCGCCTGTCCTCGTAGTCGTCGCGGGCCATCTGCAAGGCCAGGCGAAAAAGCATGATCTGCACGGCTTCCAGCACGATCTTGGCGACGCCCTGGGCCTCGGCCGCCAGGTCGGATAGATCGACCACGCCAGGGACGGCCAGGCGTGCGCCTTTGGCCTGTATCGAGGCCACCAGGCGCTCGGCCTCGGGCAAAGGTAGGCGGCTGATGCGGTCGATCTTCTCGGCAATGACCACCTCGCCGGGCTGTAGGTCGCCGATCATGCGCAGCAGCTCAGGCCGGTCGGCGCGTGCGCCGGATGCCTTCTCACGGTAGATGCCGGCGACGTAGTAGCCGGCGGCCTTCGCGGCCGTAGTGATCGCCTCTTGGCGTTCCAAGTCCTGCGCGTCGGTGCTGACGCGCAGATAGACCCGCGCCACCATCGGCGCGGCTACTGGCTTCGTCCTGCGCATACTTGCGGGCTCCTTTGGGCATACTCAAATGCACCCATCTTAAACTGGCAGCTAATGTACAAAAGTTGATAGAAGCACACAAGTTCAATTTTGCACTTCTGCCCCACTATTGCAAAACTGCTTGTTAGTAGCCGTTTTTTCTTACTGTTTATAGATTCAATAATTTTTGAAACGAAAAATTGGGACTAAACATTTCGGTTTCGTTTTCTGTCGATTCGTCCTGCGTATCTTTTGCATAAACAAACATTTGTTGTTCGTAGTTTTCGATGGCATTTTCAATACTTGTAAATTCTCCGTTTGTAAGGTTTTCAGACAATATCAAAGCATCCAATAATCCCGTATTTACACCCTGTCCTGCAAAAGGCGACATCAAATGAGCAGCATCGCCAATCATTGTTATGGGTAATGGACGGTTACTTTTCCAATCATTGTTCAAAGGAAATTTCCTTGTGGGCAAGCATTGAAATGTTGATACCGAACGTATTAATTGTTTGTAAACTTCACTCCATTTGGAAAATCTTTTCAATAAAAAATCGGCAACGCTGTTTCTGTCCTGAAAATCTAAGGGAATTTTATTTTTCCATTCATCGGGCGTTTTAAAACTAATTCCTAAATACAATGCACCATTATTATTGGGATTGGCAAACAATAAAATGCCCTGATGTCCCGCCATTAATCGGTTGCCGTTGCATAGCTGAAAAAATCCGGGACAGTTTATTTCCGGTTGAAGAATATCAGCTTGGATGTTGAAAGTACCGGTTTCTTCAACTTGCGTGTCGGTAACAAAGCTCCTTATTTTCGACATTCCACCATTGGCAAGAATAACCAAATCTGCTGTTTCACTCGGTTTATTCTCAAAAGTTAGTGTCCACTTCTTCTTACCAGGTTCAAGCATAACAAGTTTTCTATCCCAAATAACCGTGTCGTTTTCTAAACTATTCAACAAGATAGCCCTTAAGTCATTTCTGTTTATTTCAGGATTGTCAAATCGATTTTCGGGCTTTACATTTTTTGTGGATAAAATATTGCCTTTTTCATCAGCAATATTTACACCCATTGGTAAGGCTAAGTCATAATAAGTTTGTAACAATCCCGCTTTTTTCATTGCTTCCTGACCTGAACCTTTGTGTAGGTCAAGGGTTCCACCAAAAATTCTTGCCTCTCGGTCGTTGTCTCTTTCGTAAACTGAAACGTCTATGCCGTTTTGCTGTAATAATTTTGCCATAGTCAGTCCAACGGGTCCACCACCAATTATTGCAACGTTCTTATCACTAAGTAAATTCATTTGTTTGTCCGTATCTATTCGCATTGTCATTCAAAAATGGCACATAACAAGTGGCTATACGCCAAATGGCGTATATATCCACTATATCTTATTTTGCTAAACCTTTCATTATCAGTGACAAATCCGTTTTCAACCGTTTACCGTTCGTTTCTACTCTCTCAAAAGGATTTATATTCATAGTGCTTTTTGTTAAGTTTTGCTCAAATATACAAATCCTTTCTATATATCTAACAAATCCATCGGACTTTTTAATTGTTCCATTCCCTTGGTGGTAATATGTGTATAAACCTCAGTTGTTTTACTGCTTGAATGACCTAACAACGATTGAATATAACGTAAACTCGTACCATTCTCAAGCAAATGCGTTGCAAAGCTATGTCGTAAGGTATGTACAGTAACTTCCTTTTGAATCTTTGCTTTTAAAACAGCTGCTTTAAAAATGTTTTGAATACTTCGGCTTGAGTATGCGCCACCTTTTTGACCTTCAAATAAATAATCTTTTGGTTTATATTCCATAAAGTATGTTCTTAAAATAATTAATGTTTTCTCAGATAAAATGGTATAACGATCTCTTTTTCCTTTTGACTGTTCTATACGAATTTGCATGCGCTTGGAGTCAATGTCTTTTATTTTCAGGTTTATACATTCAGAAATGCGCAAACCTGCCGAATAAATAGTCATCAGAATAGCCTTGTGTTTCACGTTTTCAATAGCGCGTAGTACCCGAATGGTTTCTTCTTCACTCATCACAACAGGAAGTGTTTTTTCTTTTTTTGGTCTTTCGATGAAATATGTTTTCCGTTGTCCACCCAAAACACGTTCGTAATAAAACTGGCACTGTTGCAAAGTTAGCGATGAGGCAGCCTTTTGTCTTATTCAAAGGCCTTACATTTCAAAAACTCTGCTTACCAGGCGCATTTCGCCCAGGGGATCACCATAATAAAATGCTGAGGCCTGGC
>NZ_VOZC01000044.1:0-3853 GCF_013419975.1 Acinetobacter sp. YH12041 | reverse complement strand
CCCGAACTTCGATTCACTGTTTTTGTTGAGCAATGATAAATCGCCATTTTTTCTTTTCAAGAGTTTCAGCAGCTTTTGTCATGATTCAGATTTCGGGATATAGAAAACCACTCAAGCATAAGGCCCTATGAATTGAAATTCAAGCGGGCTATATGCTATCGTGTTTTTCATGAAATGCGCACTTACGACTTGAATTTCATTCAAGTCATCGTTGCGTAAGGGGAATCCCCTTAACCCCAAAAAATTGCTACGCAATTTAAAAAGGCGAAAGAAAAAATGGCGATTTATCATTGCTCAACAAAAACAGTGAATCGAAGTTCGGGACGAACTGCGGTTGCATCGTCTGCCTACCGTTCAGGGGAAAAACTCAAAGATGAACGAACAGGACTAACCCACGACTTTACGAGAAAGGACGGTGTCGCCCATAGCGAAATTGTGTCTAACCTTGATATAGAAATAGACCGTAGCGAGTTGTGGAACTTGGCGGAACAGTCCGAAAACCGCAAAGATGCTCGAACCGCTAGAGAATGGGTGATTGCCTTACCTGATGAACTGGATGCAGATCAACGTAAGGACTTGGCAAAAGAGTTTGCCCAATCACTTGTTGATCGCTATGGCGTGATCGCAGATTTAGCCATTCACGAACCCAGCAAAGGCGGAAATGATAAAAACCATCACGCCCATATCATGCTGACCACCCGAAAAGCTGAATTAGACCCTGACAATAAACTCACTTTGACGACAAAAACCGATATTGAGTTAAGTAATGCCAAACGCAAAAGCCTAAATATGGGAACAACCCAAGACGACATCAAACAGATTCGGGAAACATGGGCGAACTTAGCCAATCACGCACTGGAGCGAGCAGGCTACCGAGAAAAAATAGACCACCGCAGCTATGCCGATCAGAACAATGGACTACAAGCCACCATTCATGAGGGGACTTCGGTCACTCAACTTCGTAGACAAGGCATAGACACCGAAATCAGCCGTTATAACGACCATGTGAAGCAACACAACGCCCAACACCTCAAACAACAGCAACAGCGCACAGACAGCGTTTTACAGCACGGTTTAAACCGTGCCGAGCAAGGCTTCGAGCAATGGCAGAAAAACCAAGAAGCTAAACGCCTAGAACAAGAACGCCAAGCCGAAATACAACGACAGCAAAAACTAGAGCAACAGCAAGCCGAGCGAGCCAACCGTAAAGCATCACAAGACTTAGATCAGGGCGGAATGTACCGATGAGCAACCAAAACGACCTAGATGACCAGCTCTATATTTTACTGGCATCTATGAAAGAGTATCGAGAAGCCATAGCAGACGATAACAAGCGATTAGAAGCGTTTTACAAGGAAGTGGCTAGCGGAGTACTCAATAAGACCGAAAAACACCTAAAAAACGCCAATCAGAAGCAAATAGACGCACTCAACAACAGTATTCGAGAATTAAACAATGCAACCAATCAACTTGACTGGCGATTCATGGCAATCTACGCCAGTGCTTTTGTTAGCTTGCTGATCGTTTTCTTTTTAGCATTATTTTTATATGTGCCGAGCATGGACGAAATCAAACAGCGTAGAGCAGACGTTGCATGGCTAGAACAAAAATACAGCCTAGATATTAAAAATTGCAATGGGAAGTCTTGCGTTCGCATCATGAAAAATGACTGTCACGGAGCGAATAAGGATTATTGTGTGATTGACCCAAAATAATGATTAGACAGTACTTTGCTCGGCTCTTGCCATCACCGAATCAATGACAGCAGTCGCAAAGTTGCCCGACTTTGAAACATGGCTAAAGCCATCTTTCAAAGCATCGAGCGATAGTCATCCAAAAATTTCGGAATGGCTATCCAACTGATGCAGTTCTAAAATATCGTCACCAACAAGCCTATAGATCAAGACTAAATCAGGCTTCACATGACAATCACGACAATTTTTAAACTCTGCACCACCTTTCAAGGGATGATCTAAATACTTTTCAGGCAAAGGATTATTTGCGACTAAACAATCTAATACTTCTGCCCATTCAGCCGTAACCAGTTCTAAATAACGTCTTTTAATATCACGTTTAAAAGAACTGGTTACGATAATCTTACGTTTAGCCATGTGCTTCTTCCGACATAGCTTTAATCGCTTCTTCTACCGTTTCGTACTCGGTGTACTCGCCATTTTCAATCTCTTTTAAAGATTGAAGTAACTTGGCTGCTGCTTTAGGAGTTAAAGCAGGTTCTCGTGCATAGTCAAAAGACAAAGGAATCGCTTTAGTTTTAACGATTTGATTCAAGAACAGTTTGAATGCTTGAGGCATAGTCAAACCATAGTCTTCCAAAATAGGGGTAACTTGTTCTTTTAACTCTGCTTCTAAGCGCATATTGAAATTGACTGCGGACATGATTCCCTCACTCAAAAACCATTAAAGTAAAGATAATATAAGTCATATTCTTTACTTTTTCATTACTTTTGATGTAATAAATGGTTTCTGACAACTGAATTTCGTATAACCGCCATTATGTTAAGTTAAGCGAAGATTCACTTAAAACAAGAGCTTTAATTTTTACGGCTTTTTCGAAATGATCTAATTTATGTTGCATGATCCACCAATTAGCTGCTTCCATTAAAAGCTCAGGATTATCATTTTTATTCTTGAAAAAGGCATAGAAAGATAAACCTACGCTATCTCCTTTCTTCTCAATTTTCTCATTACATCCATGAATAAATATTTCTCTTAACTCTTTTCTCATGTTTTTAACTTTCTCTAAAATTAATTACGAAGCCCCGATCTAAGATCAGGGCTTTATTTATTTCTACCTTACATTTCAACAAGTATTGATTCTCCTGTAGAACAGTCTCCATTACGCCATTGCCAGTTTTCAATTAACTTAATTTTTCCATTGGCTTGGATCTCAATCTCAGTATTACATTCACCTATACGTAATTCATTCATCTCATTGATGTGGTGGTATGCCATAGTGAAAGTTTTTTCAGAAGTCATGAAACCTAGTAAATGTCCATTGGTAATACTGCCACCAGAATAGGTAGCTTCTATACGCTCACCTACTTGGTAATAATTAAAAATAGTCTCGTGAGATACTTCTCCATTAGATGTATTTTTAGCATTTACAAATTTTTTATTATTTAGATTTAAGTTCATTTCTACTCTTTAATTTCCCTAAAATTAACATAATACACCTTATACGAAATGCGTTATAATTATCTATAGAAATCAATGCTGTAGTTTCTAGTTTATAGCCCGAACATCCCTGTTCGGGCTTTTTTTATGATTTTTCATGTTCCACGCCTATTCTTTGATCAATGTTTCACAACTTTGATTAGCTCCAGTAAAGAATTAAATCCTAGATATTAAAAACCGAGCGAGTGTCTACGAGCGATTGAGCATCATAAAAATTTCGCCCTTGCCTTTTCTCTGATTACAAGCTCCCTTTCGATTTTAAACGGTAGGTACAGAGCATCCCGAATGGGTGCGAACTTTGGAGCTTTTGCTTTTAGATTTCACAAACAGGATTAACCAAAAACTGCCCCACGAAGCGAGGAACGAGCTTCAATAGAGTACGAGCTTTAGCGAGTACATAGGGCAGTTTTAAGTATTTCCCTATTTTTTAATATTTTAAATATTTTTAAATATTTTTAGACCCCACTCAAAGCCATGCTGTGCGTGGCTTTGCAAGGTTTAACTATGAGGGATTGACGCATAACTATGAGGGATTGACGCATAACTATGAGGGATTGACGCATAACTATGAGGGATTGACGCATAACTATGAGGCGATATATTATTCTCATAATTAATAATAAGGAATACAAAAATGAGTAAGCTCTTAGTAGTCAAA
>NZ_VOZC01000043.1:0-4796 GCF_013419975.1 Acinetobacter sp. YH12041 | reverse complement strand
ATACAATCGAAAATTCGGAACAAAGTTGGAGGATGTACCACAGATTCCTCGATGGAAATTACATTCATCTGACCCAATTACACAGCTAGAAGTTGAAGCGCAAAAGCAGACTATCATTGCGATCCGAGAAAAAAACAATCGACAAATTTACTCTAAAGAGTTTGAAGCAGAGCTTGAAAAAAGGCAAAAACTAGTAAGTGAAGCCGAGACCCGGAGAGCAGCTGAAGCAGCTCCCCTGGTCCCGGTCACTGCACCTGGCCCAAAACCGCAGATTAGTGCTAGTGCTGAAAGCGAAGCTTTCAGATTCAGTGACACGCTAGACGTTGAGAGACTTGAAAAAGCAGTGTCGTTTGATGAAAAGTTATTGCGTGTAATGCAGTCAGTACGTGACTTTGCAGACTATGACTCGACAAAAAACATCAAAGCGCAAGACGTGCGATATGGCTACTCACAGAACGCAGACAACAAAGTATTCGTTTTTAATGTTGCTGATGTGTCAGAAACACGCTTAAACGAGCGTTTTAAGCATAACTATACTGATTACTGTAGTCGTGTCTTGAATGCGCTAGAAACGCACTACGATGCGAAATTGAGAGCATTTGAAGAATCATTTTCCTTATCTATTTCAGATTTTGACCTAAAAAGTGTGGTTGCATACGATGAACAGCATCAAAAAATACTCAAACAGATCATAGAACCGATTGAACGCTTTTCGATGCAGACAAAAAACGAAGTTTTTTTGTCGCATCTTGATTCTTTAAAAAACAAAGAAAGCCTTATAAATTCGGTGCTTGAGCAAGCACAGCAGTATAAATCGAGTAACAAAAAAGAAGCAGTACAGACACCGCGAAATCAGCCAAGCAGAGATAATCAGAACCGCTTTGATTACTAACCCAATAAAAAAACGCCCTAATTAGGGCGTTTTGGTGGTTCATAACCATGCTCGATGAGCAACGGATAGAATGTCTTGAAGTGTTTTTCTTCGAGTAACATATCTGCTAGTGCTTTTCCGAAAACTTCATAATTTTCAGATGGTAACTCTTGAGTATATTCGCTCTGAACTCTCGGATCTCGTGCTAGTTTTGCGCCGAACATTGCTCTTTGAGCGTCTGATAGCTCGACAAACATATCACCTGTTTTTTGATCTCTTTGAGCTGTCTCAACTTTCTTCTGTTTTTTAGACACCTTGAAACTAAAACCAGTGATATTTCTGCCTGATTTTACTTGCTCATATTTTACTGTGAGATCCGTCTTTTTATTGATTTCATCAATGGCATTCTCAAGCACACGCTCTTTAAATTGATGCATTCTTGAATACTCATTAACACCAATGCCTAGTTGTTGTCTGAATTTCTCAATTTCAAAGACAGGTGTCTTTTTTGCTGTAATCCACTGAGACAGAATCTCATACATTCGAATTGAATATGTGCTTTTTAAAAGTGAAGTTTGTTCAAGTATATAACTTGTAAAAAACTGTTTTAAGCCATCAAGTCGCGTTGTTTCACGAACAACGACACGAGATAAACTAATCTCAATAGAGTTTTCTTTTGGTAAATATTTTACATCTTGCACCCATCTGCTTTTTATTAGCTCGCCATCGTCATCAACGATTGTAAATCGGCGGTCAAATAATCTGCTTTCAGCATCTCTCAAAGCATCATAAGCAGTCATTCGAGAAACATTAAATATGTTTGCATACTGATCACCGTGGAGACGCAATGGCGTGTCTTTGTCGAGTCCTAAGCCCGACTCCCTAGCTTCGACAATTGCTAGCTGGATAAGCCTGATTTCAGCAAGACTCAGCACTTGCAGAGCTTCAATTAACCGATTTGTTTTTACGACTCTATTCTCCACTTTTTGGGTTCTCATTTTGTGCCCATCTTATACTTTGCTAGCCCTTAAATTAATTCAAACACACCGAATTGTAAAGTGTTAAACACACACTTTTTTTTAATGTGTATATTCGCAGGTATTTGTGTGCATATTCGCAGGTATTTGTGTGCATATTCGCAGGTATTTGTGTGCATATTGCAGGTATTTGTGTGCATATAGACGCTGAAACAGTTGCTATCAAAGCATTTCAGAGCGCTTAAAAGTATTTTAAAAGCTTTAAAATCCTTAAAAGCCAAAACAAAAGCAAAAGCAAAGGCATTGAATTCGCTTTGCTCATTCTTTTTTAAGAGCAAAAGCATCAATACTTCGCTCGTAGACACTCGCTAATCACTATCTGCAGTAATTCAAAAGCAAATCAAAAGCAAAAGCGTAATCAGAGGGGGGAATAAGCAAATTTTGTTAGTTCGCTCGTAGACACTCGCTCTGTAAGATACTGTTATTGTTTAGATATTCTTAAAATCAAAAGCAAAAGCAAAAAGGCAAGTTGAAACAAAGAAGTTAGCATTATTATTTTTGCTTAAAAATGACATAAACTCATTGATTTTTAACATAAATGTTATAATAAAGACTCTAATAAAAATAGGATTGTGAATGGAAAATTTGAAACAGTTTGCTTTGAAAATTTTACAAATTGATGAGCCAATTTTTAACTCAATTGATCTTGAGAATAGTATAGATCACATCAAAAAATTATTGAAAAGTGATAGTCGTTTGAGTTTTTTGCTTGAGCGAGATTTAGTTAATTTTCAGTCTAGTGAAGTGCTTGAGCGTGAAGCATACATGCACTTGATATATCTGATTAATGATCATTTTATTGATGACGTTCAAACTCGAATGAATGCAACTTTTAAGCTGATTGATTTTGTAGCTTTGCGGTGGTTCGGATTTTTTAGTGACTTGCATACAAGTGATGAGAGCTTTTGCGAGATATGTCAGCGAGATGCAAACCAAAGACTTCTACCAGTTTTAGAGCCACATCGAAACTATCAAACAGTTGAGATCGGCGGTTTAAGATTGGTGAAAGTGCATATATGTGAGAAGTGTTATACAGCTCTGGAAAGTGCGAGCAGACATTATTCTGAGACTAAAAAAACGTATCAGCCGGATGATTCTTTGCCGTTTTGACACTGTTTTCAAGTAACTTGCATTCCCCGATTTGGGGAATGCAAAAGTCACTTAAAAATAGCGTCTTATCTATTTTTTGAAAGGATTACTTTCTTTCTCTTTTTCTTGCTCGACCTTATAGATTTTATTTCTGCATTCAGGACTTACATGGACTCTAAGTAATGGGTCTCTTTTTTGTAGATCACGTATGTAATTTCGCCCTACTTCAGCGTATTTGATTAGGTCGATTAGTTCATCATGAAATTCATTTGGTTTTATATTTTCATTATCCATTTTGAATAGTTCAATCAGAAGCCAACCCATTTGGTATTTCTGTGCGTTGATGAGTCCTTTTTGTCTGTCCGTTCTTTTCTTTTCGTCTTGATCTGTATTTAGTCCAGCCTGTAGTTTTTTGATGGCACGAGCAGTTTTATCTGCTGAAACTTTACTTTTAAGTCCACTTCGATAGTCAGTTAGGGCAGTTTGTAGTTCTTTATAAATATTTCGATTCTGTTCTAGCCCTGCAAGAATCAGAATGTTTTTCTCTGTTTCGTTTGGCTGTTTAAGTTGTTTAATTTGTTCAAGCGCACTTTCATTTAACCTGAACTGCCCTCGTGTTTTTTTTGCACGTCCTATTTGAATTAAGTCATTTTCATCAAGTTCAGAAGTCATTTTTGAAAGCAAAATTTCGAGTGTTCTTTCTTCTGCTAGAGTCCTAAATTTTTGCCCCCGAATGTATAAACATAGCTCAGATAAATCATGACGGAATTGCAAAGAATTTCGGTCTATCGGTTTTCTGCCTGCCATTAGTCCCTACCCTTGTTCGACTGTTTTTTGCGAATATTTTATCTATTATAACTATCTGATTCCGTTAAATATATCTATTATTTTCCTTTATAGGAAAATAATAGATATCTCGTTTCCGTGTCTTTTATTGACAATGCACCACTACGTGGTGCATTGTCAATAAAAGACACTACTCCTTCGCCCTTGCAGGGAGCAAAAGCACACAGCTTAAATTGGGGGAATTATGTTCTATTCGAATCTTAGGCACACCACAAAAAATGGCACTTTAACCACGAAAAGCGGAAAGCAAAAAAAAGCCCCGACCGCAAAAAATGGCTTTCACTACATCACTCGAACTGCACATTTTGCTCATCATAAACAAAATGAAAAAGTCGAATTTGTACTGTCGGGCAATATGCCCCAATGGGCGGAAAAACATCCCTCAAAATTTTGGGCTAGTGCTGATCAGCATGAAATTGAAAGAGGGCGTACTAGCTCAGCTTTCACTGTTGCTTTGCCGAATGGCTTAACTGCTTATCAACGAAAAGATCTTGCACTAGAGCTAATCCAAAAAATAGCAGGGGAAAATGGTCTTCCATTTACCTGTGCAATTCACACTCACAAAAGTGAAATTGATGGGGTAGAACAACCGCATTTACACCTGATGATTAGTGAGCGCAGTGTTA
The DNA here is from genome assembly GCF_013419975.1 of Acinetobacter sp. YH12041. Classification (NCBI taxonomy): domain Bacteria; kingdom Pseudomonadati; phylum Pseudomonadota; class Gammaproteobacteria; order Moraxellales; family Moraxellaceae; genus Acinetobacter; species Acinetobacter sp. YH12041. The sequence goes on along the minus strand of NZ_VOZC01000043.1, from coordinate 327 downwards.
CTTATGATGATTTTCCTCGACCACCTGAGCAATTTTTTAAGCAGTACCGCCCTAAAAACCCCGAAAATGGCGGAGCTAAAAAGCTCACCGCAGACGTACTGGGCTTCGGTAAAAACTACATTGAGCACATGAGAGAGTTGTCAGAAAACCTTATTAATAAACATTTGAGTGAACATGCTCCAACCAAAAAAATCATGATTGAAGGAGTTGAGATCGAAGTTCCTAGTTTCTTCAACCGCCTAAGCAATAATGAATACAATCGAAAATTCGGCACAAAGTTGGAGGATGTACCACAGATTCCTCGATGGAAATTACATTCATCTGACC
>NZ_VOZC01000004.1:0-260865 GCF_013419975.1 Acinetobacter sp. YH12041 | reverse complement strand
TGAAAACCTTCAAAATCCTTGCTGAGCGTTATCGAAATAGAGGTAAAAGGCTTGGTTTGAGATTCAATTTAATCGCTGGAATCTACAACTTGGAACTGAGCAAAAAATGATTTATGAAAGAGGTCTAATAATTTCAAAGACAAAATCCTGGCAAGATACCAGGATTTTTTATATTCACTTTTGGTCATGTCATATGACCACTAAATAATTTTGAAAATTTTGCCGCTGATGGTGCTTTGAAAAAACATTTCAAAACTTGGGCGAATATTTTCACCTTCAACCGTAATATGTTTAACGTTAGAATCCGATTGGGTATGAACAAAATCAGGGTCAACAGTAGCCTGAATCACGTATTGAACACCGAATTGATCTTTCACATTAATATTTTGCTTAAGCATAAATAAACCTTTAGTAATGATTATAAGAGAGATCGGCTAGAAATTGGTTAGCCAATATATAATTTAAATATTAAATAACTTTATGATTTAATTTAAATAATTGATTTAAAGATGTATAAAATGTACGACCGTCTAGATTCAGGTCAACTTCGATTCCTGATTGAAGCAGCACTCTTTTACCTACTTCAATTTCCTTAAAACCTTGACGTGTATTTTGCATTTTATTCAAGGGAATCAAAGAAACAATAATTTCTGTACCATTTTTAGATTTTGCAATTAATTCATTAATTTTTAACAACTTGTATCCTATTTTTATACTTCTTCCAATCTAGAAAAAGCTTTTTAACTTTTATTTAAAACAATAAAAAAGCACTGATGCGTGCTTTTTTATTCTACAGACTTATAGCGCAGTAATATTTACAGCATTTGGGCCTTTTTGACCTTGAACTACGCTGAATTCAACTTGCTGACCTTCCATTAAGGTTTTAAAACCTGAACTAGCAATTTCACTGAAATGAGCAAAAACATCTGGACCAGATTCTTGTTGAATAAAACCGAAACCTTTAGTTTCGTTGAACCACTTTACAGTACCTTTAACAATATTTGAGTTTGACATAATAAAACCTACTAATTTTTAATAATTTTTAGTCATCTGAATGACCAGTTGTAACTTTGAAAATAATAAAGAATGGAACTTAAAATCTGGATAAAACGAAGGATTATGAATAAAACGACGATACTTAAGGAAGATTTTTTGCAACAAGACTTTTTCTAGTTAAGGCCAGTATACAGGAAGATTTAAAATAATCAAGTTTTCTTATATATATATTTAATTACTTTATAAATATTATTTTATTATTTACAGAATTTCCATTATATTTTATTTAATTTCAACGACTTGATAAAATAAATCCATATTGCTTGAGTGAGTTAAACTTCTACATTTTAGATTACCTTCGCTTTCTCCAAACAAAGAAGCAGAGAAATAACAATGTCATCGCTCTGCTTTACTTAATTTTAGACTGCCCTTTCCCTAATAATATTAAAAGGTCACACGCTTATATTCCCGGTATTCCGGTATCCAGAAATTCGCATCTATGGCTTTCTGCAGCACATCAAAACCAACTTTTGGAGCAACGCCATCCTCAACCGCAGCGTGCGCAACCCTTAGAGCAATAATCTTGGAAATATGCTGAATCTGATCCAGATCTGGCAACAAATTGGCGGTTGGGTCTTGAAGTTTTGGAGAGCATTCTGCTAAGGCATTACTTGATGCCATCAGCATATTATCCGTGACTCGTGTAGCGCCTGAAGCAATCACGCCTAGTCCAATTCCCGGGAAAATATAAGAGTTATTACATTGAGAAATAGTATAAATGTGTTCCTGATAATTAACGGGTGCAAATGGGCTACCTGTAGCAATCAGGGCTTTTCCATTGGTCCATTGAATAATATCGGCTGGAACAGCTTCTACGCGAGAAGTAGGATTCGATAAAGGAAAGATGATCGGATGTTCACAATTTTCAGCCATGGTCGTGATTACTTCTTTACTAAATAATCCCGGCTGTCCAGATACCCCAATCAGTACTGTGGGTTTTGCATATTTGATGACATCCAATAGAGAAATAATCTCTTCGGCATTTCCCCATTCAGCAATATTTTCTGGTTCTTGAGCCAGTTTTCTCTGGAAATTTAATAGGTTTGGCTGGTTTTGAGTAATAAGGCCGAAGCGATCCACCATAAAAACCCGCTTACGCGCTTCAGCATCAGTCAGGCCTTCTGCCACCATTTTTGCCACAATCTGTTCAGCGATCCCACAACCGGCTGAACCTGCTCCCAAGAAAGCAATGGTCTGATCTTTTAATTGTTTGTTTGACGCATAGGAAGCCGCAATCAAACTGCCTACTGCCACAGCTGCCGTACCCTGAATATCGTCATTGAAGCAACATATTCGATCTCGATATTTTTCCAGTAAAGGCATGGCATTGTGCTGGGCAAAATCTTCAAATTGAATCAGTGCATCGGGCCATCTTTGCTGAATTGCCTGTATCACCATTTCGACAAATTCATAATATTCATCACCGGTGATACGAGGCTGACGCCATCCCATATAAATCGGATCATTCAACAACTGCTCGTTGTTCGTGCCTACATCTAAGGTAATTGGTAAGGTATAGGCCGGACTAATGCCTCCGCAGGCCGTATATAAAGCCAGCTTTCCAATCGGAATACCCATTCCGCCAATGCCTTGATCACCTAAACCAAGAATGCGCTCTCCATCCGTAATCACAATCACTTTGACATTTCTTCGATTCACGTTATGCAGGATGTGCTCAATATGATCCCGATCTGGATAGGAAATAAAAACCCCGCGATGACGGCGATAAATCTCGGAAAAATGCTGACATGCTTCTCCTACCGTTGGCGTATAGATGATCGGCATCATTTCGCTTAAGTGATTTTCAATCAAATGATAGAAAAGCGTCTCGTTGGTGTCCTGGATGTTACGTAGGTAAATATGCTTATTGATTGCATCATTGAATGAGCAGTATTGCTGATACGAACGCTGACTTTGTTCCTCAATCGATTCGATCACTTGGGGCAAAAGTCCATGTAAATTAAAATGAATACGTTCTTCTACAGAGAAAGCTGAGCCTTTATTCAGCAATGGGAGTTCAAGTAATGCAGTGCCTGCGTAGGGAATATAAAGTGGACGTTTAGGATTCAGAGGTTCAGTTGCCATTTTTAACTCGCACTTTAAAATTCGACATAAATGAAAGCCGAAAAGAACAAAAAATTATCCTACTATCGTAGTCGACTTTCAGCTGTTTCAGTCATTCAGCGAATTAATAATGAAAAATGTTCTATTTAATAAACTAATAACGGCAATAAAATAAGCTCTAAATTTTTATATCCTCTTTTTCAGATAAAAATTTAGATCATACTTTTTTAATTGAGACTTAAGCTCAATGACTGGGATTAAATTTTAGAAATTAGAGCCATATATGCATTCGTTTTTATTCATTCATTTTTTAATAAGAAAATATCTTAGAAATTAGATCAATTAGCTTGTTATCTATCTGCTTTATCTAAAAAATCAGACAATTTCCCACTCAATAAAACTTAGGCAATAAAAAACCCCGATCAATGATCGGGGTTTTCCGTATCTGGCGGAAGCGGTGAGATTCGAACTCACGGAGGGGTATAAGCCCTCGTCGGTTTTCAAGACCGGTGCATTAAACCGCTCTGCCACGCTTCCATGTCCGCAATAATACGGAGCTTTTAGGTGACTGACAAGTGAAAATTACAGTGAATCTCATCAACTGCATATAGTTTCATCAAATCCTTACAATTTTGCTGCCAATTCTGCCCCTTCACGAATTGCACGCTTGGCATCCAGCTCAGCAGCCAGCTTTGCTCCACCAATAATATGGTAATTCGCTAGAGTCTTTTGATCATCTGAAGGCATAACATCTTTGACTGACTCCTGACCAGCACAAACGACGACCGTATCTACACGCAGCAACTGATCATGCCCATCCACTTCAATCCACAAACCTTCATCCATAATCGATTTGTAGTGCACACCGCGTAACATGCGTACGCCATGTTTTTTTAATTGGGCACGATGAACCCAGCCCGTGGTTTTACCTAAGCCTGCTCCTAAAGCAGTAGTTTTACGCTGCAACAGATAAATTTCACGTACAGGTGGCTCGACTTCTGCTGGCTGCAGTCCGCCTTCACTTACATAATTTGCATGCAGATCTACACCCCATTCCCGTTTCCATTCATCTACAGGTTGCGGTTGTGGCTGATGCGGTGGCTTTAATAAAAATTCTGATACATCAAAACCAATTCCTCCGGCACCAATGACAGCGACACGATCTCCTACTGGTGCGCCGCGCAATACTTCAGCATAAGACAGGACTTGAGGTGCATCACTACCTGTAATTTTCAATTCACGCGGAACAACGCCCGTAGCCACAATGACTTCATCAAAACCTTCGCGTTCCAGTTGCTCCCGATTCACTCGAGTATTTAAACGGACATCTACCCCGGTTTTTTCCAGTTGTACTTTGAAATAACGAATGGTTTCGTGAAATTCTTCTTTGCCTGGAATCACTTTGGCCAGATTAAATTGTCCACCCACTTCATTAGTGGCTTCAAACAAAGTCACATCATGACCGCGGCTGGCAGCGACTGTAGCTGCGGATAAACCTGCCACTCCACCACCTACCACGGCGATGCCTTTAGGTTTTTTGGTTTTGACATAAACCAGTTCGGTTTCATAGCCGGCACGTGGATTCACCAGACAGGTAGCACGTTTATTTTTAAAGGTATGATCCAGGCAGGCCTGATTACAGGCGATACAGGTATTAATTTCATCAACTCGATTGGTTGCTGTCTTATTCACCCAAAATGCATCTGCCAATAACGGGCGTGCCATTTGCACCATATCTGCCTGACCCGATGCCAAAATCGCTTCAGCAGTTTCTGGCATATTGATCCGGTTCGATGCAATGACTGGAACAGCGACATGTTTTTTGACTTCTGCGGTGTAATCTACGAATGCGGCACGAGGAACAGAAGTGACAATCGTCGGAATACGTGCTTCATGCCAGCCAATACCGGTATTGAGTAAAGTTATTCCAGCCTTCTCTAATGCTTTAGCGACGGTAATAACTTCCTGCATCGTATTGCCATCATGTACCAGATCTAGCAAGGACAAGCGGAAACAGATAATAAATTTTTCACCAATTTCAGCACGAATCGCTTTAACAATCTCCACCGCAAAACGCATGCGGTTTTCAATTTCTCCGCCCCAGCGATCAGTACGCTGATTGACGTGACGGCTTAAGAACTGGTTAATCAAATACCCTTCCGAGCCCATGATTTCCACGCCGTCATAGCCCGCTTTTTTAGCCAGTTTTGCAGTTTTAACATAGTCCTGAATCGTATCCAGAATCTGGTTTTCAGACATCTGACGTGGTTTAAAAGGTGAAATTGGCGATTTAATCGGACTAGCAGATACCACAAAAGGTTGATAGCCATAACGTCCGGCATGCAAAATCTGCAACAGAATCTTGGCCCCATGCTTATGCACGGCATGCGTAACCAGTCGGTGCGGTGCAACATCGCCCAAGGTATTCATGGTTCCGCCAGCAGGCAATAACCAGCCTTGACGATTGGGTGAAATCCCGCCAGTAATCAGGAGACCCACACCACCTTTGGCACGTTCACCAAAATAAGCGGCCAGTTTAGGATAATTATAAAAACGATCTTCCAAGCCCGTATGCATTGATCCCATCACCACACGGTTTTTAATCGTGGTGAAACCCAGATGTAATGGTTTTAAAATATTTGCATAGCGCGTCGTTGTCATAAAATATCCCTGATTCTTATTTGGCTAAAAGCTTAAATCTTATCAATGTACTTTAACTGATTTTCAGGGGCTTTTTATGACTATCAGGTCCGCTTTCTCAGGCACAAATACCAATTGTGGTATTCATGCTGTGCCTGAGTGATGGATTTATTGCTGCCATTGATTTTTGCTGGATTTCCATAAGGCAATTACTCCGAGTACTGTACCAATAGGAAAACTGAGCAGCATCAGGATCGCCATAATTCTGGACAAGGTGCGTCCTGAACCATTGCCCTGTTTGACCTTGAGACAGGCCTGAATATTCAAAACAATCAGCACAGCTAAAAGTAGTAACACAATACCCAGACTCAGCATGGAAATCGTCGACTGCTGATATTCCAGATATAAAAATGCAACCGTACTAAAAACCAGCAAACCAGCATAAATTCCATGCACAATTGACAGAGTTTCATTCTTGGCAGCAGGTTGCAGATTAGGCAAAGGAGGAATATTCGGACTCATGTGGGGTATCCTAAAGATGTTTTTTCTTAATGATGTTATTGAATCTTCCCAGATTTTCCTATTTTTTAAGCGTTTGTCAAAAATACGGTAATTTTATGATTATCTAAGCCTATTGAATCAAGATTTTGAAACGAGTTTTTCTTTTCTAAAGCAAACCTAAATAAAATAATGATACAATTGATGCAATATGTGTTTTTTCAGGCCACCACTTCTGGCGTGCCTATTTCATATCATTAGGATGAACAATGTCTGATAATGCAACTATCTTGCAGAATGTCCCAGTAGGCAAAAAAGTTGGTATTGCCTTTTCTGGCGGTCTAGATACTTCTGCAGCTCTTTTGTGGATGAAACAAAAAGGCGCTGAACCTTATGCTTATACAGCAAACTTGGGTCAGCCAGACGAAGACGATTACGATGCAATTCCAAAAAAAGCTGAAGCTTATGGCGCAGTAAAAGCACGTTTGATCGACTGCCGTTTACAGCTTGCATTAGAAGGTATTGCTGCAATTCAATGTGGCGCGTTCCACATTTCTACAGGTGGCGTTCCATACTTCAACACGACTCCTCTTGGCCGTGCAGTGACAGGTACCATGCTGGTAACTGCAATGAAAGAAGATGACGTGAACATCTGGGGTGACGGTTCTACTTATAAAGGTAACGACATCGAGCGTTTCTACCGCTACGGTCTATTGACCAACCCTAACCTGAAAATCTACAAACCTTGGTTAGACCAGACCTTCATTGACGAGCTAGGTGGCCGTGCAGAAATGTCACAGTTCCTGATCGACAATGGCTTTGACTACAAAATGTCAAAAGAGAAAGCTTACTCAACTGACTCAAACATGTTGGGTGCAACTCACGAAGCCAAAGATCTTGAATACCTGAATGCCGGTATCAAAATCGTTGATCCAATCATGGGCGTTGCATTCTGGAAAGAAGACGTTGAAATCAAACCTGAAGAAGTATCGATTACTTTTGAAGAAGGTTTCCCTGTTGCAATCAACGGTCAACGTATCGAAGATCCAGTTGAGTTCATTCTTGAAGCGAACCGTATTGGTGGCCGTCATGGTCTAGGTATGTCGGATCAGATCGAAAACCGTATCATCGAAGCGAAATCTCGTGGTATCTACGAAGCTCCGGGTATGGCCCTTCTTCACATCGCTTATGAACGTCTGGTCACTGGTATTCATAACGAAGATACGATCGAACAATACCGTATCAACGGTCTTCGTTTGGGTCGTCTTCTGTACCAAGGTCGCTGGTTCGATTCTCAAGCATTGATGCTTCGTGAAACTGCACAGCGTTGGGTAGCTAAAGCTATCACTGGTACTGTGACTTTAGAACTGCGTCGTGGTAATGACTACACCATCATGAACACTGAATCTCCTAACCTCACTTATGAAGCTGAGCGTTTAACTATGGAGAAAGGTGATTCTATGTTCTCTCCAGCGGATCGTATCGGTCAGTTGACTATGCGTAACCTGGATATCACAGATACACGTGCGAAACTGAGTATCTATACAGATTCTGGCTTACTTGCAGTAGGTACAGGTTCTGCAGTACCTCAATTAAAAGACAAAAACAAATAAGTTTGTTTTAATGTCAAAAAAACCGCTCATCTGAGCGGTTTTTTATGGATTCGATTTAGGTATTCACACTGTTGGGATTTGCAGTGCGTATGGATTGGTAATAAATCTGGTTTCGACCCAACTGTTTGGCCCGATACAACGCCTGATCAGCAATTCCCAATAAGGCATCCTTATCAATGAAGTCTTCACCACGATAAACGGTGATGCCTAAACTAATGGTGATATGGTCAGCTACACCAGATTTCTCATGTGGAATTTCCAGACGCTCAATCGCATTAAAGATATTGGAAGCAACTGCATAGGCGCCATGCGCATCGGTTTCCGGAAGCAATACGACAAACTCCTCGCCCCCATAACGGGCCACAAAGTCCATATGCCGGATCGCATTTTTAATAGTGAAGGCTATACTGGAAATGACATCGTCCCCTTTTTGATGTCCATAAAAATCGTTATAGTTTTTAAAATGATCCACATCGATAAATAAAATCGCCAAAGCATGCTGATTACGGCGAGAACGTTCAAAGAAGATATCCAGTGTTTCATCGAAAGTTCGTCGATTAGAGATTTTGGTCAGCTCATCATGCTGGCTTAAATGCAACAATTCTGTGGTATGAATCCGCTGAATTTTCTCACTGATTCTAGCCCGCATGGTATATAGAAAAATCATGCGCTCACGGGCAAAAAGCATATAACTAATCACACATCCCAATAGGCTACTGCCAATTAGAATCCGCCCCAAGACCAGCGCATTAAATTCGATCGATAACACGGATAACAGCCAGACCGTACAAAGTGCAGCAAACAACCCCGTGATTAACATCTGTAAAGGTTTTACTCCGGTCAGAATATAACCCAGAATGTAGATAATAGTGATGATCGCCATCGACTGATGTTGCAAGCTTACTGTTTGAATGGACATGGTCAGATAGGAGGTCGAGACTATCATCCAGAACATTAGCAGCATGGAAGCCTGCGGAAAAAAGCGTTTGATTTTAGGCAGACAGGAGAAGAAATAAAAAGCAAGTAAAGCGAGACTACCATTGATCAGCCCCAGCATACAGCGCACAAAATCTTGTACAAAATATTGTGAATCGATAATCCAGTAGTCGGTCGGAATCATGACCAGCAGAAAAATAAAATAGGTCAGTACACCTGCCCAGACATATTTTTCGACATGTTTACGTGCTCGCTCCAGGTTTTTGCTCCAGAACTCCTGTTCCAGATTCTGAGGGAAAACCGAGCCTACACGCTGACTTTGCCGTGTGATTAATTCTTCTATTTTTTCTTTTTCATCTTGCAATTTTGCTAGATTGTACTTGTATTCCATTGCCAAGTATTTATGTAATTTTTTTATTAATTTTAAAATATCATACTTTTATAAATTAATTTATAGATATCCCTTATTTTGTATATATTTCTCGTTACCATTTTAGGCATAGATGCATTATCATTTGTTTTATTTCTCCGATTGAATTCGCCTTGAATACGATTACCCTTCTCCAGCCAGACGACTGGCATGCCCACCTGCGTGATGGTCACGCTCTGCAACGCACCGTTCCTGATCTAGCTAAACAGTTTTCCCGCGCCATCTGTATGCCGAACCTTGTTCCACCGGTTAAAACTGTGGAAGAAGCATTAAGCTACCGTGAACGTATTATGGCGCATGTTCCTGAAGGTAGCGATTTTGATCCACGCATGGTGCTGTATTTCACAGATAATACCTCTCCAAGTGAAGTCAAAAAGATTAAAGATTCTGAGCATGTCAATGCTATTAAACTTTACCCTGCTGGCGCAACCACCAACTCGGATAGCGGTGTAAGCGACATTCGTAAAGTATATTCAGTCATTGAACAGCTTGAAGAGCATCAGGTGCCTTTATTGCTGCACGGTGAAGTGACGCATAATCATGTCGATATTTTTGACCGTGAAAAACGTTTCCTTGATGAAGTCTTAGCACCATTACTAAAACAGTTCCCGAAACTGAAACTGGTTCTGGAACACATTACTACCAGCGAGGCAGCTAATTTCGTACTGGAACAGGATCGTAATGTGGCTGCGACTATTACCCCACAGCATTTACTGTTTAACCGTAATGATATGCTGGTTGGTGGGATCAAGCCGCACTTCTATTGTCTGCCAATTTTAAAACGTCAGACGCATCAGCAAACGTTGCTTGAAGTGGCAACGAGCGGTAATCCTAAATTTTTCTTAGGCACCGACAGTGCACCGCACTCAAAAAATGCCAAAGAAAATGCGTGTGGCTGCGCAGGATGCTATAGTGCTCCGACTGCAATTGAGTTATATGCTCAGGCCTTTGATCAAGTAGGTAAAATCGACCGCCTAGAAGGTTTTGCCAGCCACTTTGGTGCAGATTTCTACGGCCTCCCACGTAATACCAAAACCATTACGCTGGTCAAAGAAGATCAAGTTATTCCTGAAAGTCTAGACTACTTGGATGGTGAACAAATCGTTCCGCTATATGCAGGAAAAACCATTCAATGGAGAAAAATGTGACAAATGAAACTCTTCCAGTCATTGGTCAGCGTTTCCGTGGATTTTTGCCTGTTGTTGTCGATGTTGAAACAGCAGGCTTTAATGCACAGACTGATGCCTTGTTAGAAATTGCGGCCATTCCTATTGTTTATAATGAAGATGGCCAGTTTGTGCCCGGTGAAGCTTACCACGCACATATCAATCCTTTCGAAGGTGCCAACCTGGATCGCCGCTCTTTGGAATTTATCGGGATTGACCCGTCAAATCCGATGCGGATCGCAATGGCTGAAGATGAAAAAACCGCGTTAAAACGTATTTTTAAATCGGTCAATGAAGTGCGTCGTCAGCAAAATTGTACGCATGCCGTTTTGGTCGGTCACAATGCGCATTTTGATTTGGGCTTTGTACAGGCAGCAATTGCCCGTACCGGAACCAAAAACCAGAATCCGTTTCACAGTTTTTCTGTGTTTGATACCGTGACTTTAAGTGCGGTGATGTTTGGTCAAACGGTTCTGGCTAAATCTTGTATTCAGGCCGGTATTGAGTTTGATGGCAAAGAAGCACACTCTGCGTTATACGATACGCAAAAGACTGCGGAACTGTTTTGCTATATTTTAAACAAACTCGCACCTCACCTGCTTGACACTTTGGTGGCGGATCAATAAGATACCGCCATCTTCTAAACGTCCCTATCGTCTAGAGGCCTAGGACATCGCCCTTTCACGGCGGTAACCGGGGTTCGAATCCCCGTAGGGACGCCATCTTATTTATCCCCTTCTTCTTTCATTTTTTCCAAGAAAACTCTTTTTCTTATTATTGCTTTCAATACTATTGTTATAAATTTCGCATGACTGAGTTTGGTGCCCTTTCTCGTTTGCTTAGGCTATAATCAAGTTGATGTTAGGTTTTGATCAATTTTCCCATGCTAAAGAAAATCCTGCTTGTTTTACTTATTCTGGCACCTTCAGCGCTTTATATTTATGTGATCAGTCGCGATGATAAAACTGCTGAGAACCGAGCAGAAACTACGCCTGCTGAAAAAACACCGACTGAGCAATACCAGACTCCCGATCACTAGTTTTTAAGAGGCTTTGCAAATATTTATTTTTTAAATTAAAAGAAGAACTTTATGAGGAAATTCCAATTTATGTGATATTTCACATAATTAAAACTAAAATACTTTTTTTAAATCTCTCCTTTTAATTGAGCTATGCAATCTCCCTCTCCACCTTCACAGCATTCGTCTGTTGAGGGTCAAACTCCGTCGTTAAAACGTGCCATGGGCACACGTCATCTGATCATGCTTTCCCTTGGTGGCGCTATTGGTACCGGCCTGTTTATGGGTTCCGGTGAAGTGATTTCACAAGCTGGACCTTTGGGCGCAGTACTGGCCTATATTATTGGTGGCTTGATCGCCTATATGGTAATGCTCTGCCTCGGTGAACTGGCCGTACATTTACCCGTGTCTGGTTCTTTTGGTGCCTTTGCAACCCATTATATTGGGCCGGGTACAGGCTATATGGTGTCCTGGATGTACTGGCTCGGCTGGTCAGCCACCTTGGGTACCGAATTTACTGCCGCTGCGATTCTGATGCAGGAATGGTTTCCCCAAACTTCGATCTGGTTATGGACATTGATCTTTGCTGCAGGTGTACTGCTCTCCAATTTAAGCTCAACCCGTACCTTTGCTGAATCAGAATTCTGGCTGTCACTGGTTAAAGTTGCGACTGTACTGATTTTCATTATTCTGGGCTTTGGCTGTATCTTTGGCTTTATTCCATTCCAAGGTTATGAATCCGCACCGCTGTTCAGCAATCTGACTGAACATGGCTGGCTGCCAAATGGTTTAATTCCGTTATTCACTACCCTGCTGATCGTGAATTTTGCCTTTAACGGTACCGAGATGATCGGGATCGCTGCCGGTGAAACCGAAAATCCTGAGAAAAATGTACCGAAAGCGATTCATGCTGCGGTATGGCGTCTGATGATTTTCTTTGTTGGCACCATCATTGTGATCAGCTCGTTACTGACTTATACCGATGCAGGTCTACAGGTCGGTGGTCATGGGGGCTTAAGCAGCAGTCCGTTTGTATCCGTGTTTACCCAGATGGGTATTCCTTATGCCGAAGATTTCATTCGTTTCGTAATTATCACTGCGCTGCTCTCTACTGCAAACTCTGGACTCTATGCAGCTTCACGTATGATGTGGGCATTGTCTTCACAAAACCAGTTACCGCGACTATTTGCCAAAGTCAGCAAATCCGGCGTGCCTTATGTAGCAGTTTGGGTCACCATGATTGGCGGCTTGCCTGGTCTGCTCTCTGAACAATTTGGTGCAGATGTCATCTTTAAAAACCTGATGGGCGTGGCCGCTTTTACCATGGTGATTGTCTGGATGAGTATCTGCTGGAGCCAGTTTAATTTCCGTCGCCAATGGCTGAAGTCTGGTCATAGCGTCTCTGAACTAAAATTCCGTACACCTTGGTTCCCCTTAGTTCCCACTCTAGGTTTTGTAACTTGTACTGCAACCGGTCTGAGTATGGCAGCTGACCCTGAAATGCTCTCTGGTTTTATTGGCTGTTTATTGTTTATGGCTGCATGTTATGCAAGTTATTACTGGCTTTATCATCAAAAAGCTTAAGTTCTAAACTTTTGAACTGAAATAATTTCTTTAATAAACCCAATTCCGATTGGGTTTATTTTTTCATATCAGGTAAATCCGTTCAGAAAATAATATCTTAATAAAATAAAGTTTTTGTTTTGCCTAATGTTTAAACTGTTAAATACATTTTAGTAAAAACTCTTTTGACAAAGTCCGGCTTAGTCCTTAATATAGCCATCACCTCGCAACGTCCCTATCGTCTAGAGGCCTAGGACATCGCCCTTTCACGGCGGTAACCGGGGTTCGAATCCCCGTAGGGACGCCATTATCTGATCGCTCACGATCAAGTCTTATACATAATCCATATTAATACGTTGCAGATTTGTAGTTTTTCACTACAATAACCCGCTTCATTCTTTTATTTTTTGACTCCTATGCACTCATCTCCGAATGATGCTACGCATCAGGGCAATTCTGCGCCTTTAAAACGCGCTATGAGTACTCGACATCTGGTCATGATTTCGCTTGGTGGCGCAATCGGAACAGGCCTATTTCTAGGTTCGGGTGAAGTCATTGCACAAACGGGGCCTGTAGGTGCCATTCTTGCTTATCTCCTTGGCGGGATCATCGCTTACATGGTTATGCTATGTCTGGGTGAACTTGCCGTTCATATGCCCGAATCTGGCTCATTTGGCGCCTATGCCAAACGCTATATTGGACCGGGGACTGGCTACACCATTACCTGGCTATACTGGCTGACCTGGTCAGTGACCCTGGGAACTGAATTTACCGCTGCAGCTTTATTAATGCAGGAATGGTTCCCGGATAGCTCCATGTGGATGTGGACACTGATTTTTGGTGCTTTCGTATTCGCACTGAATATGATTTCCACTCGCTGGTTTGCAGAGTCCGAGTTCTGGCTGGCACTGGTGAAAGTCGTTACTGTCGTAACCTTTATCCTGCTTGGCCTACTCGCTATCTTTGGTGTAGTAAGCTATCAAGGACAGGAAGCTGCCCCGCTATTCAGTAACCTGACAGCTCAAGGCTGGTTCCCCGAAGGTCTGTTCCCAATCTTCACCACCATGCTGATTGTAAACTTTGCTTTCTCTGGAACTGAATTGATTGGTGTGGCTGCGGGTGAAACAAAAGATCCGGCCAAAAATGTACCGAAAGCGATTAATACTGCAATTTTCCGCTTACTGATTTTCTTTGTAGGTACGATTATTGTGGTGACCTCCCTTCTTCCGCATCAGGAAGCAGGTCTGGCAGCTGAAGGTGTCAGTAGCAGTCCATTCGTGACAGTATTCCAGCATATCGGTATTCCTTATGCCGAAGATATTATCCGCTTTGTGATTATCACAGCATTACTATCTGCTGCTAACTCAGGTCTATTTGCTGCATCCCGTATGATGTGGTCATTGTCTTACAGCAAACAGTTACCAGCGGTATTTTCCCGCTTAAATGCGCGTGGTGTACCTTATATTGCAGTCATTGTCACCATGATTGGCGGTATGCCTGGCTTGTTGTCTGAACAGTTCGCACCGGAAACCATCTTCACTAACTTGCTAGGTATTGCAGCATTTACCATGGTAGTGGTCTGGATGAGCATCTGTCTGAGCATGTTCAACTTCCGCCGCGAATGGTACAAACAGGGTAAAACAGCAAAGGATCTTGATTTTGCTGCGCCATTGTTCCCGATCGTACCGATTCTGGGTTTTCTGTTCTGTCTGATTACCTGTATCAGTATGGTGTTTGATCCGAGCATGCGTATCAGTTTCTTTGGCTGTCTGGTATTTATTGCACTGTGCTATGCCAGCTACTACAAGTTCTATCACAAAAATGCTTAAACATTAAAATGACTAAAAGAGCAGCTTCGGCTGCTCTTTTTTATTTATACTGAAAATGTTCTAGGCAGCCAGCGTGGTGTGTCGATGAAAATTATTTATATTCATGGCATGAATAAGCAGAAATTTAGCTCTGCGTCCCTGCGTCAACGTTGGCTGAGTTTGCTAAAACATGGTCTGGAACAGTCGCATCAACAAACACGTTTTGCCTACCTCAAACGGCATATCCGTATCCCTTTTTATGGCGACTTACTGTCACGTCATCATTTACATAATGTGCTAAATGCCAGTACATTGATGCCGCAAGACTGGCCTCGCTTTCCTTTCCAGTCTCCAGTTAAATCCCAGCCACCACCACCCCATCTCAATCAATATTCACCTGAAATTTGTGAAATTCCCGAGCTAAAGGTTGAGGATGCCATGACCTTTAACCAGAAGCTGAAGTTTATTAGTATATTAAGCCGGAATACTCTATTACGGGATTTTGTGATTTTACTGAATCATTTCCCTCGCCTGCATGATACGCTGATCAAAAAATTTCTGATCGAAACCTATTCTTATCTAGCGAATTCCACATTCATGCAGCAGGTACATCAGCGAATTGGTCAACAACTGCATGGCGATAAACCCTGTATCCTGATGGCTCATTCTTTAGGAAGTGTGATTGCCTATCATTATCTGCTTCTGCACCCGGAACTGAATGTACAGCGTTTTATCAGCATGGGATCACCAATGGCTTTCCGGGTCATTCAGGAACATTTGCCACAGCCTGTTCATCGGCCAAAAGCTATTAAAGGTGACTGGATTAATTTTTATTGCAGTGATGACTTTTTAACTGCCTTTCCATTATCAGAACCGCCTTTTCAGTTTCAGCCGGCAATTATCAATCGGGAGATTCGTACTTCAATTTATCATCCGCATGATATTGATGGCTATGTCCAGCATCCGGAAGTCATCGAAGCCCTACTGGAATTACTCTAAAAAGCACCTTAATTTACAGATTTAATTTTACTATTTCCTTTGCATTATTTTTCTGCTGAGTAAAATTCTTTATTCATACCTACTCATTTTGTGGTTTATTTATGACTCTTTTATAAATATACATATGTCTGTTAATTATTGTTTTATCAAAGATAATTTACACATTAACACCACAAAAAGCGCTGCTTTTGCTACGTTAATATTTTCTATACTGTAAATATAATTCTATCGAACTCAGTGGGGTGTCGATGAAAGTTATTTTTATTCATGGAATGAATCAGCAACATCATAGCGCTGCCTCCATCCGGCAGCGCTGGCTACATATACTTCAAAAAGGGATGCGTAAACATCAACAAGATGCCAGATTTAGTTATTTAAAACGTCACATTCGTATTCCATTTTATGGCGATCTGCTTTCACGTTATAACGTCCGCAATATTCTAGAAGCTGGCACCCTGATGCCCCAGGAATGGCCTAGCTTTCCTTTTCGTAAGCCTGCTCAACCTCAGCTTCCCGCCCCTGTTCCACGTCCTGGTTGGCGTAGGCCCACAATTACCGATTTCGCCCAACCCAGTTCAAGTGACACCATGGATTTCAGGCAGAAATTCAATTATTTTACCGCCCTCGGCAGGAATGTGGCGCTTCGGGATTTTGCCTTATTACTCAATTATTTTCCCACTCTGCATCGCACTCTGTTGCAGAGATTTCTGATTGAAACTTATCTTTATCTCGATAACCCTGATTTCATGAGGAAAGTGCATGAACGGATTGCCCGACAACTGAGTGGTCGCAAACCCTGCATTGTCATTGCCCATTCTTTAGGAAGTGTGATTGCCTATAATCATCTTATCCAGCACCCTGAACTGAATGTACAGCGTTTTATTACTTTAGGTTCACCATTAGCCTTTCAGGTGATTCAATCCAGCTTGGCACAGCCGGTGGTACGACCTAAGGCAATTAAAGGCGACTGGATCAATTTCTACTCAACGGATGATTATCTCACCGCCATTCCGCTTACCGAACCGCCATTCAAGTTTGAACCTGAAATCATCAATCATGGCATTCGTACGCATATTCACCGTCCACATGATATTACTGGCTATTTACTGCATCCGCAGGTTGTTGAAGCCATTCTGGAATTGCTTAAAAATCCGGCCTAAATCCTGCATTTTTCAAGTATTCTGCTAATATTGTTTTAAATTTATGCACTCAAAAGAAAATTTCCAAAAAACTCTGGAAAAGCGTTTGACACCCCCCTGTTTTCACCCTAATATACGCCCACCTCTGAAACGTCCCTATCGTCTAGAGGCCTAGGACATCGCCCTTTCACGGCGGTAACCGGGGTTCGAATCCCCGTAGGGACGCCAATTTCAGAAGTAATATTTTATTAAGTCCCTATCGTCTAGAGGCCTAGGACATCGCCCTTTCACGGCGGTAACCGGGGTTCGAATCCCCGTAGGGACGCCATTACTTTAGATCAAAAGTTCTGGTTTAAAATATCACTTCTACATTGTCCCTATCGTCTAGAGGCCTAGGACATCGCCCTTTCACGGCGGTAACCGGGGTTCGAATCCCCGTAGGGACGCCATATTCGAGATAGTTAATTTAATTAACTTCTCATAAAAAAGCCCAAGCATGATGACTTGGGCTTTTTTATTATTTGTTTTTTTGCTTGTTCCTTCATTCCTGTTTTTAACGTTTGATCAAATTGTCTCGATTGCAATTTTATTTGTTTATAAATAATTCATTCAAAAATCTTATTCTTTTACATTTCTCTTCAACTCGTTATCCATTCATTTTCATTTACAGCAATCGCACTATAAATCCGAACAAAAAATCAACACCCGTGGTATAAGCATGCCGTTAAGTTAGAAAGCATAATATATCTGCAAGGATCAGATTATGTTCGTCAGTACAAAGTTAAGTTCGCCTGAATCATCTATTAAAAATCATAATCATCAATTTAATAACTTTAAAGATTGGGTCAACTTCTTTCAAGATCAACAGATTTCGACGGCAGTAAAGACCGAACAGGCTGAGAACTATTTAAGAGATTTAATCCAGCAAGTTGATGTGGCTGGGCTGGAATGGCTGGATCAACCCAGACATGTAGAGCAACATTTTCTGGAACAGCACCACCAAATCTGCGCAATCTTCCAGTCTTATGTAGAGCGGCGTAGACAGCAGCAAGGACGTGAATACTTCCCGACTGTGTCACATGCATTTGAGTTCCTGGCCAAAGTCGCACCTGTAAAACTGGTAGACGGCTCATGGCTGTATTCAACTGTGCAAAACTGGAATCGTCCGGAAACCAAAGACCTGATTTATATCTATCTGGAAGAACTAGGCATGGGTCATACCCGTGCCAATCATGTCACCATGTATCAGGACTTGCTGAATCATTATGAGCTGAACAGCTATGCTGAGCAACTGGATGCCAGCTATTATGAACAAGCAGCCGTGCAGCTGGCTTTGGCCTATGCGCCGCCAGAATATCTGCCGTTAGTAATTGGTTTCAATCTGGGTTATGAGCAGCTGCCATTACATCTGTTAATTACCAATTATGAGCTGTCTGAACTCGGTATTGATCCACATTATTTCAATGTACACATTACCATTGATAATGCTCACAACGGTCATGCACAAAAATCGCTGCAAGCCTATTTAGATCAGTATGCACTCGCTGAAGATCCTGCCCAGTATCTAGACCTGATTAAAAAAGGTTATGTGCTGAATGACATTGGTAAAAGTTCTTCCCAGATCATCAAGCAACTGGATACTGAAAAACTGGCTTTGAAAGTATTTCAGAACAAAGCGCTGATTGGACAATATATCCATAACCAGAAATGCCAGTTTAGTGGCAAGACCATTAATGAGTGGTTATCCGATCCGGCACAGATTGCAGACTTCTTGAAAGTCATGATTGAAAAAGGCTGGATTGTAAAAGATGCACCTGTAGAACAAAGCCGGTTCTGGAAAATGATTGATGATCCAGATGGCAAAATGTTTGGTGTATTTAATGCGACTGAAAAACAGATTATTAAAGACTGGATTCAAGGTGAGACTTTTGCCGCTCGTCTGTCATCACGTAGCAGATCTCAAGTTCATAACCAGATGGAACCGGTATTGAACCGTATTGACCAGCAACAGATCCATCAGCTGAAAAGCCGTCTGAATCGCTGCGCTGCTGCCGAACAAAAGATTGATTTATTGATTCCTTACGTGGCACCGCATATGCATCATCAGGAAGTGGGCTTGTGGGCAACACGTCAGCTTTCTCAGTTGCTCTTCCCTTTTCAGACTCAAGCCATGACTTATTCTTAAAAAGGTCATTCATAAAAAAACAGGGCATTTTATATGCCCTGTTTTTGCTTCAATGCATTATACAAATTAAGCCGATTTACGTGAATTGATCTGACCTTTAATCACAGCTTTCACATTACCTTTTACGTAATTTAAAAATACCTTTAAAGGCGACAGTTTTGGATTTGGTCGATTACCTTTGGCAATTTCTTTAAATTGTGCGGCATACCAGATGATTTCCATAATCGCCATTTTATCGATCATTGGAATACCGGTTTTAATTTTCTCAACTGCATAACGTACATCCTGTCCAGCCACCAGACGGTTACCCAGATCAGGCTCGACCGCAAATGGACGTGCAATACCGACAAAATCACATGCGCCGCTGTCAAGGGCTGCATTCATACCCACTGCGGTACGGAAGCCCCCCGTCACCATTAAATAACAATTAACTTCCTGACGGATCTTTTCGGCAAAATCGAGGAAATAGGCTTCGCGGGCAACCGTTGATGCTTTACGTTTCTCTGCTTTTACTCCGGCCATTGCAGGTGCTTCATAGGTTCCGCCAGAAACTTCAATCATATCGATCCCGACTGCATCCATCGCCTTAAAGACATAAATAACGTCTTCTTCACTAATGCCACCGCGCTGAAAGTCTGCCGAGTTTAATTTCACTGAAATGATAAAATTCTCTGAAGTTGCTGCACGCACTGCCTTATAAGCCTCTAGCAAGAATCGGCTGCGGTTTTCAATACTGCCACCCCACTGGTCTTGGCGCTTATTGGTCAGGGGCGATAAAAACTGGCTAATTAGATAACCATGCGCCCCATGTAACTGCACGCCTTCAAATCCCGCCTTTTCGCAAATGGCAGCTGAAGTCGCAAAGCGCTGGATAATATCTAAAATTTCATCTTCACGCAGTTCACGTGGCGTACCGAAACTCATCGCCAATGCTGGACTAAAAGGTACAGCTGAAGGTGCTACGGTTTCTTTATTCAAGCCTTTTGGGCACTGACGTCCAGGATGAGATAACTGTACCAGTTGCACCATGCCATGACGTTTGCCGACATTCGCCCAAGCTTTTAACTTTTCCAGGTCACGTTCAGTTTCTACTACCACTACACCGGGTTCATTCTTGGCACGAAAATCCACCATGACATTACCCGTAATCGCACAGCCTAAACCACCTTTGGCCCAAGCTTCATATAACTTTAAATGGGCCTGATTGGGTTGGCCTGCATCATTGGCCAACGCCTCACTCATGGCACCTTTAATGATACGGTTTTTAAACTGGGTATTACGGATCTGGATGGAATCGGCCAATTGTGTCATGTACTTTCCTGAAATGTTTATCTTATTTTGTATGTGTTATAACCTAACTTGCCATAATTGACAATTCATATTGTCAAATGGATACAAATTTTATTTGTAGATATTAAATCAGTCTTAAAAAATCATTTTAAATTTTGGGATCGAAAGCATCCCGGATGGCTTCACCGATATAGATGAGTAAAGACAAGACAATGGCTAAAGTCAGAAACCCGGATAAAGCCAACCACGGCGCATTGAGATTATTTTTACCCTGCAGTAATAATTCACCTAGAGAAGCGGTTTCGGGTGGCAAACCATAACCTAAAAAGTCCAGTGCAGTTAGTGCGCTAATATTGGCAGTCAGCATAAAAGGTAGTTGTGACAGGCTGGAACCCATCACATTGGGTAAAATATGCCTGAACATGATCCGGCCATGCCCTGCACCAATACTTTTCGCTGCCCAGACATATTCCAGATTTCTGGCCCGTAAAAATTCAGCGCGCACCATCGACACCAGTGTTGTCCAGCCAAAAAATAGCATGATCACAAATAGCCAGTAAATATTCGGACTAAACACACTGACCAGAATCATGACCATAAACAGCATCGGCAGGCTGCTCCAGACCTCAAGTGCACGTTGCCCGATCAGGTCAATCCAGCCACCATAATAGCCTTGAACTGCACCGACCAGCACACCTAATCCTGCCGACAGCAAAGTCAGTGCAAAGCCAAACAGCAAGGAAATACGCAAGCCATATAGAATCCGTGCCAGCACATCCCGTCCCTGATCATCTGTTCCTAGCCAATTTTGCCTGCTTGGAGGTGAAGGTACTGGAATATCGAGTGCCAAATTGGGTGTGTCATAGCCGAAGCGGATCACCGGCCAGATTGCCCAGCCTTTGGCATTAATCAGCTGCTGTACCGCAGGATCCTGATACTCGGCTTCAGTTTCAAAGACACCCCCAAAAGTCGTTTCAGGATATGACTTTATTACTGGCAGATAATAGGAGTCCTCATACTTGATCAGTAAAGGCTTATCGTTAGCGATCAGCTCAGCACCAAGTGACAAGATAAAAATAATGACAAAGGCAATGCAGCAGGCAAATCCGGTTTTATTATTTTTAAAACGTTGCAGGCTGGCGCGTAGCATTGGTGACATTATTTCAATCCTCGCGAATCGAAATGAATCCGGGGATCAATTACCCGATACAGCACATCACTGATCAAACGTAGCACCAAGCCCAATAAAGTAAAAATAAACAAAGTTCCAAAAATGACCGGATAATCCCGCTGCAGAATCGCTTCAAATCCCAGCATGCCCAAACCATCCAGATTAAAGATGATTTCAATAAACAGGTTCCCGACAAATAAAATACCGAGCAAAGCTTCTGGCAATCCAGCGATCAACACCAGCACTGCATTGCGCAGTACATGCCGATAGAGTACTGCCCTTTCCTGTAGTCCCTTCGCTTTTGCTGCCAGTACATAGTGTTTACTGAGTTCTTCCATAAAGGAAAATTTCACCAGATAAGTCAGCCGTGCAAAACCACCTAGCACCATGGCCAGTAGCGGCAAAGCCATATGCCAGAAATAATCCTGAATTTTTCCAAAGAAAGATAATTCATCAAAATTTTCCGAGCTTAATCCTTGTAAAGGAAACCATTGCAGATAGGAACCACCTGCAAAAAATACAATCAGCAAAATGGCAAAGATAAAGGCTGGAATGGCATAGCCCACAGCCAGCAGCAAAGACGTCGTTTGATCAAACAGACTGCCATGCTTTTTGGCTTTCTGGATGCCAAGAGGAATAGAAACCAGATAGATCAGCAAGGTACTCCAGAAACCTAAAGACAGTGAAACTGGCAATTTTTCCCAGATCAGTTCAGTCACAGCTTGGCCTTTAAAAAAACTCTGGCCTAAATCAAATTGGGCATAGCTTTTCAACATTTCCCAGAACCGTAGATGAACCGGTTGATCAAATCCATACTGAATCTTGATCTGCTCCAGCATTTCGGGCGTCAGGCCTTGCTGTCCCTGATACTGCAAGCCACCAATCGCCAAATTATTCGCATGCTGTGACTGATAGATAGCCTGTTCCACTGGACCACCCGGTGCAAGCTGAATCACCACAAAATTGATCAGTAAAACCATCAATAATGTCGGAATCATAAGAAGCAAACGTTTGACGATATAAGTGCTCATGGCACTCCCCAAAGCTGAAAACCTAGCGATATTTTAAGTACGGTGCCACTTGTCTGGCTTTAGCTGTATCCACCCACCAGTAATCAATACCCGCAGAAAGCTTGGGCTTGATCTTGGGCTGCCGATACATATTCCAGTAAGCATACCAGTATTCACCCGTACCATAGGTCGGAATATGATAATAACCGGCTCGCAATAAACGATCTAAAGCTCGGGTACTATAAATCAGCTGCTCCCGGCTTTGTGCCTGAACCACCTGATCAATTACCCGATCAATCACCGGATTTTGAATACCGGCATAATTATAATTGCCAGGCTGACGTGCCGCCTCACTGCCCCAAAACTGTTTCTGTTCCTGCCCCGGTGTCAGCGATTGCGGCATGGTATCCATAATCATATCAAACTGATAATTTCTTAGTCGCTCATAATACTGAGCCGTTTCCACCATCCGAATGTGAGCCTGAATTCCTAAACGTTTCAAATGCCGTAGATAAGGCATCAGATGACGCTGCTGTTCAGCCTGATGCAGTAGAAATTCAATCTGTACAGGTTGACCTTGAGCAGTCACCAGTTTCCCCTGCTGATAACGGTAACCGGCATTCAATAAAATTTGTCGCGCCTGTAATAAATTTTTGCGGTTAAACCCGGAGGCATCTGATTGCGGATAATGCCAATCCTGTAATACCGCCTGACGTTGCACCGGATGCAATTTAGATAAATTTGGTTGTAATATTTTCAGCTCCTGAGCACTCGGCTTGCTTGTAGATGCCAGTTCACTATTACTAAAAAAGCTGTTCAGACGCTGATATTCTCCATGAAACAAGGCTTTATTTAGCCATTCAAAATCATAGGCCAGAGTTAAAGCTTGCCGGAAGCGAATATCAGCAAAGGGCTGACGTCGCGTATTAAAAATCAGGCTTTGGGTTGGAATCGGATTGTGATGCTGAAAACGATAGGTTTTGATTTGGCCTTGCTGTACCGCAGGAAACCGATAATCACTTACCCAGCGGTTGACCTGTTTTTCTTCATGCAGCGTAAACTGGCCAGATTTAAATGCCTCAAACTTGATTTCCGGACTACGGTAATAGCGATACTGTATGCGATCAAAATTATAACGGCCGCGATTGACCAGCAGGTCTTTACCCCAATAATGCGGATTACGTTTATAGGAAATACTGCGTCCTGCATCAATACGTTCAATCACATAGGGCCCAGAACCCAAGATCGGTTTCAGGTTAATGTCCTTGAAGTTGCGCTTTTGCCACTCCTGCTGAGAATAGATCGGCATTTGCGTCACAATCATCGCCATTTCCGGATTATGGCGAGATTTAAAACTAATCTTAACTTTTGAAGGTGACAGGACTTCGGTTTTTTTAATATCTGCCAGATACATCTGCAAGCCGAAATTAGACTGGGTCTGGTACAGATCAAAACTGTATTTCACATCCTTAGCCGTCACTGGCTGACCATTACTGAATCTGGCTTTAGGATTTAAATGGAAAATAATATAAGCGGTCTGCTTTGGGTCAAAACTGACTTTCTCCGCCAGCAAAGGATAATAGACGCCGGGTTCATCCAGGGATTTTGACATGAGGCTGTCAAAAATATAATTAACCCCTTCAGTGACATTCCCCTTACCATTCATGCTGTTCAGGTTATCAAAACTGCCATCAGCTGCCTGAATCAGGACACCGCCTTTGGGCGCTTGCGGATTGGCATAAGGCAGAGATTTAGCCTGTGTATATTTGGGTACACTATGCAGTGCAATATATGGCGTCGTAATGACTGCTGCCCCGCTGGAACTGATGATCCAGGGGGCAGCAAGAATCCATAAAACATGGACGGGATTAAACAATTTCACGATCCAGAAATTAGTTTGGAACCTTAATCACATCACCAATACGCAATTGAGTATTGGGTTTCAGTTCATTCATTTCTGCCAGTTCATTGGTTGCCATACCATAACGGGATGCCAGGCCGATCAAGGTATCGCCACGCTTCACCTTGTATTCAGTGACAAGTTTTGGAAGCTGAAGCGTTTGGCCCACACGTAAACCGGCACGTGGACTAAGATTGTTCAGGCTCGCCAGATCAGTAACGGGTACTCCTACACGATTGGCAATCGCAATCAGAGATTCCCCGGATTTTACCGTATAGGATTCTGTTGCCTTAGAAGATGCAGATTTTGTTGCGACTTTCACTACCGGCTCTTTTTTGGCGATCTGAATATCTTCATTAATTTTTAAACGCTGTCCAATCCGCACATTGCTAGTGGTGCTTAGGCCGTTCAGGTCTGCCAGATAGCGTAATTGCAGATGATATTGGCGGGCAATCGAGCTTAAGGTTTCACCAGATTTCACGATATGAGTATCTGATTTGACATTCTTTTCCTGAGTCTCGGTGACCACTTCCTGCACAGGTTCAGGACTGCCAGATAATTTTAGATGCTGACCCACACGCAGATTGGCACTACGGGAAATATTGTTCAGGTTAGCAATTTGATCCATCGACAGATTATATTTTGCTGCAATTCCGGTCAGTGTATCACCCGATTGAACCGTATAACTGTCAGGAACCTGACTACCAGCTGGAATCTTGATGGTTTGACCAATGCGTAAGCCGCTGTTTGCAGACAGGCCATTTAACGCTGCCAGTTCAGATACCGTCAATTTACTTTGATTGGCAATGCTGTACAGGGTTTCACCACGTTTGACCTGATAGTTTTCTGTTGGCGTATGATCAACCTTAACGTTCTCAAACTTCTGTTCGACTTTTTCGGTTTTCTTACTGCTCGCAGTCAGTTCTTCAACTTCATTAAGAGGAACATTAATCTTCTGTCCGACCATCAAACTGCTACCCGCAGTTAAACCCGGAGTTAGTGCAGCAAGTTCTGCATTCGACAATGCGTAGCGATCTGCAATCAATTTCAGATACTCACCACGTTTAACGGTATAGGACTTGGTCTGAACTTTGGCAGTTTCGGCTTTTTTACTGTCTTCAGCTTTCGCTTTGCTGGCACTTTCTTTCAGGGAAAGCTTTTGCCCAACAAATAAACCGCTGGTCGTACTCAGATCATTATAATCAGCCAACTGTTTAACGCTCAGGCCGAACTGGCTGGCAACGCTGGTCAAAGAATCATTGGCCTGAACCACATAGCTTTCCGGTTTCTCTTTGGCTTTCGGTGCTTCCTGAACTGGCTTGGCATCATAGAGATAAATTGTGGTGCCCACATATAATGTAGAGTTTGGATCAATCTGGTTCCATTTCGCGACATCACGCCAGTTCACGCCATTTTTGGCTGCGATCAATGCCAGATTATCACCCGGTAAAACCTTATAGGTACTGCGCTTACCTTTCGGTGCCACAACCACGACTTCTGAATCAGTCTTGACATAGTTTTTGCCCTGATTGAGTCGAGCTTCAACTGAATCTGCACTGGTGTTTACAGCGACTTCTTTCGGATATGAGAATCCTTTGGTCAGCTCCTTACCCTGCTGCTCGGCAATAGACTGACTGGTCTGAATTGCAGTCAGTTTAATCTTGCCATCGTAAGGGTCAACAATTTCTGTACCTGCAGGTGCCAGTGCTTTGAGCTCTTCAATGACCTGTGCCTGTTCAGCTGCAGTCGCCACAGGTTGTAAAAGCTCATCCACGGTCTTATTAATTTCTTCTGCTGATACCACTTTCTGGATTTGCTGACGTTCAGCTGCGGTAATTGGTGGCTCGACCTGGATAGGCTTCACCGAAGCAACTGGCGTCACAGCAACCGGAATACGTGGCGCGCTTGGAATAGGCAATTCACTTTTTGCAGCAAATTCAGCAAGTGCTTCGGAACCACGTGGTGTGCTGACCCGTTTGGTGGTTTGTGCAGTTAAATTTGGTGTCGTCGTGGTAGAAATTGCTGCTGGTGTAGTCGTAGTTGGTTTAGATGTTGTTGTCGTAGTTGGAGCTTTAGTCGCTGTTGCAGTCTTAGCAGTCGTAGTGGCAAGCACCGGTGGTGTCTGCTTGGCAGGTACGATGATGGTACTGATTGATGCTGGTGCTACAGCTGGCTTTGGAGCTACTGTAGTAGTGGTCGTTTTAGGCGAGTTACTGACAGTACCTGCCCATAAGCCGCTTGAGCTAGATTGCAATTTTTTCAGTTTTTCATCTATCGATGGACTTAAGTCAGCCGGAATCAAAATACGGCGTGGACTTTCCGGATCAATACGGTCACCACGATGTCCCGGGTTAAGCTGATACAGTTCAGCACGACTTAAACCCGTAATCGCTGCGATCTCATTTAAATTGGCTGCACCGACAGTCACTTCACGGAAGTGAGGACGGTTGGCAATCGGTGGCAAACTCACACCATAAGTACCCGGATTTTTCACAATCTGCGCAACTGCCAGGAAACGCGGCACATAGTTCATGGTTTCCTGAGGCAGTTTCAAGGACCAGTAATCGGTAGGTAAACCTGCGGCCTTATTACGGTTAATCGCCTGCTGGATACGGCCTGGACCGGCATTATAAGAGGCCAAAGCCAATTCCCACGAACCAAACTGGTTATATAAGCTACCCAAGAATTCATAAGCCGCACGGGTCGATTCCACCACATCACGACGGCCATCGTAAAGTGAGGTTTGTTTCAAACCATAAATACGGCCGGTACTCGGAATGAACTGCCATAAACCTGCCGCTGCTGCACTACTGGTCGCCGCCGGGTCATAAGAACTTTCAATAATCGGTAATAAAGCCAGTTCCGTAGGCATGCCACGGCGCTCAGCTTCTTTCACCGTGTAATATAAATAGCGCGATGCACGGGCACTCAGGCGGTCCAGATAAGGCTGACGGGAAATAAACCAGCCACGCTGCGCATCAATACGCGGATTCCAGGTATTCAGATCCATCTTGAAACCCACGGTCATCCGTTTCCAGATATCACCATGCTTCAAAATCAGTAAGCGGTCACCTTCAACCGCACGCATATCCGTTGCAGAAAGTAAATCTTCCAGCCCATCCAAACTGCTTGCATCTAGATATTGTGAGCCAACCTGCTTGCTTGACGCTTTCTGGGTCGCACTTTGTGTAGAAGAACAGCCCGTCAGTCCCAAGGAAGCGAGAGCCGTTCCAAGTACAGAAAATTTTAAAAATGCTGGTAATGCGGGCTGCCACAAAATTGCGGTTGGTTTATACATAAAGAAATCCAAACAATTCGTATATAAATTTATTTTTTAGATATGCCATTGTAGTGAAGCATGTCGTGGACACAAGGCATTAATTTACCCCGATTTCACGTTAAATGTTACAAGAAATTAAAAAAACTGGTGCATCTAGACGCATCAAGCGTATTTGCGTTATACAATATCCGCTTCAGCAAGTTCTTTTTTGATCGGATTTTAATTTATGTCTCACACTATCACGCTATATGTTGATGGCGCCTGTCGCGGCAACCCGGGTTTAGGCGGTTGGGGTGCGTACATAATTACCGAACAGCAGGAACACAAAATTTGCGGTGGCGAAGATCATACCACCAATAATCGCATGGAGCTGACCGCAGCGATCAAAGGCATTCAGTTCTGTCCGAAAGATGCCAAGCTGGTCATTTATACCGATTCCAATTATGTCAAACAAGGCATTACCGAATGGATTCATGGCTGGAAAAAGAAAAACTGGAAAGACGTTAAAAATCCGGATCTATGGCAAAAACTGGATGCCACCTGTCAAGGCCGCGATATTGAATGGCACTGGGTCAAAGGCCATGCCGGACATCCTGGCAATGAAATGGCCGATCAACTGGCCAACCAAGGCGCAGATGAAACCTTGAAAAAATCCAAATCAGTGACTGCAATCACTGAAAATAAAAAAAAATCTGAACCTGACTGGCTTCTAGACGACCCTTTCGGGCTGGACCTTGTCGATAGCGAAGAAGAACTCGAAGAGAGCATGGAAATGGCTGTAGAAGAAATGGAACAGACTGAAAATTTGGAAACAACTGAAAATACCGATGAGTCCGCTTCAGTCACTTCAGATCCAACCGAACTACATCCGCAAATTGTGATTACACCGCCGACCTTAGAGCTGCATGGCCCTCGTCAATTGATTCTGGATACTGAAACCACCGGTTTCTATTATCAGGATGGTGACCGGATCATTGAGGTCGGTGCGATTGAAATGATTAACCGAAAACTTACCGGCAGCTCAATCCATATTTATATCAACCCGAAAAAACCGGTTGGTGATTCGGTGAATGTCCACGGTATCACCGACGAGTTCCTGCAAGACAAGCCGCTGTTTGAGGAAATCTCTCAGGTGCTTTTTGACTATCTGCAAGGTGCCGAAATTATTGCGCATAACGCAACCTTCGATATGAACTTCCTGGATATGGAGTTCAAGCGTGCAGGCTTTGTCGCGCTTTCTGAAGTTTGTGAAGTGACCGATACCCTGGCAATGGCCAAATCCAAGCATCCGGGACAAAAAAACTCTCTAGATGCCCTCGTGCGTCGTTATGAAATTCCACAGCGTGACCGTACCTTCCACGGTGCCTTGCTCGATGCGGAAATTCTGTCCGATGTTTATCTGGCCATGACCGGTGGACAGGTCTCTTTTGATATGGATGCCCTGTCACATACCGAAGAACAAGGCGGCAGTTCAGGCACTGTGAAAATCGAAATTGAATTGCCTGTGATTCTTCCATCAGATGAAGAACTTGCCGAACATGAGAAATGGGTCAAACAATTTGAAGAAAAGCATGGAACGCCTTGCCTTTTTGCCAAATAAAATCTAAATTTCAAGCAGTAATTTCGCTTTTAAAATACAGTTCTTCAGTTATAGTAATTCCAAAGAGGCCCCGTCCGATAAAGCGGGGCTCATATATAGATAATACTCAAGGAAAGGTGCAGATCCATGTCTTACCAAACCTCTATACATTTTGATCCAACAGCTTTACTGATAATAAAAAATGAGGTTGATAACTCGATCAAGTTAGTCGAATCAGCAGTAAGCACCTTGGTAGAAGATCAAACTTTACCTTTTGGCATTGACGATGCATTAAATCAGTTCGAACAATGTGCACAGGTACTGGCACTGATTGATATGCCGAATCTGGCACAAATTGCACAATATTCAGCAGAACTGATGCGCAAGATTATGGGGAATCCGGCGCAGGTCAACACTCAGGATGTGATCGCATTGAGTGAAGGCACCACCATGCTGAAACGCTATATCGAATTTATCTGCTTGCGTGAAGTGAAAATCCCGCAGTTCCTGCTCGATACACTGAACCGTCTGGAACTTGCGCTTGGTAAACCATTAACCACTGAAGGTCAGCATATTGAACCTTTGCTTGACCTGATTACTCCAGACTTCCAGTTACCCCAAGTACCAGGTCTGGAAAAATCCAAATATGTGCAACGCCTGTATAAACTGTCTCTTAACAAACTGCTAAAACAGGAAGAAAGCGAGATGGACCTGCAGGCGATCAAACTGGTCGGTACTTATCTGGCAGGTCTTTCAGCAAGTCATCCAAGCAAGCAATACTGGCATCTGGTGCATGTTGCTTTTGATAATATTGATCACCTGCTCATCAATGAACCACGTTTACGTACTTTAATCAGTATTGAACGCAACATGTCGCAGTACTTTAGTTCAGCCGACAGCTTCAAAGCCTCTCTGTCTGATCTGGCAAATGTATTAAGCTTATGTATCAGTCAGGAAGATGCAACTGCACAGCAAATCCGTAGCCAGCTGAATATTGGTGATGATCTACTGACAGATATGCAACTTCAGGTCTTCAGCCGTCACCTATATGGTCCGGACTTCGAAACCATGCATACCATTAGCGAACTGGTGACTGCGGAAATGACCCAGATCCGCAATGATATCGAATACAACTATCAGCACATGACACCTGAAAAAACTCAGGAACTTCAGACTCAGCTGAATAGCCTGGCCAATATCTTCAAGGTTCTGAACCTGAACGAAGCCTATCATGATTTAAACCGTCAGGCAGCTTCACTCAGCCAGGCAGATATTCTGAAAGATGAGTCTTTTGCCCAACAATTGATGAATGTAATTCTATCCGCGATGAACTCGATTGGTGTATTGGAGCGCCATCATACTTCGAGCCGCTTGCAGCTACGTGTGAATAACATGAATATCTCGCTGGATCGTCTGGACGAAGCACATAACGCTTTGTTGAATGAAACCAAGGCAATGATTGAATTATCTAGCCAGATTCTGACTGATTATCTGCAGGATCAAGATCTAACCAAACTCGAACCTGTACCCATCCAGTTCTGTGAAATTGGCGGTGCCATGCTGTTCCTGAATGCTGAACATGTGAAAGCTGCATTCAATACGACTGCCCTGTTCATCAAAAATCGTATTGAACAGTCGCTTGCATTAACACCAGTAGAAATTCATCATGCGCTGGATGCATTGGCTAGTGCCGACATGATGATCGAAAACTTAAAGAACAAACAGCCTGTATTACAGTCCATGTTTAAGGTAGCATTAGACAGTAGTGAGAAACTGAAAATCGTTGCCTAATGTCTAAAAAATTATCACTTGCTTATATTTTCCATCAGCAACAGTTGCTGGTCGATCAACACTTTCAACTGCCTCAAGTTGAAGCTCTGGCAAGTGATTTGCTGCTGAATCCGGGTGATCAGGTGGTTGCCCGTGATCTTCTTCCAGATGAGCCAATTCCTGAAGGCTTGCAACTGGTTCCAATCCGTCAATTATTACAGTTCTGGAATGTTCAGCAATTTGAACAGGCCAGCCGTGCTGTGCAACTACTGGAATGGCGCCGGAATCACAAGTTCTGTAGCCACTGTGGCACCCCGACTGAAGCCCATGCTGTTGAATATGCCATGGTTTGCCCAGCTTGCCATTATCGTCAGTATCCAAGGGTGCAACCTTGTGTGATTACTGTGATTACCCGCGGTGAAGATGAAATTTTGCTGGCCAAAAATGCACGTAATACCAAAAGCCAGATGTATGGTCTGATTGCCGGATTTGTCGAAGTTGGGGAAACGCTTGAAGAAGCGGTACGTCGCGAGACGCTGGAAGAAGTCGGCTTGAAAGTGAAAAATATCCAGTATCTTGCCAGTCAGCCGTGGCCCTTCCCAAGTAACCTGATGATTGCCTTCAAAGCAGAATATGCTGGCGGTGAGCTGCAATTGCAGGAAGAAGAAATTAGCGATGCGAAATTCTTCAAGTTTGATCAGCTGCCTGAAATTCCATTTAAAGGCAGTATTGCCCATGCCATGATCATGCATGTGACTCAAGGCACGCCAGTCGCAGATGATACCCGTGAATGGCTCTAAGGTTTTTAATTAAAAAAGCCCGGTTTTTATACCGGGCTTTTTTGTGGGAATTACCATGATCACAGATCTTCATTTAAAAGCATCTTCTAGCGCCCACATCACACGCGGCTTGGTTTCAAAGAACCGGCTAAACAAACTGGACAATGAACCGATCATCGTAATATGACCCAGTTTCGGAATGGTAATCAGCTCACTATGATTGCCATGGTCTTTTAAAACCCGGTCCAGATCCTGACTGTTGAAATGACCGACAATATTGTCCCGCTCTGCCATGAACAGATAATGTTTGGTGGAGGTATTTTCCACAAAATAATATGGCATGACCTGCTGATACGGAATCGACTGGTCAAAAGCATCGGCACAGATCGGATCATCTTTATAGTCAAAATGATAAGGACCTGCCAGTCCAATAATGGCGCGGATCTGTTCCCGCTCAATCATGGCCTTTTGTGGATGGTATAGCGCTGACATGACATTAAATGCCCCGGCTGAATGCCCCATTAAGACCAGATTTTCCGTAGAAACATTTAACTGGTCTGCATGCTGCTGCAAATGATTTAGCAATAAATGCAGGTCATTAATATAAATCGGGAAAATATGTTCAGGCGCTAGATGATAATTCATCACCACCACATCATAACCTTCTTTGGCAAAGGCCTCGCCGATGAAGTGGTAATCCTTTTTATCACCATGCAGCCATGCACCACCATGGACAAAGATAATCAGGGGGCGATGTGCTAATGGCTGATGGCTTAAAAACAGATCAAAACGTTGACGGGCTTTTAAGCCATAGGCTAACTGGGTTTCAACACTATAACCCTGTTTGGGGGTTAACCGGTTCAGCGCATAACTGCCAAAATCATAGATCCGGAAATCTTTATAACGTTGTTGGACTTCAAGGATCTGATCTGACAGCTGCGTTTTAAATTGACTGACCTTATGGAACATCGGTCGGTTCAACTGTATCAGGATCGATGGCGACTGGAGTCTGTTCAACACCCGACTGTGCATAAGATGCAGGCGCTGCAAAATTCTGGTTAGTACTATAACCAGAGCGCTGATCCACGTTGTCGATGAGCGTGACAATTTTCGTGATATTCCCCACTTGTTGCAGCACCTGATTCAGGTCATCGATTTCAGCACTGTTCAGACGTCCCATCACATACAGTACACCATCTTCAGTATGCACATGCACTTTGCTGTCAGACACCACCGGTGCTTTCATAATCAAACCACGGGTATTCGCCGTCACGGCGGTATCCTGCATGATCGTAGTGTAGCTGCTCTGGTTACCCACAGTGATAAAGTTATGCACCGCTCTGACATCACTCATGGATTTGACATTATCTTCTGCCAATTGCTTGAGATGCGCATCCGGCACCTGCCCGGTCAACAGGACATTACCATGGAAGCTTTCAATATTGACCCTTGACTGTTTAAAACGTGAATCCAGTTTATAAAGATTAATTTTTGCAGTACGTACAATAGAAGAATCGATAAATACCTGTCCTAGCGTCCGAGCTCCATTTTCGGTACCTACAGGAGCCGTACCAGTACCGCTAGAAATAAAGCTGGCACAACCCGATAAACTTGCGACACACAGCATTGTTATTGCAATACGCTTAACCACTCAGCAAGACTCCTTAATTTTAATCAGTCTTATTTCAATATAATAATCTGGTTTTTCAAGGTCAGATATTCTTCATCATACTTGAACTTTCCCATGATGCTGCAAATTTTATCTACCGCATCCGATCTTATTTTATTCAAAGATTAATAAACTCTTGATCAAAAGTAAAAGCATTTTCAAACCAGTGCAGATCATAAGGGTATTGAGAAAAATCATGCTGTATGGTTTTTGCAAAATACCGATTAAAATCAAAACAAATCACATCAAAACGATAGTAATAATGTGCAAACTGTGGATTTTTTTGAATAAAACATACAGCCGTTTGTAGGACTTTTCGTTGCTTGGCAGAGGAAACAGATTCATAAGCCAATGCATAACCCGTTTTAGCTCGTGCTTTTACTTCGACAAAGACCAGTTCCTGCTCACGCTGCATGACCAGATCAAGTTCACCATAGCGGCTATGCCAGTTTCTGGCAATGAGCTGAAAGTCTTGTTGTTGCATCAGTTGCGCAGCTTGTTGTTCTGCCCATACACCTAATTGTTTCTGCATCGCTGACTCTTATAGTGCCTTGAGACCTTTGGCACTCTGCTGAAAACAGGATGGTGTACGTTGTATGCCCTGATCCGATACCCGAATCATTCCAGTACGACCCTGGAATTCAATATTGCGTATTTTTTTATTGTTTAAATAATACTGGGTGATTTGCCAGGCATCGCCACCAAAAGCAATCAAGCGCTGATAGGACATATTCACCGGTGCCTGTTGATGAGCCTGCATCACATCAGGCCAGTTAGCAAAATAAAGTACCGGCACATCGCAGAACTTGATGCCTCGTGGCGGAACATGCTGTTCATTAATTGCATTTGCGACTGTATAAATCCGTTTATGTCCCAAACCCTGTAAGGATGCCAGCCAGTCCGCATTGCCAAGCAATAATATCCCCTGCTTGCTCTTCAGAAAAAATGGTGGCTTCTGGATCATTTCCAGTTGCAGCTCACTCTGACTAAGTAGTGACATTAGCAGAAGTTCATGTTCTGACTCACTACCCGGTTGGCGCATCACAAACAGTTGCTGAATCCCATCTTGCGCAATCTGCTTCTGTAAGGCAGCCGCATCTTCTTTTTTCGACAGGCTAAATTGCCAGATATTTGGCGCTGTAAGACTACTTTCATTCAAACTCAGTGTACGAATCTTGGGTTTAGTTTGCACCAGCTGCTCTACATCCTGACGTGCCAGAGGGCCGATCACCATTTGCGTCTTTTTACTGACATGCTGTTTGAGTAACTGAGAGATTTTTTTCTGATCTGAATTGACCCATTTCAATGGTACTTTCTGTCCGGACGCTGTATATGCACTGAGAAATCCTTGCTTGATACTCGAAGCGGCTCGCGCCAAGGGGCCGCTTTCAGGTAGAATAATCAGCACTTCTGCTTGTACGCTGCTGACGCAGGCCAGTAACCCCAAGCCCAAAATTTTATTTTGAATCTTCCATTTTTTATTATTCGATTTATTCCACATGGAGAAACCTATGAGTGCTCAGTTATTTGTTGTTGCGACTCCAATCGGGCACTTAGATGATATTAGTTATCGTGCAATTAATGTATTGAAATCGGTGAGTCTTATTGCAGCTGAGGATACACGAACTTCTGCACAATTACTTAAACATTTTAATATTCAAACACCTTTGACAGCCTGTCATGAACATAATGAAAGCAACAAGATTGATCAGCTGATTCAACGCCTGCTCAATGGTGAAGATATGGCATTGATCAGTGATGCAGGCACGCCACTGATTAGCGATCCAGGATTCAAGTTTGTCCGTGCTGCGCAAGAACATAATATTCATGTGGTTCCTGTACCGGGTGCATGTGCTGCAATTGCCGCTTTAAGCGCAGTAGGTTTACCGAGTGACCGTTTCAGCTTTGAAGGCTTTTTACCGTCTAAACAAAGTCAGCGACTCTTGACTCTGGAAAAACTGAAAGATGAAACCCAGACCTTAATTTTCTATGAAGCACCACACCGCATTCTGGAATGTGTTAAAGATCTGGCAGCGGTATTCGGTGCAGAGCGTCCTGTCGGTTTTGCCCGTGAAATTACCAAGACCTTTGAAACCATCAAGAAAATGACACTGGGTGAACTGGTCGAATTTGTTGCCAATGACCATAACCAGCAAAAAGGTGAAATCGTACTGGTGATTGGTGGTTCTATCGAAGAGAAAGATCTGGATCAGGAAAAACTGGATAAATTGTTACTGCGTTTATTGCAGGATCTGTCTGTCAAAGCAGCTTCACAACTGGCTGCCGATTTGACCGGGATTAAGAAAAAAATCGCCTATCAACGTGCTTTGGAACTAACCTCTGCCAACGATTAATTTTTCTTTACCCATAAAAAACACCACAATCAATGTGGTGTTTTTTTATTTACTAATATTGAGTGCAATTATTCTCTTGCAACGGATTCATCAGCTGGAACTTCAGTAATACGGCCACCGCTTGCCAGAAAAGCCGCAATTTCATCTTCAAGTGCCTGACGTTTTTTCTGCTTAGCAGTTACAGTCAAAGTTTCAGCTTCTAATACGTCCGTATCATTCACAACTTCTTCGCTACTTGCAGCGCCTTTTTCTGCTGCTTTTGCTTCATCGTCGTCGATTACAGGATCTTCTACATCATCATAATCATTTACGTCTGTCATTTTGCTCTCCCCACAAATGGCTTCGCTTTTATCTATTGAACCAAGCTTTAAATTAACTGAAATTTAGCAATCTCTTTGGTCTTCGCCTAGCCCTAATTTTCAAAAAATCGTATCTTTTTTAAACAAAATGGTTACTCTTTATAGATGTTTGTTTAAAAAATTTACATTCGGCCGCTAGGCTGAATAACGTGTATCTTTGAGTAAACTTAAACCATTCGCCTGAGCCATAAATGCATCTTTCAGGACTGCCTGTTGCTCTACCTGTTTCAGCCCGAAATTACGTGCCCATACCACTGGGAAAAGCTCAGTAGTTTCCATCCAGCCAATCGCCGACATGCTATGCATCATCGCATCATTCTGGCCTTTACGACGATGCTCATAACGTTTTAAGGTCTGCACATGGGCCCACACTCCACGCGCTTTGTCATGTAGCAACACCTCACAAAGTACAGCAGCATCCAGACAGCCGATATTAACCCCTTGTCCAGCAAGCGGATGAATCACATGCGCAGCGTCACCAATTAATGCCAAGCCATCTTGTACATACTGCTGTGCAGCACGAGCTTTGAGTGGGAATTTAGCTCGCGGTGTCGCTTCCAGCACTTCGCCCAGCATATGATAGCTTTCACAGGTCAATAGTTGAGTGAAGTCAGCATCTGATAGCGCTGCATACTCATCGGCATAATCATCAGGTAATGTCCAGACTATGGATTGCCAGTGGCCTTGCTCTTCTTCTTTAAGACTCGCCATTGGCAGATAAGCCAAAGGACCAGTTTCCAGAAAAATCTGACGGGCGACATGCTGATGTGGCTGGGCTGTTCTAATTGCGCAGCTGATTCCGGCCTGTTTATAGTCCAGTACATCGATATCGATAAAGGCTTGCTCGCGCACAAAGGAGTTCGCGCCATCTGCGCCAATGACCAACTTGGTTTTGAGCTGGGTACCATCTGCCAGATGAATGATCCAAACATCTACTCCACGTTCAACCCGGTTAACTTTGACCTGTGTGCGGTAATCTTGCACCTCTTCAAGCATCTTTTGCTGGATGGCCAGATTCAGAATACTCGGTTCCACCATTGAGCCTAGCGCCTGCTCTACAGAAGGTGTTCTTTCTGAAGAATGACCAAAGTTAATTTCACCGTAGCCATTTTTATTCCAGACCTGCATTCCAGTATATGGCTGCTGGCGTGCAAGTTTGTCCCACACACCCACAGTTTTTAATAAATGAATAGTCGCCTGACTTAGCGCCAAAACCCGCGGATTGGCTACACTTAAAGTTTTGTCTGCATCCAGAATAGGCGCAGCATCCAGAACAGTCGCTTGCACACCACCTTGAGCAAGTAATAAAGCGGTCAAGCCACCTACTAGTCCACCACCAACAATGACAACATCTAATACATCAGAACTTGGATTCAGACTCATGCTTTTAACCCCATGGCATAGTTAGCGACTAGTGGCTTGATACCAGGAATGGTATCAAAAGCAATCAGTCCGGTATTACGGATCAGTTTCAAGAATGGATTCTGGTTACTAAATCCACGTACGACTGAATCACAGAACTTAATCACTCTTTGCTGGTCATTCAAACGGGATTTTTCATAATCCTGTAATACTGCTGCATCACCTAAGTCTGCACCTTGTGACTGCTGTTCTTTCAGGTAGCGCACCAATACATGCGCATCTCGCATACACAGGTTAAAACCCTGACCCGCTACTGGATGAATTGTATGTGCAGCATTACCCATCAAGACCACGCGGCCCACAGCCTGTTTTTCTGCTAATACTTGGGACAATGGAAAACTGAAGCGCTTACCTGTTTTCTGGAATTTACCGGCACGATCGCCATAGGTTTCTTGTAAGGCGTTCAGGAAATGCTGGTCATTTTCTTCACCCAGCCATTCTCCTTCCGTTCCTTTTTTCACAGGCCAGACCACAGAACGACGATATTCACCTGGAAGTGGTAATAAGGCTAAAGGTCCTAGGTGGCTAAAGCGTTCAAAGCCAACATGATTATGTGGTTTAGAAGTTTGAACGGTAGTGACAATAGCGACCTGATCATAATCATGTTCTGAAGCCCCAATGCCGAGCGCTTTACGACAGAAAGAATCACGCCCATCAGCAGCAATCACCAGTTTGGATTGGAGTTTCAATAAAGCATCACCACGTTGTGCTTCAAGATAAGCAAACTCAGCATCTTGAGTCAGAGAGCTGACCTGAACCCCATCAATCAGTTCAATGAGTGGTTCTTTTTTGACTTGAGTTAATAGCACACGACCTAGCCAGGCATTTTCAATCACTTGGCCAAAGCTTTCGACTTTTTCCTGTTCTGCAATTAAGCGCGCCTTACCAAAACTGCCCTGCTCAGTAATATTCACTTCAAGAATCGGCGTTGCATGTTCCTGCAAGGCATCCCAAAGCCCAAGTTCCTGATAAATCTGTACACTACGGCGTGACAAGGCACTATTACGTGCATCAAAGCTGGAATGATAGGGTGCAAGGTTTACATCATCATAATCTGGATATTTGATCGCTTCCAAAAGTTTGACTGCAATATTGGTTTTGGCCAACATCAGCGCGAGACTCAAGCCGACCATACCACCACCGACAATGATGACTTCTTGTTGCATGCTGTAATCCTTTCAATGGCGTACCTATATATAGATACTTATAATCATGATGAATTTTATATTAGCCTAAAAAATTTCTTTTTTATAATAAATTAGGTTGCGGTTTCGAAGCGAAGTCTGCTTGTGGTTAATTTATAGCTCACCTCAACGTCCTACTTAAATTTTTCAAAATACAGAAGTATCATCTGCCTGATAAAAAGCAGAAGAATTTTGGCACTGATTGTTAGGTTTAAAAGCTTGGCTTGGTATGAAATGATGAAGATGGGATCTGGATATAATTTTTTGAATTAACAATATTTATGTTTTTGAATTTATATAATATTTTTTATTTAACTTATTTAAAGTAAATACTCATTTTAAAAAATCATGCGATACGTAGCTTTAGCTTATATCGCATGATGATGTAAGGATTAACTTGCTTTCAATGTATAGGCATGGTCATTCAAACTTGCCAATATCTGTATAAATTGAGGAATGGTCTCGGCATTCAAGGTATAAGGATTGAATTCATCCAGATTATGTTCGGCAAAGAATCCAAGAATATCCTGATGGATATTGGCATATTTCATATGCCAGTCTGAGAAGAGACGGTCATTCACATCTTCAAAATACAGAACTTCACAATTTTTATGTCGAGGATCTTTCAAGATTTTTTTATAGAACAGATCTTCAATCTTGTTCCTATCTCCTTCCAGACATTGAACAAAGTAACCATTTCCATAATACAGAGCCCCAAAAATCGCATTACGTGAATTGAAATTCAACGCTTCTGTCAGAATATTGAATAGATCATTCATTGGATCTTCGCAATCATACAACTTACTAACATATAAAAGTCTTGCGTCGCTCATTGTCTACCTCAATATTTTAGATTATGTACATTACTCAATATTTTTCTGTTTAATATATATAACTGATTTTATAAAAATTTTCTATGATTAGATACAAAATAATTTATCGAATAGTAAAATAACTTGAAAAATAAAATAAATTTTTATATAAATTCAGCTACTTGCTTTTAACACGCATTTTCCAAATATTTCTATATTAAAAAGCTTCAAAATTTTGCTATTTGAGATCTGCCATCAAGTATCAGTTTTTTACTTTCTAAATGCTCATGTAATTTGAGCACCAGTTATCTTTGCCAGAACATCAGCAAGCCAGCAAAAATGTAAATCAGCGATTTGTTCTCAATCAATAGTGCAAGTGCTACGAATACGATAGCAAAGATGAAGGAACGGATTAAAGTCGCGATGTTTAATTTAGAAACGACAGTCTAAGTCGAGCTCAAGCAACTTATTAAGTATGTACTTTCTTACACCTCTCTTCTTATAATATTTTTAAAAGGTAATTGTTTTTAATTTCTAAATGATACAAAAACATGCTTATTTAATAATCAATCTTGTACTCTTTGACTTACAGCTATTCAAGTCCTTTACCCCTATTTTAGTTAAATGAATTTTCATATGATGATTACATCAGGAACAGGGAGTTCCACATAAGAATAACAATAGATAAGCACAAGGACAGTAAGGTACGACAGGAGTTATACCAAGCTAACCAATACGAAAAACCCCGGCAGGATGCCGGGGTTTTTTATTATTTAATGATTAAAAATTTGAAGATGATACTGAAGTTTCTAAACAGAAATCTTAGCAATCACTACTACCTATATCTTTCATCTACTTATAGAAAATTCCCAAATTTTGGTGTGAAGTTAATAATGTATACGTGATCTTTGAATTAATTCATCAATGGTTTCTGGAATTTCTTTTATTAAGCTGAGTACTTTTACTTTTTATTAAAATTTTGAAACATATTTTAAGCCGGTTAATAAATAATAATAATTAATAAAAAATTCATTTTTTACCAGTTTCTAAACTCTAGTGAATATTTGAGTTCCCATAAAATACGGCTACTTTTATATAAAACCAACCGTAATGATTTTAGATTAAATAATTAGTAATATTCACGGTCTTTCACTAGGTATATTTGTTAGACAAACATTGAGTATGGTAGTTTAAATTAAATACTTTAATAAAATAATAACTATGCTTTATTCAGTGCAATTTCTTAGGGGGATTGCTGCCTTAATGGTAGTTATAAGTCATACCTCCTTTAAAGGACAACAATACAGTGTTGATACGCTTCAGTGGTATCACATAGGTGGTTCTGGCGTTGATTTATTTTTCATAATATCTGGCTTTATTATGTGTTATACAACATATAATAAAAAAGTTAATTTTCTAAATTTCATGAGAAACCGATTCATCCGAATCATTCCTCTTTATTGGGTTCTCAGTTTTTTTGCTTTAATCGTATTTCTGATTTCTCCAAATCTTATAAATTCATCCGGTGGTGAAACAGGAATTTTCGAATCTTTCTTTTTAATTCCGAATGGCAGTAAATTTTTAATTAATAATGGATGGACTTTAAGCTACGAATTTTATTATTATTTTATATTTTCTTTTTTCCTAATCTTTTTATTAAAAGACTTATATAAATATCTTTTTATCATTCTATATTTTTCAGTTGTTGTGGCTATAGGTTTAATACTCCAACCAAAATCTGAATTTCTGATATTTTTAACCCATAATCTTTTGCTTGAATTCGCTTTAGGCGTTCTGGCATTTATCATTATAAAAAATACTAGTCTTTCCCGATTAATGTCTTTATTTATGATTCTTGTCGGTGCTTCCCTATTAGCCTATCAAAACTTTTATAAACTACCTGATTTCATCACCTTGAGATCATTAAAAATCGGGATCCCAATGTTTTTCATTTTTGTTGGATGCGTAGCTTTAGAAGACTTAATCACAGAAACTAAATCACTAATTTTAAGATTCTTTAATCATCTTGGAGATTCATCTTACTCTTTATATTTGATTCATCCTTTTACTTTAAGCCCAGTTGCTATGGTTTTAAATAAACTCAATATATTAAACCCTTACCTATTTAGCTCTATACTTATTACCTCTTCGATCTTGGCAGGCTCTATTACGTATCTAGTTTTAGAAAAAAGGTTAATTAAATTAGGCAAAGAACCATTTAACTTCTTTAGGTATTTTTATCCGGTCGATAGAAAAAACTTATAGATATTTTTTGATCTCTTTAGGCATTATCAAAAATTTAAATACTAAAAACGGAGCTTAAGCTCCGTTTCTGTTAAATGTCCTTTATATCTTTTAGATTAACTAATCTGTTATAGAAATCAGTTAATTAAAAAAATATCAATGACTTCAATTAATTTTTAGTCAGTTAACGTACTACTCGAGCTTGAGACTCATGATGTACATCGCGTCGACCCAATTTTGTACCAGTATAGATCAGATACAAGGCAGACAAACCAACCAATACATAGATAATTCGAGATAGTGCACTCATTTCACCAAAGATGGCAGCGACTAAATCAAAGTTAAATGCACCAACCAGACCCCAGTTGATGCCACCAATAATCGCTAAAGCATAAGCAATCCAGTCAAGCGTATTTAGTCTCATCATTTTTCTCCTGCTCTTCTTTGAGTTTATTTAAGGAACAGGTCAAGTATGAGAACGAAATCGGAATTAATATGTTGCTTTGATGCTAAAAACTCAATTGCTGTGTTG
Organism: Acinetobacter sp. YH12041; assembly: GCF_013419975.1. Lineage (NCBI taxonomy): Bacteria > Pseudomonadati > Pseudomonadota > Gammaproteobacteria > Moraxellales > Moraxellaceae > Acinetobacter > Acinetobacter sp. YH12041. Next base: position 218,395 of record NZ_VOZC01000004.1, on the reverse strand, counting down.
AATTCCTGTCATCTTATAATTCTCAATTTTAACAAAGTTAATTTTATTTGAATAAGTCGCGATTAACGTAAGTAAAAGTCTTGCATGTTTCTTGATAGTATCTTTGTTTTATGTAGCCATTGGATAACTTATTGCCTAAGAAATTAATCCATTTTTTCTTAAAATTTTATAAATATTCATTTTAATATCAATAAATTAAAAAATTACTATCATTCACGAATACATTTTTAACTTTCTACTATATAAAAAAGCCGGTGAGATCACCGGCTTTTTTATATCTTTCATTTAAGCAGCATGGGCTTTGGCCATTAAGGCTTCAATATCTTCCACGGTTTTCACAACTTTTGCAGTTAGCACTAGTGGGCCATTTTTGGTAGCAACCACATCATCTTCAATCCGGATTCCGATACCACGCCATTTAACATCTACAGTTTCATCATCTGGTGCAATATAAAGACCCGGCTCAACTGTCACGACCATACCTTCTTCATATGCACGCCATTCACCGTTGGTTTTATAAGTACCTACATCATGTACATCCATACCCAGCCAATGTCCAGTACCGTGCATATAGAACTGGCGGAAACTTTCCGTCTGGATAATTTCTTCAAGATCTCCCTGCATAATCCCCAGATCAAGTAAACCTTGAACCAGAATGCGAACCGCCACATTATGCGGCTCTTTATAAGAGTTCCCGATTTGAACTGCATTGATGGCAGCAATCTGTGCATCCAGTACGACATTATATAAAGCTTTTTGTTCCGGACTGAATTTACCATTCACCGGGAAAGTACGGGTAATGTCCGAAGCATAAAACTGATATTCACATGCAGCATCAATCAGAACCAGATCACCATCTTTCAGTTCTTTGTCATTCTCTACATAATGCAGAATACAGGCATTTTCACCGCCACCAACAATACTGTTGTACGATGGTACACAGCCATTTTTACCAAAAACATAATTTAATTCTGCTTCTAAAGCATATTCCATCATGCCTGGACGAACTTTCTGCATAGCCAGTGTATGCGCTTCTGCAGAAATATCTGATGCAAGCTGCATCAGTTCAATTTCATTTTCATCTTTATGCAGACGCATTTCATCAATGATACGATCCAGCTGCATGATCTGTGCCGGTGCAGAAGTACCACGGCGGCTTTCACCACTGGCTGTTACGATCCATTTGGCTACACGTGCATCAAATTCGGCATTGTGTCCAATCCGGTAGAAAAGCTTGTCTTTGTTCTGAAGCTTGGTGAGGATTTCCTCATCCAGTAGATCAATCGCATAAGCTTCGTCTGCTTCATAATCATCAACGGCGCCATCTACTCCGGCACGGTAGCCGTTCCAGATTTCCATTTCACGATCACGTTCACGGCAGAACAGACTATAGGTATAGCCTTCTTCTTCAGTATCGAAAGTTTCAATGACTGCAACTGCTTCAGGCTCAGCAAATCCGGTCAGGTAAAAGAAACTGCTGTCCGCGCGGTATTTATAATCTGCATCACGGTTACGCAGGGCAACCGGGCTGGTGGCAATAATCGCGATACTACGTAATCCCATTTCCCCTGCGAGGATGTCACGACGTTCCTGAAAATCGGCTTGAGTCAGTTTCTTCATTACACCTTACTTCTTATCAATTGCTACTGTTATTTAAAATTTGTTCCTGAAAACAGGTCAGATTAATTTACTATCATCATGAGAAGGATCAGCAAAAAATATGCCGGTTTTCAGAACCGTTTTTTAATTTGTGTTTAGAACCGCTTGAACTTAACTCGGACGTTTCGGCGAGAAAATTTCAACTACAGATTGCGCTTCAGTTGCAGAAGCTGGAGTAGGTGCTTTTTGCGTGAATTTCTGCAATAAAGGTGTTTCTTCAACTTCTAATTTCTTACGGCCGACGGACAGGCTTACCGGAATCAGACGAACAAACTCATACAGCTCCTGATAGCTTTCTTCGCCTTCGGCATCGTCATCAGAATCTTCAAACTCAACAGCTGCAACATCTTGTAAATGTTCAATCAGTTCCATTTCATCATTACGGATATGACCTGAAGCCAGACCGAAACCAAGCACTACGCCTGCACACCAGTCAGCCAGTGCCTGAACGCGTTCAGCCAAGCTATGCTCATCATCTGGTAGTAATGGCAGATAATCCAGCTCATCTTCAGACAGCGCATGAAATATGTCTTCTGCCTCACCCGTTAACAATTCTAATGCTTCAGGGTTCAGTTCAGGAACATCTAGCGTTTCTAGAATCTGTACCCATTCATCATTTGAAGGTGCCTGAGTGACACAGACAATTCCGGTAAGCAAACCATGCAGTTCGCTTGGGCTAGAAATTTCTTCAATTGAGGAAAAATTGCGGTACCATTCTGACCAACCTGAAATATCGTCTTGCATTCGTTTATCCAATCTCTATACTGCTTTATATATTACCTTTGTTTGCAACACTGTGCGACCTCGATATGTTAGAAGAATTACAGCGTCTACAAGTGCATATTGGCGTTTTAAAAACGCGACTTGCACAACTTGAAAGTGAGAATACCAGTTTACGGGAGAAGCAAGAGGCTTCAAGCGTGCAACATGAAACTCAAATTGAACAAAAAAATAGCTTTATTGCGCAAAAACAACAAGAAATCCAGAATCTCAATCAGCAACTGACAGAATCACGTAACCAGTTTCAGCATTTAAACCAGGATGCTACAGCACTGGCAGATCGTTATAGCCGTCTGGAAAAAAGTTGTACTGATCTAAAGAACCGTTTTCAGGAAATTCTGGCTGAACGCAATGAGTTACGCGTGCTGAAAGAAAAGTTATTGCTGGAACAGCGTCATGCCCAGCAGGAAATTCAGCGGCTGAATCAGGAATCTGAACGTCTTACCCAGAAAAATGAAAATGCCAAAGCTAAAGTTGAAGCCATTATTCAACGTCTGGCAATTTTGGGAACAGCCCAGGATCAAAATGCACAGGAAATTCAGCAATTGGCCCATCCTACTGAAGTGACTGAGGAAGCTTCATCATGAGTGAACAAATCGCAATCGACTTAAAGGTATTGGGTCATAGTTTCCGTCTGGCCTCCACTGCGGATCAGCAGGATGAACTACAACGTGCAGCGCAATTACTCAATGAAAAATACGATGAATTTCGCCGTAAAGCCCCTCGTATGGAACCAAGTAAACTGATCATTATGGTGGCACTGGAACTGATGCAGGAAGTATTGACGATGAATAAATCCCTGCAACAATATGCTCACTGCGAACGTTTGTTACAAACTATTTTGGAAGAAGTTGAAGAACTAACTGAATAATCGAGTTTTTTGTTTAAACTTCGGTCGTTCGACTAAACTGTTTACAGTTCACGAACAGCATAGAGTTGCCACATCAACATTATCGTTTATACTTAGTCTAACTCTGAGATGTTCGCCAGCGGGTCAGATTCCCCTGAGCCGATATTTAAATCTTAGGATTGAGTTCTGCATATTTAGAGTGTATGCCCATCCGGTATGGGAAACCCAGCAAGTATGCGTCTCGTCCACCTTGAACTTTAGGGTTCAAGGGTAATGACATGCAGCGGCATCCTCGGAGTGCTTCTATTTTTCTCAAAATATTTCATCATTTATCTTCTTTTCTAATTCTTAAATTTATTGCATTTTTCCTGGTTTAGCGTCCTATACCCGTACCTTTTTTCGTCTTTTAAAAAATTGACTAGTCTAAACATAGATCGATTAACTCATCATAAATGTTTCATTATTTTTAAAATTCAATTAAAAATTCATACAGATGCCTATAATACTCGTTATGTTGTTACCCTCTATTTAAGTTATGGCATTTTATTAAGCCAATGCCCTAAATTCCTGAAGACCATATTTATGACGACGATGAATCTTTCCGAACTTCGCAAACAGCTACGTAAACAGCGCCGTCAACTCTCTCGTTTTACCCAGAAACAGACTCAACAACGTATCCTGAATATGATTCGGACTTTGCCAGAATTTCATGCAAGCAAATCTGTGGGGGTTTATCTGGATGCTTTCGGTGAGGTTCGGACTCAGGCACTGATTGAATACTGCTTTAAGCACCATAAACGGGTTTATCTCCCCAATATTTGCAATATGAACCAGCAACTCACTTGGGTAGAAATCAGCCAGAATCAATATCGTTCCCAGCGTTTTGCTCATCATCGGTTGGGAATGCGTGAACCCATGGCTACACGTGGTCTGCATGTCTCAAAACTAGATCTTTTAGTTATGCCACTATTAGCCTGTGATCAATATGGCACCCGAATTGGTATGGGTGGTGGCTATTATGATCGTACGCTGGCAACAGCACCGCACCGTCCTTTTCGTCTGGGGTTAGCACATGACTTTCAGCTGATCCCACAGCCTTTAACCCGAGAAGTTTGGGACCAGCCTCTAGATGCCCTGCTTACGCCTACACTTTTACAACGTTTTAAGCGTTAAACAATGTATTTCCAAATACATAAGTACTTTAAAATCACATAATTAGTCATTTTTTATACAATTTAGTCGCTATAGCCCTTGTAATTTTTAAATTACCCATCACTATTAAAAACATGGCAACACCGTTGTCACTCATTAGGAGTGCCCATGTCTGAAATTATTATGAATCAAGAAACCTTAGAGCCTCAGGTTCCAAGTGTATTACCACTTTTGGCGCTACGTGATGTGGTGGTGTACCCACACATGCAAATTGCGCTATTTGTCGGTCGTGAAAAATCGATCAATGCAGTTGATGTGGCTCGTAACAGTGACAATCTAGTATTTGTAGTTGCGCAAAAAGATTCGCTTACAGAAGAAATTGATCACGACAACTTATATCAATACGGTACTGTCGCGAAGATTGTGCAAGTTGTGAATCACGAAAATGATGAAAACTGTATTAAAGTCCTGATTGAAGGACTGTATCGTGCCAAGCTCAAAACCATCATTGATGAAAATGAGTATTTGACTGCTGAGCATGAACTTAGCCCAATGACTGTGTCAGTCGATGAAACAACTCAAGCTACGCGCTTGCAGGAGCTGCGTGCCCTGTTCGCTCAGTATGCTGAAGCAAAACTTCGTAATGCTCGTGAGCTGATTGCAGCTGCGAATAAAATCGAAGACTTGTTGCAACTGTTATTCTTCGTAGCGACCCGTGTTCCTTTGAATATCGAAGTGAAACAGAAATTCCTGGAATATGACGAGTTCGATGCACATTTAACTGAGTTGATGACTTATCTACTGCAACAGTCTGAAGAACAGCAGATCGAACAGACTTTGCATGACTCTGTTAAACGCCAGATGGAAAAAAACCAGCGTGAATACTTCCTGAATGAAAAAATGAAAGTCATTCAGCGCGAGCTTTCCGATATGAATGGCGGTGCGGAAGATGACGTTGCGGAAATCGAAAAACGTCTGGCTGAAGCTGATCTGCCTGAGCATGTGCGTAAAAAAGCGGAATCTGAGTTCCGTAAACTCAAAGCAATGCAACCAGCCTCTAGCGAAGCTGCGGTAGTTCGCAACTATCTAGAAGTGATTCTAGATACGCCATGGAACAAAGCCAGCAAAGTTAGCATTAACTTGAATAAAGCTCAGGAAATCCTGGATGCCGATCACTATGGTCTGGACGATGTCAAAGACCGTATTGTGGAATATCTGGCGGTTCAGTCTCGCGTGAAAAAATTACGCGGTCCAATCCTGTGTCTGGTTGGTCCTCCAGGTGTAGGTAAAACTTCCTTGGGTGAATCGATTGCCAAAGCGACTGGCCGTGAGTTTGTCCGTATGGCCCTAGGTGGTGTACGTGACGAAGCAGAAATTCGTGGTCACCGTCGTACCTACATTGGTGCGATGCCAGGTAAGATCGTGCAGTCATTGACCAAAGTTGGCGTGAAAAACCCGCTGTTCTTGCTCGATGAGATTGACAAGATGGCTCAAGACTACCGCGGTGATCCAGCTTCTGCGATGCTTGAAGTACTTGATCCATCACAGAACAACAAGTTCAATGATCACTATCTTGATTTGGACCTTGACCTGTCAGAAGTGATGTTCATCTGTACTGCCAACAGCATGAATATTCCTGAAGCCCTCTTGGACCGTATGGAAGTGATTCGTCTGCCTGGCTATACCGAAGAAGAGAAAGTTAACATTGCTGACCGTTACCTTGTTCCTAAAGCAATCAAGAACAATGGTTTACGTGCTAAAGAGTTGACTGTGCATGAAGAAGCGATTCGTGACATCGTGCGTCGTTATACTCGTGAAGCCGGTGTTCGTAACCTTGAACGTGAAGTGTCTAAAATTGCACGTAAGGTAGTGAAAGAAGCAGTTAGCAAGAAAGCTAAGAATCTTCAGGTTGAAGTGAATGCGGGTAATCTTCCAGATTACTTAGGTCCACACAAATTTGACTACGGTATGGCGGAAGAAGAGGCTCAAATCGGCCGTGTAAATGGCTTGGCTTGGACTTCAGTGGGTGGTGAGTTACTGACTATTGAAGTTGCAGCAGTACCTGGTAAAGGTAAATTCATTACCACCGGTTCACTTGGTGATGTAATGAAAGAATCGATTACCGCTGCCATGACTGTCGTTCGTACCCGTGCGGCTGAGCTAGGTATCGAAGCGTCTCGCTTTGAAGAAACTGATGTGCACGTGCATTTACCAGAAGGTGCGACTCCGAAAGATGGTCCATCTGCAGGTTTGGCACTGACCACTGCTCTAGTTTCTGCATTCACCGGTATTGCGATTCGTCCAGATATTGCGATGACAGGTGAAACCAGCTTAAGTGGCCGTGCAATGCGTATCGGTGGCCTGAAAGAGAAACTGCTTGCTGCGCACCGTGGTGGCATTAAACTGGTGTTCATTCCACAGGAAAACGTTCGCGACCTTGCGGAAATTCCTGAAAATGTAAAAGAAGGCTTAGAAATCAAAGCTGTGAAATCGATTGATGAGATTTTACCTCTGGCTTTGATCGATATGCCGAAAGCACTGGTGAAACCACCAATTGTGAAAGCAAGTGAAGAAGCTAAAGCTGCACGTCATTAAGACCTAAAGGCTTTGAAAAACACCCTGCTCTGGCAGGGTGTTTTTGTATTTAGGCGAGGATAATTTTAAAGACGAATCACCATATCGACCAAGCCATTCACGACCTGAGCCATCTTGGTCAGATCCAGTTTATCTAAGGTATCCTGCTCGGCATTGTAGTAAGGATTACGATAATGCGCTGTGTCTGTAATCAGCATAGTTGAATAGTTAAACTTGGCATAATTCAGATAACCAGAAAAATTCATGTCCTGAGCGAATGCCGGACTGACAAAACGCTGACAGTCCAGACGCTTGAAACGTTGCATGGACGCACAGTAATCTCCTGTCAAACCGGCCGATGCCAAATGTCCAATCGCAGCAATAAAGTTTCCATGTCGGGGATAGATCCATTTCAATCCTGTCGGATAGGTCTGCACCAGATTTTCATCATAATAACCAATAGAATCCAGAATAATGACACCTTTCACTTTTTGTTTCTGGGCCTTTAATGCTTTGGCATGCAAATAACTTCCCATATGTTCAGTCTTGAAATAGGGTGGCTCCTCCAGTGTATAGAAAGCAAACTCGATATTATGTTTGAGTTTTGACTTTTGTAAGGCCAATAATCGAGCTGTTTCCAGTACCCCTGCTACACCGGAAGCATTGTTATCTGCTCCATACAGATCACTAAAGACATCATAATGCGCACCAATAACCAGTTTGGTTTTGGCTTTGGCATTCAGTTGACACACCACATTTCTATAGCTTAGGCTATTTACAATATAGTTTTGAAATTGGCAAGGAATGCCAAGCAGACGCATCTGTTCCTTGAGCCATGCTGAGACCCGGTTTAATTCACTGGTATTTTTAAAATTCCGGTATTCATCTACACTGATAATCTGTTTGATAAACAGTTCCAGATATTCTGGCTGTGCCTGTTTGGAGGAAAAATTTGCAGGCGCAGCAAAGCTCATGCCTGAACTGGTTAAACCGAGAATAATTAGTAGAAAAGTACAATATCTTTTAATAATGAAACTGGTCCGCATTTCTTATTATCCATTCCTTTATTATCAAGCGGATACTTGAATCATGTATATTAAAGCAACATTAAATTCATGATTTCAATTTCAATTTGTTTCCCTAGCTCAACTTCGTGTTGTTTGATCGTTATAATGAAGTATCTAATTATTGATCCAGTTCTATGAAAATCCGTATCTTAACCATTGGCCAGAAAATGCCGGCTTGGGTGCTGACAGGCTTTGAAGACTATTTCAAACGTATCCAGCCTTTTGTACAGACTCAGGTGATTGAATTGCCGATGGCGAAACGGGGCAAGAATGATTCTGAAGCCGATATTCTGAAATACCGGAATATTGAAGGTGACAGTATTTTAAATGCCTTAAAACAGAATGAAGTCCTGATTGCACTAGAAGTCGGTGGCCGTGAGTTTAGTACAGAAAAACTGGCTGAAACCATGAAAGGCTGGATGCTGGAAGGTCATGATATTGCCTTGGCGATTGGTGGGCCAGATGGCCATTCTGAAGCAGTCCGAAAAGCAGCAGCCTGGCATTGGTCTCTGTCTAAACTCACCTTGCCACATCCGCTAGTCCGTGTAATGCTGATTGAACAACTGTATCGTGCCATGAGCATCAATCATAATCATCCTTATCACCGTGCAGGCTGATCCGTTGATGCGTTCTGATTATGCAACGTTTTGTTGAACAATTCCCCCTGCCTTTGCTTCCCTTTTTATTGCATGATTAAAACATTGAATTAATGTGGTTTGACTTATGAACTTACAGACTTTGCCCGGCTTATTTATTTCCCATGGTTCTCCCATGCTCGCGCTCAATCCTGAGCAGGTTGGCCCGGCATTGCACCGTTTAAGCCTGAATCTGCCACGTCCAACTGCCATTATTGTTATGTCGGCACACTGGGAAAGTGAAGCTCTGGAAGTCAATACAGGTATTCGTCCTGAAACCTGGCATGACTTCCGTGGCTTTCCACCTGAGTTATATGAGTTACGCTACCCTGCTCCCGGCAATCCAGAGCTGGCTGAGCAAGTCTTGGGCTTATTGGCCAATGCCGGGTTCTCTGCACATGCCAACAGCACCCGTCCACGTGATCATGGCGTCTGGATGCCGCTCTTACATATGTATCCAGAAGCAGACATCCCGGTGGTTGAAATTTCTTTACCAATGTCGATGAGTGCAGAAGAGATTTACAAGATTGGCCAGACCTTGGCGCCACTTCGTGAGCAGCAGGTTTTTCTGATCGGGTCAGGGAGCATTACCCATAATTTGCGTGAATTGTCTTGGCAGGGAAATAGCGATGAAGTTCCGGAATGGGCATCGACCTTCCGCAACTATGTGGCCAATAAATTAACCCATAGCGATTTTGATGCCGTTCTGGACTGGCAGTCTATTCCTCAGTTAAAACGTAATCACCCAACGCTGGAACACTTTGCTCCACTGTTCTTTGCCATGGGCACTGGAAACCGTTTCAGTATCGTGCATAGCAGCTTTACGATGGGCGCTTTGGGAATGGATATTTACCGTTTTGACTAACCGATAGCTCCGCTTATTTAAAATCTGACTTTTTAATTTGGATACATTTTGTTAGCAAAAGCTACGTTTTGTATCCATATTTTTTGTTAATCTCTTGATTATAATCACGTTGAAACTTTAGCACATAGAATATAAACCAATGAAATTCAGTATTTTTGCGCTTGCCCTGCTCCCTTTGGCTTTAACTGCATGTCAATCTTCACATCTTCCTGCCACTTCAGAAGATCCGGCTATTTCTACTCTATCCACCACATTAAAAACGCCTACACAAATTTTGCCCGCTTATACCTGGGAACTTGATCGTGGGCTGCAACGCCCGATTGTTCTGAGCTTTGATCAGCAAGGCAGACTGAGTGTAGCTTCTGGCTGTAATGGCCTTGGCACGAGCTGGACTGTTAAAGATAATACCCTGAGTACTGGTGACATGATGGGTACCATGATGGCGTGTGATGCACCATTAATGGAACAGGAACGTTTTATCAGCCAGCTTCTGCAAAAGCGTGATATTCCGTTTAGTCTGAATCTAAGTGATGCCAATCAGCCAAAACTGAGTATTACTACAGCTGATGGTCAAAAATATGTCTTTACCGGAAAAATGACACCGGAAACCAAATACCAAGGTCAGGCAGAAACCATTTTCCTGGAAGTTTCGCCACAGACTAAAGCCTGTACGGGTGTAGCTCAGCAAACCTGCTTACAGGTGAAAGAAATCAAATATGATGAAAAAGGTTTAAAGACTCAAGTAGATAAAGACTGGACTTTATTTTACGATCAGATTGAAGGTTTTCAGCATACACCGAATGAGCGTCAGATTATTCGGGTCAAACGTTATGAAATCAAAAATCCGGCAGCTGACCAGTCTAAATATGCCTATATATTCGACATGGCTGTAGAGCGTGAAACAGTCAAAGGCACTCTTTAAAGATAAAATCTGAACATAAAAAAACCGAGGCATTCACCTCGGTTTTTTTTAAGCTTAAACTCAGTCAGACTTAGAATACGCCTTGAGAAAGCATTGCATCAGCAACTTTTACGAAGCCAGCGATGTTTGCGCCGTCTACATAGTTTACAGTACCGTCTTCTTTAGTACCGTATTTCACACAGTTGCGGTGAATTTCTTTCATGATCGCATGCAGACGTTCGTCAACTTCTTCGAAAGTCCAGCCTAAACGCAATGCGTTTTGAGACATTTCAAGACCAGAAGTTGCCACACCACCGGCGTTAGATGCTTTACCTGGAGCATAAAGGATTTTCGCTTCAACGAATTTCTCAACTGCTTCAAGTGTAGAAGGCATGTTCGCGCCTTCAGCAACACAAATTACGCCGTTTGCAAGAAGCGCTGCTGCATCATTCGCATCAAGTTCGTTTTGAGTCGCACATGGAAGCGCGATATCACATTTGATACCCCAAGGACGTTGACCTTCAAGGTATTCAAAACCGTGTTTAGATGCAAATTCAGAGATACGGCCACGTTTAATGTTTTTCAGTTCCATCACTTCAGCAAGAAGCTCTTCAGTGAAACCGTCTTTAACGTGAACAGTACCCGCAGAGTCAGATAGAGAAACAACTTTAGCACCCAGGAACATTGCTTTTTCAGCAGCATACTGGGCAACGTTACCAGAACCAGAGATTGTTACCACTTTATCTTTGAAGCTTTCGCCACGAGTTTTCAGCATCTCTTCAGCGAAATACACTGTACCGTAACCAGTTGCTTCTGGACGAGCCAGAGAACCACCGAAAGTCAGGCCTTTACCAGTGAATACACATGAAGTGTCATTGCTGAGTTTTTTCATCATACCAGCCATGTAACCAACTTCACGGCCACCCACACCGATATCACCCGCTGGGATATCTGTATTAGAACCAAGATGACGATAAAGCTCGATGATTAACGCTTGGCAGAAACGCATGATTTCGCCTTCTGATTTGCCTTTAGGGTCAAAATCAGAACCGCCTTTACCACCACCCATAGGCAATGTAGTCAGGGCATTTTTGAAAGTTTGCTCGAAACCGAGGAATTTCAAAATAGAAAGGTTCACTGACGGGTGGAAACGCATACCACCTTTGAATGGACCAATCGCTGAGTTGTACTGTACGCGGAACGCACGGTTAACCTGTGTTTGACCTTGGTCATCTACCCAAGCAACACGGAACTGGATCGCACGCTCAGGTTCAACTAGACGTTCTAGTAAACCATGTGCTGCGTATTGTGGATTCTTTTCAATGAATGGCCACAAACTGGTCATCACTTCTTCTACAGCTTGAAGAAATTCGGGTTGATGTGCATCACGTGATTTTACGTAATCTAGGAACTCATTAAGTGTGTTGTATTTCAACGCTTAATCCTCAGCAGAAAATGGATCAAAATTGGTCAAATTTACAATCAATGTTAAATTTTGGCGCAAAATATTAAATATCTTTTGTAACTAATCTACAATACTTTTTTTAAAAATAGTTTAAATTTAATTTGATAACAATTATTTATATTGATTATGAATATTTTTTCTGTGTGCTTAAATGCCAATTGAATCAATGCTTAATTGTTAATTTATGCCTGATAATAATGCACAAAGTGACCTTTAATCGTGCATAACTTAGTTCCTTAAAAACATGTTAAAATTGTTAAATTGACATATTTTGTTTCATTCACTCTAAGGCTCAGCCCGAGCAGCCTAGGTTATTCATGAATTCGCAGATCTCTCTAGTCCAGTCTATTGATGCTTTATTGCCCCAAACCCAGTGCGGTTTATGTGGTCATCGTGATGGCTGCTTGCCCTATGCTCAATCCATTGCTGAGGGCGAAGATGCCAATAAATGTGTACCGGGTGGACAGCCCGTCGCTGATGCTCTGGCAACATTGTTAAATCGTTCTAAACTGCCCGCTGAAGAAAGTGTCTGGCCCATTCAGACGAATGGTCGTCCTCAGCGCATGAAAGCCATCATTCGTGAAGATGAATGTATTGGTTGTACCAAATGCATCAGTGCCTGTCCGGTCGATGCGATTATTGGCTCAGGCAAATTGATGCATACTGTGCTCACTGACCTGTGTACCGGCTGTGAACTCTGCATTCCGCCTTGCCCGGTAGACTGTATTGATCTGGTCGAAGACCTTCAGCCTTTGCCAAACGAAACTCAGCGTATTGCTGAACAGGATGACTTGCGCAAACGTTACTACGCGCATATTCAACGCGAAGAAAAACGTCGCATCGACCGTAAGGGACCTGTCGTTCGTGCCGAGATTAATACTACCCTATTTGCCCAGTTCTCTGCTCAGGTCGATCAGGTTCCAGCCATTGAAATCGTGAAAAAACCAGCAGATGAAGTGGTTACACTTGATGCCAAAACCACGATTGAACTTGCAAAATTACGTACACAAATCAAAAAGTTAGAAAAACAGCTTTCGGTCCGTGAGGATGTACGCAAACGTCTGCAACTTGAAGAACTGACCCAGCAATTACAGGCTTTACAGGGATAAGATCATGACTACAGTAACAGCTAAGCCTGTAAAAAACATGACTAAAAAACAGATTCAGACTTTCTTTGAGCGCCTGCGCGAGCAGCGTCCGAATCCAAAAACTGAATTGAATTATTCCAGTCCATTTGAATTACTGGTTGCAGTGACCCTGTCTGCCCAAGCTACGGATGTGAGCGTGAATAAAGCCACCGATAAACTGTTTCCGGTCGCCAATACACCGGAAGCGATTTATGCACTCGGCGTGGATGGGCTGAAGGAATATATCAAAACGATTGGCCTGTATAATTCCAAAGCTGTGAACGTCATTAAAGCCTGTGAAATGTTAATCAAGAAGCATAACAGCGTAGTACCGGACAATCGTGCAGATCTGGAAGCTTTACCGGGTGTAGGACGCAAAACGGCGAATGTGGTACTAAATACCGCCTTTGGCCAGTCCACCATGGCTGTAGACACGCATATCTTTCGTGTTGGTAACCGTACTGGGTTGGCGGTGGGTAAAAACGTGCTTGAGGTCGAGCATCGTCTGGTCAAAGTGATTCCAAAAGAATTTATTATTGATTCACATCACTGGTTGATTTTACATGGTCGCTATTGCTGCATTGCACGTAAACCGAAGTGTCACGAGTGTGTAGTCGCCGATGTCTGTAACTGGCCAGACCGTTTTGAATTTGGCGCAGGTCGCGCAATTCCGGTGAAAAATATTGAAGCTGAACGCTAGGTTCAGCTTTTTAATTTAAGTACTCGAAAAGTTTTTATTTTTTATTTTGCTTAGCCTGTTCTTGCTTGCGCTTTTGCTCAAGCTCTGCCTGTAATTTAGGATGCAGCTGACGCTCAGGCACCTTACCCGCATTTTCAGCACGTTCTTCCTGGCGTACTTTTTTTAACATCTTAAAGCTCACATAGAACAGCGCAAACAGTACTGCCAGAAATACAATCATCAATCCCAATACAGCAAATTTCACAGCAGATCCTTTTGAACAATACAATAAAAAGAGCCCTAATATGACTTAGGGCTCTTTGAAAGTCAAAATGATCGGAAACCGATTATTTTGCTTGATCCAGAATCGCGAAAAGATCTTTTTGAACTTCTTCGATTGGACGTAGACCGTTTAACTTGTCATAAGTCGGTGCATTTTCGCCTGAAGCTGCACGGCCTTGATAGAAGCCAACCAGCTGTTCAGTTTCAGTGTGGTATGAACCTAAACGGCGACGAATAGTTTCTTCCTGGTCATCTGGACGTTGTACCAGATCTTCACCAGTTTCATCATCTTTACCTTCCACTTTTGGCGGGTTGTAAACGATGTGATAAACGCGACCAGACGCCGGGTGTTGACGACGACCAGATAGACGTTGAACGATTTCTTCATCCGGCACATCAATTTCAATTACATGATCAATTGCAATGCCTTCTTTTTCCAGCGCTTCAGCTTGAGGAATCGTACGTGGGAAACCATCAAAGATGCAGCCATTTGCACAGTCAGGTTGTGCAATACGCTCTTTGACCAGACCAATGATCAATTCATCAGAAACCAAACCGCCATTATCCATGACGCTTTTAGCTTGTAGACCTAATTCAGTTCCTTCACGAATTGCAGCACGGAGCATATCACCGGTTGAAATTTGTGGGATATTGTAGCGCTTACAGATCAACTGAGCTTGTGTACCTTTACCTGCTCCAGGTGGTCCGAGTAAGATAATGCGCATATATAAACATCCTCATTTTTTAACTATGTATAAGATACCCAGCTTCACACGACCAAAACGTGTGCTGCTCTTTGGCATCTAATTATAAGAAAGCCACAAACAAATGGATTAAACCCGCAACAAAACCGGTAACTCCCCCCAGGACAATCAAGATCCATTCATCTTCCTGAAAAGCAGGACGTAATAGATTCTGAAACTCGTTAGGCGTCAAATCACGTATGCGGTCTCTAAACATTTGGTAGATCTTCTGTGCACGGCTCGCATTAAACGCAGGGTCGCTTACAGGCACCATCGTAATTTCAATCGAGCGATCGATCAAGTCTGTCTTGAGTTTTGCATACTCTTTTGGTCCTAAAGACAACTGTAAAGAGGTCCGAACCAGCGGTGTTTCCATAATTTCGTTAATATGACGTTTGACAATACGGCGGGTTTTATCTTTTTTACCACCATACATCATTTCTGTCATGATCGATTTTAGCGTAATCAGATCTTCTGTGACCACACTTGCAAATACGTCAGAAACTTCCTCCTGACGTTTCATAAATGCGCCTTGTATGTTATAGGTGCCAATTCTTGGAATCACCGGCTTAATCCAAGGGAATCTGTGATCGGCTGTACGCTTAAAGAATTGCGGGTATTTAATATAATGCGGTTCTACCGGATTAAATACCATCCAGATCGCAATCCAGTTAGTCAGGAAGCCCCAGATAGCAGCCCAGAACGGTACGGTCCAGTGCCATGGCACCACAAACCAGACCACCATCTGGAACAGGCCAAAGAACATCCCGATCAGGGCACTGATATGCCAGATAAAGTTGATTTCTTTCTGTCCGACTTTCAGGAACATGCGCACCATTAAACGGCGATCACCTTCCATTTGACTGACCACCATGTCGCGCATATCCACTAGTGACTCGACGTTCATGGTCAGTTCAGTCACCAATTCTTTTAATACCTGTGGCAGCTGTTTATGGGCTTGGGCATAAATACGGCGCTTGATTGAATAAGGCAAGTTTTCCCATAACACCGCATTTCGGTCCATCATGACTTCATCAATCAGATGTTCCAGTTCAAAACCGACCTGTTCCCCGATAATACGTGCCATATCATCCGGATCCATTGCCTGCAAGAACTCTTGGATAGAACCCAATTTAGACAAGGTATTATCCGTGATAATTCCTGAGATTCTTCCAGCTTTACGCGGCACAATACCTTGCCAGCCAACAGGAACAGGCCCGACATGAAAACCCCAAAAATTAATTGGATAAAACACCATTTTTAGCGCCATCCACACGTGAGCCCATGTTACGAATGCGGTCACCGGGATAATGCTGAGCACTGCCCAAAAATCTGGGCGATTCAAGAAGGCTTGCCACAATTCATTGACGTACTCAAGCATGCATAAATTCCATATTTAATTTTTTGTTCACAGAATACAGGTATTAATAAAGTTGAATATTTTGTCTATAAACCGATACTTAAAGTATAGGAGAATTGTAGTCTGGGTTCAGTTTTGGCTACAACGCGACCATTACTGTCCTGTAATTTCTCCCCCGCCCCAATACCGATACTAAAACTGCTGATCCGTTCTGAACTAAGCAAAACATACGCCAGATCAATGCCCCCACCTAAACGGCTTTCGTATTTGCCATCAACCTGTTTGCTATCGATATGACCGGCATAAGCCCCTACATAATAACCATTTTTGTCCTTGCCGGTGAGGTGTGCGGGATAACGAAAGCCGACTTGTGCTCCAACTGTACGATCATCGTTGAGAAAAGCACCGCCTTTCACATAAGCAATCCCATAAGGATTCACCCATTCAGTGTTTAGATGGATAAGTTTCTGGGTAAAACCGACCCCAACATTAAATGCTTTAGGCTCACGATCCTCAGTTCTGTTTGTCGTATTATTCACTTGATCATGTGCATATACCCCATTTGCAAAGAATGCAAATGCCAACAAAGGGTAAACTTTGTTCATTCCTTCACCATCTTCCTTAATTATAGTTTTTGGTAGAGTCCTATTTTTATTTAATTTTGACTTTATCAGAATTATTAAAACTCTTGTACACAGCACTTTACAATTTTCATGTCTGCAAAGTCAAAGTTTAAACACAGGAATTGCTACAGCCAGTTTTCCATTATCAAATCCCGTACAGTTGCGCTAGAATACTCCACTTTGATTCCTTTCCCTCTGGTCTTAAGTCGATCGCGTATGAAGCAGCACTTTCCTTTAAAAAATGCACAACAAGAAAAGCGCATCTATAGCAGTCGGGTCTGGATCTCTGTCGGTATTGTGGTTTTCTTTATGCTGCTGCTGGTCAGCCGCTATGCCTATTTGCAAATTTTTAATTTTGAAACCTTCTCTACGGCTTCTGACCAGAACCGTATTCGTCTGCAGCCTTTAGCGCCAGCACGCGGTTATATTTACGATCGTAACGGTATTTTACTTGCCGATAATTATCCTGTTTTCACAGCTACCTTAAGCCGCGCCGATGTGCAGGATATTGATGATACGCTGAAACGTCTTACACCGATTCTGGAATTAACCGAAGAAGATATTGAACGTTTTCAGGCACGAATCAAGACGGCGCGTAAAACTGAGCGGGTATCAATCAAGCTGAATCTGAATGAAAATGATATTGCCCGTTTTAGTGAGGTGAAATATCTATTTCCGGGCGTCAATATTGAAACGCAGATGACCCGTTATTATCCGCATGGTGAACTCTTCGCGCATGTGATTGGTTATGTTGGCCGTATTAATGACAAAGAACTCAAAGAAATTGATAAGGACCTCTATGCCGGATCTAACCTGATTGGGAAAATCGGGGTAGAAAAATACTATGAAGATCTCTTACATGGTGTGCCGGGTAATGAATCTGTTGAGGCTGATGCTTTCGGTAATGTTCTGCGTCACTTAGGCCGTAAAGAGCCGGTACGCGGTAATGATCTGTATTTATCACTGGATTATGGTCTACAAACCATTGCCACTGAACAACTGGCCGGTCGTCGTGGTGCTATTGTCGCGATTGACCCACGTACAGGTGAAATTCTGGCGCTGGTTTCCAGTCCAAGTTTTAACCCTAATTTATTTGTCACCGGGATTAGTAGCAAAGACTATTCAGGCCTTCGTGACAGTTTGGATCAGCCACTTTATAACCGTGCGGTTCAAGGGGCTTATCCTCCAGGTTCAACGATCAAACCGATGTTTGGTATGGGCGGTCTGCATTATGGACTGGTCGACTGGAGTACAGCGATTTCTGACCCGGGCTACTTTACCTTACCGGGCGATAGTCACCGCTTCCGTGACCATAAAAAAACAGGTCATGGTGCTGTGAACCTGCATAAGGCGCAAGTGGTATCCTGCGATACTTATTTCTATGTCATGTCCTACCGCATGGGCATTGAAAAAATGAATAGCTGGATGCGCCAGTTCGGCTTTGGCGAAAAAACTGGTGTGGATTTACCAAGTGAAAGCTCAGGACTTTACCCAAGTCCGGAATGGAAAATGCGTACCCGTAAATCCAAATGGTCACGTGGTGAAACCATCTCGGTGAGTATTGGTCAGGGTGCCTTTACCGCCACACCATTACAGCTCGCCATGGCAACTGCTATTACAGCAAATCAAGGCTCACATGTTACGCCTCACGTACTGCGTGAAAGTAAAGGTGCCAAACCTTTCACCGTACATAATGCCCCTAATGGTAAAATCGACTTTAATGGTCAACCAGATGACTGGATCAAAATGCGTGATGCGATGATCGATGTGGTTCAGTCAGGGACAGGTCGCGGAATCCGCACGCCGATGTATCAAATCGCAGGTAAAACCGGTACGGCACAGGTAAAAAGTATTGCCCAAGGTAAGCGCTATAATGAAGCCCTGCTGACTGAACGCCAGCTGGATCATGGTCTGTTTGTTGGTTTTGCACCTGCTGAAGCCCCTGAAATTGCAGTAGTCGTTGTCTGGGAAAATGGCCGACATGGGGGTTCTGCTGCGCAACTGGCTAAACCGTTATTTGACTACTGGTTACTGTCTCGCGATAAAAATCCGATTCACCCTGCCGGCCATCAAATTAGTGGCGGTCTCATGACAGCAGGTATTAAACCGGGCGAATTGCCAAGTGGACCGAATCTGTTAAGTGCAGACCCGAATGCTACCCCAACTCAAGAAGGCAGTCAGGCGACCCATGCACAGCCAAACAATCCGCAACCTGCAACTTCTCGCTCTGCTCCTGCAGCCAATGACGATCAGGAATAATTCATGAAAAACCAACTTAGAATTATTGGTGGTGACTGGAAACGCCGTCAATTGGCTTTTGCCAATATCGAAGGATTACGTCCTACACCTGACCGTGTGCGTGAAACTTTATTTAACTGGCTAATGTGGGATGTCCAGAATGCCTGTGTCTTGGATCTGTGTACCGGTTCAGGTGCTTTATCTTTTGAGGCATTATCACGTGGTGCAGCTTCAGTGGTGATGATTGAGCCGGATCGTACTCAGGCACAATTCCTCACCCAAAATCTGGAATTACTCAAAGTCACCAAAGCACGTGCGCAACTTAAAGTTGCGACAGCACAACAAGCATTAACCAGCCTGAAACAGCAGTTTGATCTGGTCTTTCTAGACCCGCCTTATAGTTTGGATCTATGGGAAACTCTGGCTACTCAGGCTGATCCACTGATTAAAGAAGATGGTTTTATTTATGTAGAAGCCGATCGTGAACTGAGTACATTGAAGTTACCAAGTTCATGGCGTTTAGTTAAAAATACCAAAGCCGGTACAGTACGCGCAGGGCTGTATCAAAAAAAGCAGCTTAAGACCTACTTATATTAAATACTTAAATAAAAAAGGAATCCTTAAAGGAATCCTTTTTTATAAATGGAAGGTAACGGTTAACGATTACGACGCCAGTCCCGATCGCCTCTGTCACGTTTCCAGTCACGATGATCTTTATGTTTTTTCCAGTCCTTATCACCACGATCCCGATCATAATGTCCATTACGATCATGATGACCGCGATAACCTTCATCCCAAGGATCAACCACACAGCCTGTTAGCGCTACTGCCAATACAGATGACAGTAATATCATTTTTTTCATGTTCATCACCTCTATACCGCACTCAATTAGTATCAAGTGATTTCATGAAGAGTACGCGGAGCCATTGTTGCACTCTTGTATGATTTTGTTCATTTTCCATACTTAATTAAAGGATTTGTCTCGGATTTAATAAAAATCATTTATGCATATTTACACTTAGATCCGCATAAATACAGCTAAGGATCTGCTTGGTTTTTCTAGCCATATTTTGAATACTACAAACTTTTCCAATATCCTGATTTTTATGACCTGGCTACTCTTTATTCTTGGTGCAATTATCGCAGGATTTGTACAGGGACTTACCGGTTTTGCTTTTGCATTAATTGCCATGTCATTCTGGGTATGGGGATTAAGTCCTCAACTTGCTGCGCCCTTAGTAGTTTTTGCCTCGGTGTGGAGTCACCTCATTTCATTATCCAATGAACCTAGACTTCCTCATCTGCACCGAACCTTATATCTACCTTATTTAATCGCTGGTCTGATCGGTGTCCCACTCGGCACCTGGTTACTGAATATCGTTGAAGCGAGTACTTTTCGTATTTTGCTTGGTATATTTCTCGTGATCTGGTGTCCACTGATGTTGCTTAATCCACAGATTAAATTGATTCAGCATTCAGGTAAAACTGCGGACGTAGGCATTGGTTTGGTTGGCGGCATCTTAGGAGGTTTAGGGGGATTCTGTGGTTCTGTACCCTCTGCGTGGTTAGTGCTGAAGCAGCTGCCGAAAGAACAGCAGCGCTATATATTGCGTCATTTTAATTTTGCCATACAGGTGTTTACCTTAGCCGCCTATTTACTGCAAGGGACCTTAAATCAGACTCACCTCCCCTATATGGCGGTACTCATTCTGGCTGTAAGTATTCCCGCTATTTTAGGCGCACGTCTGTTTCATCAAATTTCAGAATTACGTTTTAAACAGATTGTCTTAGGCTTGCTCTTCAGCTCAGGCTGCTTTCTCCTGATCAAGGAAGGCATTGACTCATTTGCGCGATAGAGCAGCTCTAAAACCTTACATCACTTTGCTTTCAGCCCTATTGCTGTTATGTTAGCCCGAATGATTCTCAGGCGGATATAAGCAATGCAAATTCGTGATCAAATTATCCTTGTGACTGGTGGTGCTCGTGGATTGGGACTAGCCATTACCCAGCTCCTGATTCAGGAAGGTGCACGTGTGGTAGTAAATTACCATAGCAGCAAAACCCAAGCTGAAGCTTTGCAAAATCAGTATCCTGATCAGATCTTTGCCTGTCAGGCAGATGTAACACAAGCTGATCAAGTAAAAGCTTTATTCACTGCCAGCAAGGCCCATTTTGGAGAAGCCATCCATTCCGTCGTTAATAATGCGCTGGTGCAGTTTGAGTTTAATGGTGATGAGCGACCTAAAGTTGAAGATCTGACCTGGGAAAGTATGTCCCGTCAGTTTAGTGGAGCAGTTCAGGCCTGTTTAAATACAACACAAGCTGCATTAGAAGATATGAAACAGGCACATTTTGGTCGTATCGTGAATATTGGGACTAACCTGGTTCAAAACCCTGTCGTTCCTTATCATGATTATACGACTGGGAAAGCGGCGCTATTGGCCTTTACCCGAACTACTGCGCAAGACCTGGGTCAGTATGGGATTAACGTGAACATGCTTTCAGGCGGATTACTGCAAACTACAGATGCAAGTAAAGCAACGCCTGACTTTGTCTTTGACCTGATTGCTCAATCCACTCCTTTACGTCGCGTGATTACACCTGAAGAATTTGCGTCTGCTATTCTGATGTTCCTGTCACCTTATTCACGTGCAGTGACAGGTCAAAACCTGATTGTCGATGGCGGACTAGTTAAAGGTTAAAGATCGCCAAGGAAGAATGAGATTCTGAATTTTATTCTTCTATTTTTTGACCAGTTGTTGAATAAAACTACTTTTGCATAGCGCATTTACTTCTACAATAGTGCGCTCCCCATCAAAGTTCATCTATTTTCTATGAAACTCCTAACGGCATTGCTCAGTAGCATGTTACTGGCAGGTTGTATGTCCAATGATCTTAAAAAGTCAGAACAGCTTCTGCGAAACTTCAATTGTGCCAAGATTGATACAGCGCAAATGCCACACAGTAGTATGACGGATTATTATCAACACATGCTATACAACAGCAAAACCAAGGTCGAATCTTATATTGAGCAATATCATCAAGGAGAAGAGCTTTTTGACCTGCCTTTATATGAAGTGGTAGAACAGCAATACAATCTTTATAAAGATGCCTGCCAGAATCTGGGGGGAATTTTATCTGAAGAGAATCAAAATTAAATTCGGTATTTATATATCGTACAGAAAAGCAGAGTCCATCCCTCTGCTTTTATTTTTCCTGAAATTAAAAATAGCGTTGATCAATACTGAATTTTTCAGGAAATTTAGGTTCAATATTGGCATAGAACGTCATGATCTCAGCCATATCCTGTTCATAATTTCCTGTTGGATAAATGATTTTACCTACGCCCGCTTCTTTTTTTGCATAATCCATATAAGCCAGCGCAATTGGCACACCCGCATTGATCGCCACATGATAAAAACCAGTTTTCCATTGTTCCTGACGGGCACGTGTACCTTCCGGCGTAACCAGCATGACTAGTTTAGGATGCTCTTTAAATAGATCTGTCATGACCTGAACCATGCTTGGACGTGGCTCACCCGGTTGTTTAGGACGACGGTCAATACCAATTCCACCCATCGCACGTACAAAAGGCCCAAATGGAAATTTCATATAGCTGTCTTTAATGGTCAGACGCACATTCACTTTTAATGCCTTTAAGGCCAAACGTGCATATAGTGCATCCCAGTTACTGGTATGTGGCGCTGCAATCATCACACATTGATCAAGGTCTTCGGGCCATTGGTCATCGGTTTTCCAGCCCATTAAATTTAAAGTTTTCTCAGCTAAATTTTCAAACACAGCTACATCACAATCATTATCAAAATTTCGCCACAGTCTAACAATGCAGCAGAATATAGATAGTGCATCCTGATCAATAAAGCACCAATTAATATATATTTGTATTTTTAAATTTTAGGAAGAATTTTCAATTTATTGTTATTTTAATATTTCTTCTTTCACTACCTATTGCAAGCTCACTCTTTTAAGCAAATAGTGAGTTCAATTTATTTTACTGATTTATATATTTTTCCATCCTAATTTTAGGATATGTCGATTTTAGCTTTCTTTCTATACTTCGCTGACATAATAAATTTCAGGAAGATTTTCATGAAAAAGACTTTAATTTGTCTTGCCTTAGCGGGGTTACTTACAGCATGTGGCGGTTCAGATAATGATCGTACAGAGGGTTCATCACCTGTTCCACCTACAGCTCCGGTCGGGACCGAAACTGGTGTACTGACAGATGGAATTATCTCAGGGGTAACATATATCACCAGCAGCGGTGCGGAAGGGGTTACTAATGAAAAAGGTGAATTTAAATTTAATGATGGAGAAAAGGTTAAATTCCTGATTGGTGACGTACAACTAGGTCAAGAAATTGAAGCGAAAGAACGTGTTACTCCGTTAGATTTAGCACAAACTGAAAATGCACGTACCAATCTGATGGTGCTTTTACAGTCTTTAGATACAGATAGTAATCATGACAATGGGATTAGCATCAGTACTGAAGCTGCTAATGCCCTTCTTAATAAAAGTTTAGATTTTTCTAAGGCCCCTACAGCATTTGCTACAGACGTGGTATCAACAGGCGTAGTTACCACAGAAAAATTGATTACACCTGAAAAAGCTGCAGAAAACTTCCAGTCAACTTTCTATAAAGATATTGCCGGTACTTGGGAAATTGGCCGTAATGCAAACAGCGCTGTTCTAATCCATATTTTAGAAGATGGCCGTTATGCCTTAGGTCAAGCAGAAGCTGCTGATGGTGATGGAACGCCTGGCATTGAAACTGGAGAGTTAAACTGGAATGCAACTACCAGTGTAATTTCACCGCGTATTATTCAAGACAGTAATGGTGAATGGGGACTCTCACATCCTGCAGGAGGCAAACCTTATACGTTAAACTATGATGGAACGACCTTAATTCTGACAGAACCGGGGATCAATACCGAATACCGTTTAAGCCGCGTCAAACAGTCTGCTAATGGTCTGGTAGGTGCATGGAGATTTAGTGACACCCATTTATTTGCCTTCTTTGACACAAACTATTATTTCTTCCTGGACACTGAAGGCGGAGATGATTGTGGCTGGCCTGGTATTGAATATGGCAAATTTATCCTCTCAGGTAATACACTTACGACCACTAAAGTTTTATTCGATACTAATGAATGTGGCGGATTACAAGACAGTTCCGATGGCAGCAAGACCATTGCAAACATCAATGTATCGGCTGAAACTCTGATTTTGCATCCACAAGGTGAAGGTCCTGTAACATTACAGCGCGTTAGATAATGAGCACTGCCTACCTAAAGAATTATCTTTAGGTAGGTTTAATTAATATGTTCAAAATGAATCGTACATCCCATCAATAAGTGCATCAGCTCAATTTGTGAAGTGCAGTCAGTTTTTTCATAAATATTCTTAAAATAAGTGCGTACTGAACTTAAAGTGATCCCACATTTCACTGCAATTTCTTCTAATTTATAGCCATTGATTAAAAGTTCACACAAATCAAATTCACGTTTTGACAGTTGATATGCTTGCTGTAAATAAGCTCTAGATAATGAATAATGCCGGTTTTTGTCTGTCATAAATACAGCAATCTGATGCTGAGCTTCAGAAAATTGCTGCATTTTTCTCAACCTTTTAAAAGGCACAACAGTGAGCATCAATTGCTGTCCTTTAGAATCCTGCAAAGCCAAGACCCCGCCTATTTCACTCGACATACTGGTATCTTCCAGCAAAGCACTCGATAGCAATCTTTCCAGACGTTCCTGATCACCTACCGGTGTTTTCAGCCGGTTATGCATATCCATTTCCAGACATGTTGAAGCTTCAATCATGCTTTGTGCTAGTGGATTTGAATAAGATAACTTGAGATCCTGATCCAACAAAATAATACCGATTTTTAAACAGTCTAATACGGTATATAAGCTGATATTGTCTTGTTGTACTAAACTGATTTGCCGATGAATCTGTAAAGAGCGACGTAAATGTATGCCGATCCGTTTGAGAAAATTCAGTTCAGCTACTTCAAAACCTTGAGTGTGCGGAGCACGATGTAGTCCCATGACTGCCCAGCGATAATTTCCTCTGTCCAGTAATACTCCCGCCATATATCCTATCCCTGTAGGCTTAAGGCATTTTTCATAAAAGATATACTGCTCTGTTCCAGGTTGATCTGCATAATGACGGCAGTCCTGATTAAGTGCCTCCCCCATATCAATTTTATTCCATAAAGACATATGCAGCTTCATGTCAATGACCCGAATCCGTTCCTCCTGATAAGCAGCCAGACTTTCTTCCGGGATATTGTAAGTATAAACAAAGTCATAGGCTGGATTGAATTGATCAAGGCCGGTAAAAATTGCACTATGACTCTGGGTATATTGCACAATATCCTGAATGACTTCTAGCCATAAAGCAGGCAATAAAGCAGCATCATATATTTTCGCGATGATATTATTTTCCTGTTCTGCTTTCATGACCGCTCTTATTAATAATTATTTCTATCAAATCATAACCTTAAGGTTTATAAAATAAAACTAAAGAAAACCTATCGCTTATTTTGTATTTTAATTATCTTAGTTTCTCATCTACATATATTTAATCCGTTTCACTTAACGAATCAATTTTTAACAAGATCTCTCTGTATATTGATAGCTCATACTTTTAATGTAAATCCTAATACAGAAGAACAAGAGGATGATCTTCAATGAAAAAAATATTATGGCCTGCTTTATTGGTAGTAACAGTTACTAGTTTAAGTGCATGTTCTAAACAGAATGACCGCGATATGGCCAGTGCAGATACTCAATCTAATACCACAAATGCTCCTGTTACTACAGAGACTACAAATAGTCAAAGCAATATGAGTACTGAGATGAGCAGTAATGCCACTGCCAACTCAAACTGGGCAGGTGAATATGAAGGTGTTTTCCCGTGTGCTGACTGCGAAGGCATTAAAGTTGAACTAGATCTTAATCCTGACAAAACTTATGAATTGAGTGAGGAATATTTAGGTAAAACTGGAAATAATGAAACTGAAACCAAAGGTAGCTTCACTTTCGATCCTCAACAACCTTCTATTATCGTCCTAGATGGAAAAGCTGAAAACCGGAAGTTTTATGTAGGTGATAATTTCGTTGAAGCTCGTGATATAGAAACAGGTAGGGAAATACAGAGTAATCTGAATTATAAATTAGTTAAAAAATCACCTTAATTATTTTCTAACTTAATAAAAAATCCCCGCAAATGCGGGGATTTTTTACATCATATGATCGAACGATGAATTACATCATACCGCCCATACCACCCATGCCGCCCATATCAGGCATAGCTGGTTTTTCTTCTGGAATTTCAGTAATCATACATTCTGTTGTTAACATCAAGCCAGCAACAGAAGCTGCATGCTCAAGTGCAGAACGGGTTACTTTAGCAGGGTCAAGAATACCCATTTCCAGCATGTCACCGTATTCGCCTGTCGCAGCGTTATAGCCATAGTTACCTTCACCGTTCTTCACAGCATTGATCACTACAGATGGCTCATCACCAGCATTGGCTACGATTTGACGAAGAGGAGCTTCGATTGCACGACGAAGAATGTTGATACCTACGTTTTGGTCATCGTTAGCACCAGTCAGACCATCAAGTGCAGATGCAGCACGTACCAGTGCAACACCACCACCCGCAACAACACCTTCTTCAACCGCAGCACGAGTTGCGTGAAGCGCATCATCCACACGGTCTTTCTTCTCTTTCATTTCAACTTCAGTTGCAGCACCGATTTTAATCACTGCTACACCGCCTGCTAGTTTAGCAACGCGTTCTTGAAGTTTTTCTTTGTCATATTCAGAAGTAGATTCTTCGATTTGTGCACGGATTTGTTGTACACGTTCAGAAATCTGATTTGCATCACCAGCACCATCAACAATCACTGTATTTTCTTTAGATACAGTTACTTTGTGGGCAGTACCTAAATGTTCTAGTGAAGTTTGATCTAACTGCATACCGATTTCTTCAGAAATTACAGTACCGCCAGTCAGGATCGCGATATCTTGAAGCATTGCTTTACGACGATCACCAAAACCAGGTGCTTTAACAGCACATACTTTGATAATGCCGCGCATGTTGTTTACTACAAGTGTAGCCAACGCTTCGCCTTCAACATCTTCAGCAATGATAAGAAGAGGCTTACCAGTTTTCGCAACAGCTTCTAGAACAGTGATCAATTCACGGATGTTGCTGATTTTCTTGTCAACCAACAAGATGTATGGGTTTTCAAGTTCAGCAGTCAACGTATCTTGTTTGTTTGCGAAGTATGGAGAGATATAACCACGGTCAAACTGCATACCTTCTACAACATCAAGCGAATCTTCGAAGCCTGAACCTTCTTCAACAGTGATTACGCCTTCTTTGCCCACTTTCTCCATTGCTTGTGCAATCAGAGAACCAACAGTGGTGTCAGAGTTTGCAGAAATCGAACCGACTTGCTCAATCGCTTTAGAATCAGAAGCTGGTTTTGCAGTTTGTTTAATATTTTCAACAACAGTTTTAACTGCAAGGTCGATACCACGTTTCAGATCCATTGGGTTCATACCCGCAGTTACTGACTTAATACCTTCGTTCAGTATTGCTTGAGCCAATACAGTTGCAGTTGTTGTACCGTCACCTGCGATATCATTGGTTTTTGAAGAAACTTCACGAACCAGTTGCGCACCCATGTTTTCGAATTTGTCTTTTAGGGTGATTTCTTTCGCAACAGATACACCATCTTTAGTGATGTGCGGTGCACCGAAAGAACGGTCGATTACAACGTTACGGCCTTTAGGACCTAAAGTCACTTTCACCGCATCTGCAAGGATGTTCACACCAGCGATCATTTTTGAACGAGCTGAATCACCAAATTTTACGTCTTTAGCTGACATATTTGACTCCGAATATTGTTATATCTTTACAAAATCTGAATTGGAATGAGTAAAACGATCTGGCGCAGATTAAGCTTCTAATACTGCCAGAATGTCAGACTCTTTCATGATTAAAAGTTCTTCGCCGTTTACTTTTACAGTTGTACCTGCATAAGTACCGAACAATACTTTGTCGCCAACTTTTACGTCTAACGCGCGTACGCCATTGTCAGTGATTTGACCATTACCAACTGCAATGATTTCACCTTGTGCAGGTTTTTCAGCAGCAGAACCTGGAAGTAAGATGCCCCCAGCTGTTTTTGTTTCTTCTTCAACACGACGAATAACAACGCGGTCATGTAATGGACGAATGTTGCTCATAAATAACTCCATCAGACTAAGTCTTTTTTAGATCACCGATGACGACTTATTTATTCCATTGGTCATCATCAAAATTTTTTGATGTCCTTTTTATGGAGATGGAATAAAACGCTTCAAGGGCAAAAATGAAAAAAAATTGGTTTTTTTTTAATTTTTTGGTGGATTGCGTATTTTTTGTCTATTTATTTACGGGATCAGGCTGTTGAACAAAGGTTTTTAACTGTTCATCAAAACAATATTGCGTAATTTTTCCTGTTGCATCAATTGCATTAAAGCTATTCGGCTGATTCTTATGGAGTCGATGCGACGCAGAAGTCCCAGCATGTACATCATAAACTGGATGATCTCCTCCCAATTCGAATATACGGTTCAAATCATAGACTGCGATACGATGCAAATGCCCATGCAATACAGCAAACAGACCATGTTGCGACCAAGACTCCAATGCAATTTTGGCCATCAGGGGAATATCCTTAAACCCCCGCCTATTCTGAAATGGCACATAAAAAGGTTGATGACTGACAATAATCTTAATTTTGGAAGCAGGTGCCTGCTGTAGTTTTAGGTCAATCCTTTGAATCTGCTCAAGGGATAAATGGCCTTTGGTATGATATCGACGTCTAATCGAATTTACCCCGATCAGATAAAAATGTTCAGTTTCTAAAACAGGCTCGAGTTCACCGAAAAATAATTGATAACGGGTAAATGGAGTAAATAGCCGATTCCATAAATGATAAAGCGGAATGTCATGATTCCCTGGTATCACCATATAAGGCGTATTCAACTGATCTAAAAACCGTTTACAGGCAAAGAACTGTCCCAAACGTGCTCGCTGGGTCAGATCACCGCTGACTACCACCGCTTCCAATGGATGATCCTTACAAAATTGCTGAATAGCCTCTAAACATTCAGGTCTTTCTGTACCAAAATGCAGATCAGAGAGATGTAGAATCATGCGGCACCATTACACTTAAACTATTTTTTAAAACTGAAATATTTAAAGGTGGTATCATTTCTACCGTTTCTCCATCTATAGCCACCATTAATTTCTTACGTTTAGACTCAATTCGCACCTGTTCTGCAGCAAAACTATAGACATCAGAGGCTTGATCAATCTTGCCCCGAATTAACTGATATACCAGCTTGAATAACGTCAGCTTGTCACTTTTGGAGACCACAACCCCAGCCACCTTCCCTTGCTCAGCAGCTTGGGCAATCCGCATTTTCATGTCTGCCAGTTGAAGTGGATTATTACCAAAGAAAATCAGTGGAGTTTTGACCGGATATTTCTTCTGACCTACCCAAATTTCCAGTTTTAATTCTTTACGGTCACGAATCAAAACATCGAGTGCTGAGGTATAGGCATGTAAAGGGAAACGGCCAAATATGCGATTATAGTCTTCACGTTTTTTAATAAATAAGGGATATAAGCCCAGACTAGCATTGTTCAGGTAGATTTCCTGATTGATGCGTGCCACATGGATACGTTTGGTTTGACCCGTTGCAATGACTTGTGCGGCTTCAACCAAATCTAAGGGAATATCCAGCAATCTTGCCGCATAGTTAAAAGTACCTAGAGGCAATATTCCGACTGGAATATCAGTTTCAAGCAGGTGTTTGGCGACTGAATTGAGCGTTCCATCTCCTCCTGCTGCCACGACCACACCATGATCCGGCGATTGTTGATGCCGTTGCAGCACTTCAGCAATGACTTTTTTGAACTGTTCTGGATCGTTGATTTCAAAGGCTTTAGTCTCAAAATCATGCGCTGCAAAAATATCTAGTAATTGCTCATATTTTTCTTGTTGGTCGAATAGACGGAAACCAGAATTATGATTATAAATAATGGATAAGGGTTTAGATTGATTAGACATTTTTTACACAGATTGATGCACACCTATTGGCATTTTGTCCAATTCATAAACAATTAATAGTTGCTTTATGTAAAATTCGAATGGCGACCATTTATTTAATCAATAACAAATATAACTGAACAATTTTAATTAAGTACTTGATTTAAATAAAAATAATTAAAATAAATACCACACATAAAGTTAATAAATATATATTTAAGATTTTGAATTTATTTATATCTTATTGTTTTATATAAATTTAAACAGAAAATAGCATAATATTCCAAATAAAATCCAGCACTTCTTTAGTCTTATTTTTTTGATGATTTTATGCTTTAATACAGCCACTTTTTTTCATATTTCATCTGGCCAGTATTTTATTGACCAGATTGTACTTTGTACAAAATTTTGTACACATTTGAGATAGGCCTCACCATGACCCAAGTGAACGCACCAGAATTCGTTCGTCACCCTAAGCTTATTGCATGGGTGGAAGAAATTGCTAAATTAACAAAACCAGCAAAAATTGAATGGTGTGACGGTAGCGCAGAAGAATATCAACGTTATATCGACTTGATGATCGCTAACGGCACAATGCAAGCGCTTAACCAAGAGAAACATCCTGGTTCTTATCTTGCAAATTCTGATCCTTCTGACGTTGCTCGTGTTGAAGACCGTACTTTTATCTGTTCTGCAAATAAAGAAGATGCTGGCGCGACCAATAACTGGGAAGATCCAGCAGTTATGCGCGAAAAATTGAATGGTCTGTTTGACGGTTCAATGAAAGGTCGTACCCTGTATGTGGTTCCATTCTCTATGGGTCCTTTGGGTTCACACATTGCGCACATCGGTATCGAATTAACTGACTCTCCTTATGTGGCAGTCAGCATGTCTAAAATGGCTCGTATGGGTAAAGCTGTTTATGACGTTCTAGGTACAGATGGCGAATTTGTCCCTTGCGTACACACTGTGGGTGCACCACTTGAAGAAGGTCAAAAAGATGTTGCTTGGCCTTGCAACAAAGAAAAATACATCGTGCACTACCCAGAAACTCGTGAAATCTGGTCATTTGGTTCTGGTTACGGCGGTAACGCATTGTTAGGTAAAAAATGCCTGGCTTTACGTATTGCATCTTATATGGGTCGTCAACAAGGCTGGTTAGCTGAACATATGCTAATCCTTGGCGTGACTAGCCCTAAAGGCGAAAAACACTACATCGCAGCTGCATTCCCATCTGCTTGTGGTAAAACAAACTTCGCGATGCTGATTCCACCAGCAGGTTATGAAGGTTGGAAAATTGAAACTGTAGGTGACGATATTGCCTGGATCAAACCAGGTGAAGATGGTCGCTTATATGCAATCAACCCTGAAGCTGGTTTCTTCGGTGTAGCTCCTGGTACAAATACCAAAACTAACCCGAACTGTATGGCAACTCTTCATAAAGACGTAATCTATACAAACGTTGCTGTGACTGACAACGGTGAAGTTTGGTGGGAAGGTCTGACTAAAGAAGCACCTGCGAATCTGACTAACTGGAAAGGTCAACCACACACTGGCGAAGAAAAAGCGGCTCATCCGAACGCTCGTTTCACAGTTTCTGCTGGTCAATGCCCTTCTATCGATGCGGATTGGGAAAATCCAGCAGGTGTTCCAATTTCTGCGTTCATCTTCGGTGGTCGCCGTGCAGACACAGTGCCTCTGATTTCAGAAGCATTTGACTGGGTTGATGGTGTTTATAAAGCTGCAACCATGGGTTCTGAAACAACTGCTGCTGCTGTTGGTCAACAAGGTATCGTTCGTCGCGACCCATTTGCGATGCTTCCATTTGCTGGCTACAACATGGCTGACTACTTCACTCACTGGTTAGAAATGGGTGAGAAAGTTGGCGAGAAAGCTGCTGCTGCTGGTAACAAGCTTCCTGGTATCTACAACGTGAACTGGTTCCGTCGTGATGCTGAAGGTAACTTCGTATGGCCTGGTTTCGGTCAAAACATGCGTGTTCTTGAGTGGATCATCGATCGTTGTGAAGGTCGTGCTGATGCTGTTGAAACTCCAATCGGCCGTGTACCTACTTACGAACAGCTAAACTGGACTGGTTCTGATTTCACTAAAGAACAATTTGACCTGGTAACTTCTCAAGACAAAGATCAATGGATCAAAGAACTTGAAAGCCACACTGAATTGTTCAACAAATTAGGTGATCGTCTGCCAGAAGCGTTGAAAAAACGCCAAGCTGAACTTCTTGAAGCGGTTAAATCTGCTTAATTGCTGATTTAATTTTAAAAAGGTCGCGTAAGCGGCCTTTTTTATTATCTTAAGATAAGGTTAAAGCCAATTTTTTAATCTATTTTACATCTAAATAAAAACTACCTTTACCATTCATTAATCCCCTTAAAGAACAGCATTTAACCAGTTAATCCAATATAAAAATCAAGCAATTACTCTAAACAAATGGTAAATTTATGTTTTATAAAAATATTTGAAAACTACATTATTTATTAAGACTAAAGTCCTATAAAAAGAGAAAACTTGGAGGCGTATAAGTATATGAAATCTCCTCACTTTCTCTCTCACTAAAACATAACTTTTTAGATTTTATAGCAATGAAAATTTAAAAAAGATGTGTTTTACAGCATTCCTTTGGAGCAATGTTGTGAATCAGCCACTTCCTGAAGCTGCTACACCGCAGCTTGATCGTAAAACACGGGTTAAATCTATTCTCGGTGGTTCTGCAGGTAACCTGGTCGAATGGTACGACTGGTATGTTTATGCAGCCTTTACCTTATATTTCGCTTCACAGTTCTTCCCTGATGGCGACAATACCGTCAAACTTCTTCAGGCTGCTGCTGTATTCGCACTTGGTTTCTTGATGCGTCCGATTGGCGCATGGATTATGGGAATTTACGCTGACCGCAAAGGTCGTAAAGCAGGTTTGACCCTATCCGTTTCTCTAATGTGTGTAGGTTCCTTGATTATTGCCTGTGCACCCACCTATGATTCAGTGGGCATGCTCGCCCCTGCGCTGCTGTTATTTGCTCGTTTATTACAAGGTTTGAGTGTAGGTGGTGAATACGGTTCAAGTGCCACTTACTTGACTGAAATGGCAGGTAAAAATCATCGTGGTTTCTACTCAAGCTTCCAGTATGTGACCCTGATCTCAGGTCAACTATTGGCACTCTGTGTCTTGATCTTCCTACAACGCACTTTGACTGAAGCACAACTCACTGAATGGGGCTGGCGTATTCCCTTCCTGATTGGTGCATTCTTAGCGATTGTGGTGTTCTGGATCCGTCGCGGTCTGGTAGAAACACAATCTTCAAAACAGGCTGTTGAACAGGCGAAAAAAGGTGGCCCTAAATCCGGTGCCTTAGCTTTATTCACTAAATATCCTAAACAGGCATTTACCGTGATCATGCTAACTGCAGGTGGTACTTTAGCTTTCAATACTTTCACTACTTATTTGCAGAAATATCTGGTGAACACCTCAGGATTTGAAAAAACCACAGCGACTGAAATCACGACTCTTGCGATCTTTGTATTCATGCTCTTGCAACCTGTGATTGGTGCACTTTCTGACAAGATCGGCCGTAAGCCAATCATGATTGCTTTTGGTGTGCTTGGTGTACTATTTACCATTCCTATCTTTAATGGCTTAGGCTCAACTACCAACCCAACTACAGCATTCATGCTGTGTATGAGTGGTATGGTGATTGTGACTGGTTACACAGCGATTAATGCCGTAGTGAAAGCTGAGCTATTCCCTGCCCATATCCGTGCCTTAGGCGTAGCTTTGCCTTATGCGATTGCCAATACACTATTTGGGGGTACAGCAGAACTGGTGGCTTTAAGCTTTAAAAATGCCGGCCATGAAAACTACTTCTTCTATTACATTACTTTTATGATTGGCCTGTCGCTGCTCACTTATGTCTTTATGAAAGACACTAAAAAGCACAGCATGATTACTGATGACTAAGTAACTGTATTGCTTTAGGAGCTTTCCGGATGGAAACATTCGGAAAGCTTTTTTATTGGAATTTTATGTTTACTGCCATTCCGCTATTTCGTTGCTATGGCATACTTGTCTGATAAAAATACGGGAAATCATCATGATGAAAAAAACAGTTTTTTTACTCGGCTTAACTATCGGCACTTTAGGCCTGACAGCATGTCAGACGGCACCTCAACAATTTAACGGTCAGACCGGTTATGAAATTCTGGAACGTTCAGAAAATACTGCGACCTTAAGCTATACATTAGCAGGACGACCAAGTCAGGATGAAAACAGGTTACAGGCTGCTTGTAGACAAGTTCTTGGAACCTCTAAAAACTATAATATCCAGATTATCAATAGTCAGGAAATAGTTAACCCAACTCCAGAACAGGTTCAGTATGGCCGTCAACTCGGGGATAGCCGCACCCAGATCAGCCTGAGTAATACACCTGATTTATATAACAGTGAAAATCCGGGTGCCCGAGAGGCATTAGAAGCTCGTCCTACCACTGTACGTGTGATTCGTTATACCTGCTCATAAAAACAGAGCATAAAAAAAGGGCATAATGCCCTTTTTCTTTTTCAATTCTTGGATGTTATTTAGTTCGATAGAAGCTGACATTGCGGAATTCTGGTGATTCATCCAGATCTGGCCAGGTGGTCGCACTGCGTTCATCCAGTTTAAGATATTGTGGATGACTAAAGTTTTTAACCCGGCTGTCTGCAACCCAGACCTCGGGTGCAAATTTCAGGAATTCATCCAGGAAGAAACGGTTACACTGATCATAAAGCACATCTGCCGCTAGCAGTATATCCACCTGTTCTGCTTTATAGAGATCATCCAGATATTCCAGCTCAACATCATTTAACTCAGCATTGGCACGACAGGCATTCAGACTGACCTGATCGATATCACAACAGATCACACGTTTGGCTCCTGCCATTTTCGCTGCAATAGCAACAACACCTGATCCTGCACCAAAATCTAGTACCACTTTGTCTTTGACATGATGCGGTTCAGCCAGCAACCACTGTGCCATGGCCAATCCTGATGCCCAGCAGAAGATCCAGTACGGCGTATCATTCCAGATACGACGAATCACTTCATCATCTAGTTTGTCTGTCGGAAAGACTGGTGGAATCAGCCAGAGTGAAATCGGTGTTTCTGGTAGCTGCTGTGCCATCAGTTCACAATTAGGAATAACTTGGTGTAAGGCTTGAAGTAAATGCTCAGGGGCTTTAGGAAATTGGAAAGTACAGCTCATGAAGAAAGCCTTGATGCGAAAATATCTTTATTGGAATTTATACATTAATCGGATACATGACCACGTCATTCGCAGCTGTTCGAGGCAGACTGAAATCTAATTCGTCCTGTTTTTGCGACACATCAACCACGCAAAAGAAATATGACGAGTTCTGCGAATGACAAATGGTTTTGGTTACTTTTGCCGAAACAAAAGTAACGAATGAGCTTCTTACATCTATAGTCACAACGATACAACTCCGCCGTAACTAATTAAAATTTCAATTAACCCAAAGCCTTCTCAGCAGCTTCTACAGTTTGACGAATCAGCGTAGTGATTGTCATAGGACCTACACCACCCGGAACTGGGGTATAAGCAGAAGCGATTTCTTCGATACCGACTAATTGAATATCACCCACACCACCGCCATCACGTGGGTGGAAGCCAGCATCAACAACCACTGCACCTGGTTTAATCCAGTCTTTCTGGATCAGTTCAGCTTTACCCACCGCACCCACGATAATGTCAGCTTGTTTTACAAATTCTGGAAGGTTTTGAGTACGTGAATGGCAAATAGTCACTGTAGCATTCGCTTCAAGCAACATTGCTGCCATTGGTTTACCTAGAATCGCAGAACGACCAACCACTACCGCATGTTTACCTGCGATTTCAATATCGTTTTCTTTCAGGATGGTCATGATACCTGCAGGAGTAGCAGAACCGTAAGCTGCTTCACCCATCGCCATACGACCGTAGCCCAGACAAGTCACACCATCTACGTCTTTTTCAAGCGAGATAGCATCAAAACAAGCACGTTCATCAATTTGCGCAGGTACTGGGTGTTGTAAAAGAATACCGTGAACATCCGGATTTGCATTCAGTTTTTCAATTTCAGCAAGCAATTCTTCAGTAGTCGTTTCTTTTGGAAGCTCAACTTTTAGTGAATCCATACCAACACGGCGGCAAGCATTACCTTTCATACGTACATAAGTTGCAGATGCGCCATCGTCACCCACCAAAATAGTCGCAAGAATTGGAGTACGACCTGACTTTGCTTTCAGCGCTTCTACGCGAGTTAACAAGTCAGCTTCAATTTGCTTCGCTAATGCACGACCGTCTAGAACTAATGCCACGGCACTTCTCCCAAGTGTTGATATGAATCAATTTTGCACATTCTACATGATAATTCTGAATATTTTCCGCCATATGCTGTTTTTATGCGCATACAAATGAATATCCTATTGTTTTTTTTTCAGAGCTTGATAATATACGCATCAACAAGACGCGGCGGGGTGGCAGAGTGGTCATGCAGCGGACTGCAACTCCGTGGACGCCGGTTCGATTCCGACCTCCGCCTCCAATCTTGTTAAAGCCCGAGTGGTGAAATCGGTAGACACAGGGGATTTAAAATCCCCCGCCCACAAAGCGTGCCAGTTCGAGTCTGGCCTCGGGCACCATTTTTCTACTACTGAAGATGGTGCAAATAAAGAACCCAGCGAAAGCTGGTTTTTTTATGCCTGTAATTTGCTAAATCTAATTCTCAATAGAATTCTATAAGCATTCGCCAACCTGCTCTGCTTTCAAAATATTATCCAGCAGAGCGTAAATAACCTTCCAGATCCTGTTCCAGTTTTTCCTGAAAATGAATCGGCTCAATGATCTTTACATACGGTAGCCAGTAACGTACCAGTGGCAATAACTGCATTTCATGACGAATCTGACAACTAATTAACAATTCTCCAGACTCTGATTCCTGTTCGATCTGCTGTTCCGGAAATAAATGGCGCTCTTTAAAAAACACCGTGACTTCAGGTTGCACCTTCATCAAAACCTGCTGTTTTTGCTGGCCAAACCAGATGCTGTCTTCATCTGCCAGCATTTTCAAAACTTCAGGATCATGCTCAAAGCTTTCATTTTCAAAAACCAGTTTGACTTCCTGCAACTGACTTAAACGATAGGTTTTGAGCTCAGCTTCAGTGACACCGGCCAGATACCAGATGCCATGATGATGAATCAACCGGTATGGCTGGATGATCCGTGTTTGTTCGGAATATTGCAGCTCAATCTGCTGCCGTTTATAGATCGCCCCTGCAAGCAGCTTGAAATGCTCGGCAAACTGTTTGGCATCTTCAAAATAATAACCTTTTGCCGAAAATACCTGATTTGCCCGCTCATCCAGCAATTCACGAATAAAAGACATATCCAGTGCCGGATACAAGTCACTGATTCCAGACAACTGTGCAAAATTCTGGATATCCTGTAACTTGAAACGCCCTAAATATGAAGGCTCAAGATAATAGCGTTTGGTATTTTGATCCTGTATGAGCGGTAAATACGCATTCAGACGAACAAAATCACGCTCAATGGTACGGGTGCTGACCTGAAATTCTCGTGCCAGCTCCTGTACACTTAACTGATGCCCTATATTAAGTTTGGTTAAAATATTTGCCAAACGGTCTGCGAGGCGCTCATGCGTTGACGCATTGCCCTTCATAAATACCCTCTTCGTGCCGCTTGTGCAGCACAATGAATCATTTGCTTAGAATTTTTAAATTATGGGAAAATTATACAGCCAAATAAAAACAAGATTAGAGTTATTCACTTCAACTTAAGGCTAATAGGCAAGATGTTTTTTAAGATTTTTTACGACGTTTGTAGTGAGGTTTTGGTGCTGAGTGGCTCAGCCGTTCCATATAGCGTTCCAGATGCAACATGGCTTGATACAGCTTGTGTAAATCGGAACGAAGTAACTGATTACGGATAATCGCTTTATGCAAACGCTTCAATGCACGAAAGCCATGTTCATGCGTATAAGGGGCCGACACTATCTTCATAATATACTTCCTTTTAATACGTGACATTTCATCAAATACCAAACAATTTAGTCAGATTATATTTAAGCGCTAATTTACTCCTCAGTTTTGACAGGTTGTGTCGAATAATCGACACTTTTTACCGTTTTTTAAAATTTATACTCCTATTTCAAGCAATTAATTTAAATTATTTATCGTTTTTTATGCAAAATAAAAGCCAACAAAAGTTGGCTTTTAGTATTTCTATCACAAGAATAATTAGATGATTTCCACCACAATCTTACCGATATGTTCACCTGTATCCATCGCTGCATGCGCATCCTGAATCTGGTCAAACTTGAAGGTTTTATAAATCATCGGTAAACATTCACCTTTTGCCCAGAGTGGCGCCACATGCTCTTTCAGGCCTTGGGCAATTTCAGCTTTCTCAGCCGTATTGCGTGCCCGCATGGTAGAACCAGTAATGGTCAAACGTTTCATCATAATTTGACCCAATTTTACCTCCTTAGCCTTAGCACCGCCCAGGAATGCGATATACACCAGACGACCATCACGACGCAGCAGATTCAGGTTTTTCTCCAGGTACGGTGCACCTACCATATCCAAGATCACATCTACACCAGCATTATCCGTGGCTTCATTGATGACCTGCTCAAAGTCTTGGGTCTTGTAATTGATTCCTGTGGTCAGATGTGAAATCGCCTGGATTTTTTCATCACTACCTGCTGTCGCAAAGGTTTTGATGCCTAGAGATTTACATAGCATTAAGGCCGTGGTCCCAATCCCACTGGTACCGCCATGAATCAGTACAGTCTCTCCTGCCTTAGCCTTACCCATCTGGAACACATTTGCCCAGACAGTGAAAAAAGTTTCAGGAATCGCCGCAGCCTGTACAAAACTCACACCTTCAGGAATGTTTAAAGTCTGGCTTTCAGGCATGACGCAATATTCTGCATAACCACCGCCATTGGTCAGACCACAGACTTTGTCACCTACTTTAAACTGGCTTACTTCACTCCCGACTGCAACAACTTCACCGGCAACTTCCAGACCCGGTACAGGAGTCACGCCCTTAGGCATTGGATACAAGCCCTGACGCTGCAAGATATCCGGACGGTTAATCCCGAAAGCATGTACCTTAACCAGCACTTCGTCTGCTTTAGGTTCAGGGATGGCAACCGTTTCATAAGCGAGTTTCTCTACACCACCCGGTTCTGTAATGATGACTTGTTGCATGCTTTGTTGCGTCATGGATTCTTTCCCTAATATTCACGTTTCATATTTTTCGAACTTATTTGAACATAGAAATGCTATGGATTGAAGCAGCATGGACTTATGTATAATCAGCTGCCTATTTAGTAAATTGATATAAGACCACTGATGACAATAATTACAAAAGCGAAAACCGAGGATATCGACGCTATTCTTGAAATCTGGTTCCAGGCTTCTTTAAAGGCGCATGATTTTATTCCTGCTAGTTATTGGGAAAATCAGCTACTTCCAATGCGAGATGTATATTTACCCTTAGCAGAAAACTATGTCCTTAAAGAAAATCATACGGTACTTGGCTTTGTTTCATTATTAAAATCAGAAAATGTATTAGCTGCACTTTTCATTGATCCTGAGCAGCAAGGTGCTGGCTATGGTCGCCGTTTAGTTGACTTCTTAAAACAGCAATGTAATCAGCTGCATTTAAATGTCTATGCTGCAAATACATCAGCAGTTCATTTTTACCAAAAGCAGGGTTTTAAGATGATCAATCAAGGAATCGATGAGAATACCGGTCAGGCTGAACTCACTATGAGCTGGTTTAAATCTTAATTTTGAAATGATGAGAGCAAATTCATGTCAGCAGTCATCACCTACAATGAAGATAATTACAGTGACTTCGAATGGTTTGAAGGCCTTGCTGTGATCCGGTTCTATGCTGACTGGTGCAAGCCCTGTGTACAGAATTTTCCGGTTTTTGAGGAACTGGCAGCACAATATGCTGGGCATAACCCAGAAATTAAGTTCGGTAAAATCAATGTCGATCAATCACCGATTCTGACCTTACGCTATAACGTCTATGGCTTGCCCTCTACCCTCATCTTTAAAAATGGGCAGATCATTCAACGCATTGCTGGTGTGAAAAGCCTAACTGAAATGAAATCTATTTTGTTTCAAGTTCTAAATGAATCATCCGATTCCGACTGATTCGAATAAGCAATTTCTTATTTAGCAGATTGATCTGACATCTGCACAAACTGCATCAGGAATTTGCGTACCAGCGGCAATACAAGCAGAATCAGTGGAAATGCCATCAGCCATGACATGCTCCAGGCATGTAACCATAGCGAGATAAACGCATCGCTCCAGCCTTTATTCAGCAGCATATTAAAGCAGGAAATCGCACCGCTCATAATGCCGGAAAGGATTAAGGGCATTAACCAGTTCAGATGTTTTGGGTGAAATTTGGGGAGATTCTTTTTCATAAATGACCTTTAGAGTACTTACTGTTCTTCACTTTGGGCTTTCACTGTCTGTTTTAAGGATTTCATAAACTGGGCAAATTGCGGCATGAATTCCTTGAAGAGTGGCAACTCTTTATTTTCCAGCATGACTTCACTAAACAGTTTTAAGCCGATAACAAATGCTTTGGTACTTTCCTCATCTAGCAACTGACTGGCTTGAAGTTTTTCCAGTATTTTAAAGATGTCATCGTGATTACCCACCTGAAACTGTAGCTCCTCAGTATAGGTTGATGGATTACCTTGGGCATCAGCCAGATGTTGAACAGTCACTTCATAGAGATGTTGTTTCATGTCCTGCTCCTACAGTTGACGGATATTAATTGCAGCCTGTTCAATCTGGGCAGCAATATCACTGATCTGCTCTGGACGAAGTTCATTTTGCAGTTTGAATCGTAGTGAAGCTTTCAGGCTTTCCATTGAATTATGGATATCGATATAGCGCTCATCTTCTTGAATGCGGCGACGGGTTTCAAAACGGCTAAGAACTCTTTGTAGAGTTTCCTGATTATCTTTCAGATGCTCACGACCTTTATCAGTAATGTGATATTGCTTACGTTCATCCACACTCATGATCACTTGGGTATATTGCTGTTCTTCAAGATAGTTAATTGTTGGGCAGATCGTACCTGTACTCGGCTTATAGTTACCTCCAACCAGCGCAGCTACATCTTTAATAATGTCATAGCTAAACTTGGGCGCTTGAGCAATAAAATGCAGCACGAGCAGTTTCATTTCACCTGCTTCAAAGAGCCGTCTACGAGGTTTTGGAGAGCTTTCTCGTTCTTCTTTTAATGCAGAATCAGAAGTTCTAGACATACAAAAGATATATCTTAAATTTAATTAAGATATATCTTATCATCTATATTGTAGTACTTACTAAGGTTTTTTTATTACACATTCTGAAAAAATTATTTAG
This sequence comes from Acinetobacter sp. YH12041, assembly GCF_013419975.1. Taxonomy (NCBI): domain Bacteria; kingdom Pseudomonadati; phylum Pseudomonadota; class Gammaproteobacteria; order Moraxellales; family Moraxellaceae; genus Acinetobacter; species Acinetobacter sp. YH12041. Next base: position 176,774 of record NZ_VOZC01000004.1, on the reverse strand, counting down.
GCACAAATGGGCTATCACAAACTTTTACCTTTACACCCTTATTAAATGCAACGGACTTACGTACAAAAGTAAATTTATTTTGTAAAGCAGGTCCTAAATACACATTTTTTAATGAAGCCTTAATATCTGTTTTATATGGGAAAAATACCATCATAGAACTTTGATCTTCTTGAAGAATAGGATTACTAATTTCAGTAATATAAAAAATTCTACATTCTTGTTCTTCTTGAAATGCAATGTGCTTAAATAGAAAACATAATGGTCTTAGAGTTGCTTTTATTAACTCTTCATTATCCTTATTTTTGCTAAAATATTTTCTAGTCAAAGAAATTAGATCTTTTAAATTTTGAATTTGCTTATACAAATTGCTCTCTAAGTTCAATATGTTAGATTCATATTGTTCATACTTACTATGGATTTCATCCAAATTTAGCTCGCTATAATATTCTTGATAAAAAGAAGCACGACTTCTTTTAGCAACCTGAATAAACCCAGTATTTTTATCAAAATATACACATCTAAACAAAGGTAAAAGTTCACTATTCTTATCAATAGATACTTTAAAAATATCTAAGTCTCCAACAATTTCACTTGATATAAAACCATTCCTTTCAGAAGAAAAGAAATTGCCATCAACAACTAAACTAATTCCTGTTCCCTCTTTATTATCAGTACAACCATATAATCTGAATTGGTTTAAAGAATTATGATTAAAAGTAAATGAAGTTAAAAATGTATCATCACTTAATTCATTCTGAATATTAAAGTATTCATATAAAAGCTTCCCTTCACTCGGATCATTCATTAAATCACCCGAAGCCAATCTTAGAGGACTTTTTTCACATATAATTTTATTAAAGCCAAATAATGATGTGTAATGTGCTACTTTTCTCTCATCTTCATTAAAGTCAACTTGCAATAGTGAAAGAATATTATCTACTGTTCGGACCAGTAAATATAATAAACACTGTAAGTTTTTAGACTTTTGCTTACTAATTAATTTTATTAAGTTGAAATCATTAAAACAGTTAGTGAATTTTTCAATAACTTTTGTACATTCATCAGTTAGCAACTTATCAATATTATTATTTCTACAAAAAATATAGACACTATTATCGACTATAAAAGAAAGCAGCTTTGCTGCATATGCCCTCTCCCAATCGGCAGGTATACCACTTAGTAAAACTTTAGAATAATTTAAATCCTCAGCTAGGCTACATTTAGCTATTAAGAAAGTGATTAAATGTTTTAAAGCAATTAAACTATGTCGTAACTCTCTAGCTTTAACATTTTGAGACTTATCTTTTGCTCTCGCATTATTCCGCAAAAAAATATTTATATTTGCTACATTAAGATTTACTTCATTCTCAAAATACTGAAATAATACAACAAGATTATGAAATCTATTTTCTTTCGCCTCACTAGATAAAACATCTTTTGCATTAAAATATGATGAATGAAAATCAATTAAAATCTTAGCAGCAATATGAATATTTTCGAAATTAGTTTTCATTTTAAAATACTATTTTTTTCACCTATAATATTGATTAATTTATCATTTATTTAACAAAAATAGTTCACTTGATTTATGTATAAATAAAAAATTTTACTTTAAATTCACCTTCTATATTCCCTTACCATCCGATCACTGACATCTTCCGGATAGCAAAACGGTGCATAACCACCAGCACGGTTATAAGCACTACGCTTGCCGCAACGACTACCATTACGCGCTGTATTGTATGGACAAGGACAATTTCCCGGATAGCTTTCAATCGACTGTTGAATAATCTTCTGTTTAATTGCTTCCGTACTTTGGCTGCTCTGCTTGGCTTCTGCTCCAAAAGCTACACATAGTCCAACTAGTAATAATAATTTTTTCATACATTCCCCCCATCTACGGAGCATTGTATAAAGCTACATATAAATTGAAAGATCACATTTTGAATAACCGAATGATTTTCAAACATTCAAAATTCAGGCAATAAAAAACCCGCCTTACAGCGGGTTTTTCTTAAAATCAGTCCAGTCTTATAGGCGAACCAATTCCACAATTTTCTCAGCCAGTTCTTCAACTGCATCGGCTGTGTAAGTCACATCTGTACCTTCTGCAAGGTCAGTAATCACCACCACACCAGTTTCACGAACAAGTGCAACCTGTTCAGCAGTCAGACCCGCTTTCGCAATCGCAACTACACCTTGTTGGATCAACAGGCTTTCAAGTGCTTGAGCATTTTCCAGTGCTTTTGCAGTTATAGTGACCGCAGCAGGTTTTTGACCTAAACGTGCAGCACGCGCTTCAGCAGTCACAGGCTCGTTGTGTGCAGTCCATTCTACTGCAGCTTCAACCATACCAGCACCAACAGTCACGTTGCTTAAACGGTCGATGAAGATGAATGAACCTGTATAACGGCTGTCTTGATAACGGTCGAATACCACTGGCGCATCAAATTCGATAGTGACGTCAGCAATCGCATTCAGATCAAGCTGCTCTACTTGTAGTTTTTCCAATGTATTGACATTGGTACGATAGTTAATTTTCGCAACTTTCGCTGGGATGGTTTGAGTACCAAGCTTCACGTTATAAAGTTTGCCAACCACTAATGGCTGATCGTTCATCCATACCACAGATGCACGAGCAGAACGTGAAATCAGTGGTTGTTCGCCTGCTTTCACCAACACGTTACCGCGTGAAATATCAATTTCATCGTTCAGTGTTAATGTAATCGCCTGACCTGCAACAGCATGATCCAGATTACCGTCAAAAGTGACAATTTCTTTTACTGTTGATTTCTTGCCAGATGGCAGCGCAACAATTTCATCGCCAACTTTCACTTCACCCAGTGCGATCGTTCCGCAGAAACCACGGAAGTCGAGGTTAGGACGGTTAACGTACTGAACTGGGAACCGGAATTCGTCTTTGCTGGTATTACGTGTAATTTCTACAGTTTCCAAAGTCTCCATTAAGGTCTGACCTTGGTACCACGGCGTATTTGGTGATTTGTTTACAACATTATCACCGTTCAATGCAGAAATTGGCGTGAATACAATATTTTCAGGTTTACGATCGCTCAGCTGATCCACGAACTTGTTGTACTCAGCCTGAATTTCATTGAAGCGTGCTTCAGAGAATTCAACCAAGTCCATTTTGTTCACTGCAACCACAATATTACGAATACCTAGAAGGCTCGCAATAAATGAGTGACGACGTGTTTGAGTCTGAACACCGTAACGCGCATCGATCAGGATAATTGCAAGATCCGCAGTAGACGCACCAGTGGCCATGTTACGAGTGTACTGTTCGTGCCCTGGGGTGTCGGCAATGATGAACTTACGTTTTTCAGTAGAGAAATAACGGTAAGCTACGTCAATGGTAATACCTTGCTCACGTTCAGCTTGCAGACCATCGACAAGCAGCGCCAAGTCAGGTGCATCGCCTGTGGTACCTACTTTTTTAGAGTCACGGGTAACCGCTTGCAGCTGATCTTCATAAATCAGTTTTGAATCATAAAGCAGACGGCCGATCAGGGTTGATTTACCATCATCCACATTACCGCAAGTCAGGAAACGCAATAAGTCTTTATTTTCGTGCTGTTTCAAATAAGCCAAAATGTCTTGGCTAATAAGTTCTGATTGGTGAGACATCGCTCATAGCTCCACAAATACATTGAAATCGGTTTCTTTTAATCCCTCTAAATCTCCCTTTGTTAAGGGAGACTTTTTTCTCCCCTCTTTGAAAAAGAGGGGCCGGGGGAGATTTCTCTTAGAAGTAACCTTCCTGCTTTTTCTTTTCCATCGAACCTGCTTCGTCATGATCGATCATACGGCCTTGACGTTCAGATGTGGTCGCTAAAAGCATTTCCTGGATAATTTCCGGTAAAGTTGTTGCAGTTGATTCAACCGCACCCGTTAATGGGTAACAACCTAAAGTACGGAAACGAACCGATTTCATTTGTGGCACTTCGCCTGGATTCAGGCGCATACGCTCATCATCAACCATGATCAGTGTACCATTACGCTCAACGACTGGACGTTCAGCAGCTAAGTACAATGGAACAAGTTTGATATTTTCTAGGTAGATATATTGCCAGATGTCCAGCTCAGTCCAGTTAGACAGCGGGAATACACGAATACTTTCGCCTTTGTTCACTTTACCATTGTAAAGGTTCCAAAGTTCTGGACGCTGGTTTTTCGGATCCCAACGGTGTTTAGAATCACGGAATGAATAAACACGTTCTTTGGCACGTGATTTTTCTTCGTCACGACGTGCACCACCGAAAGCAGCATCAAACTGATATTTATCCAGTGCCTGTTTCAAGCCTTGGGTTTTCATAATGTCAGTATATTTAGAGCTACCATAGTCGAATGGGTTTACGCCCGCATCACGACCTTCTTTGTTCTGATGCACGATCAGATCAAAGCCATGTTCTTTGGCCATGTTGTCACGGAACTTGATCATGTCTTTGAATTTCCAGCCGGTATCTACATGAAGTAGCGGGAATGGAAGTTTTGCAGGATAAAACGCTTTCAGTGCTAAATGCAGCATGACTGCTGAATCTTTACCGATTGAATAAAGCATAACCGGATTTTCAAACTCGGCAGCAACTTCGCGAATGATGTGAATACTCTCAGCTTCAAGCTGTTTAAGATGAGTAAGTCTTTCCTCATTTAATGACATGGACAACCTGCGTATTACACGTGTACTTATTACACTTTATAAAATTTATATTCATTATAGTGATTAACTTTTCATAACGATTGCTTGTTTTGTGATATTCATATATTAAAACGTCATATAAAAATTCACTAATATCAACTATCAGTTTTTATGAATCTGATAGCTTAGCTAAATAAAGACAATTGATTGTTTAGTCAAAGCACTCTGGAAGATTACTTTTAGCAATGAAATGATATATTAATCATCTAAACGGACAGTTCACATCGTGGTGAAAAAAAATTAGAGTAGGATTAGTTCTTCCAATTTATAAACTATGTATGCCTTATAACGAATTTGATTTAGATACTTTAAAATCCCGTCTGGAACAGGCAAAACTTGCCGGTTTTATTTACCAGCACCAGCAACATATTTTGGTTCTTCAGGAACCCTATACTGAAGATGGCAGTCCTTTAAACATTTATATCCAGCATGAATTGACCGCGGATCAGATTGGCCTGCAGTTTGGCCTGCGTAAGCTGAACGGTCAATGGGAATACCTGCTCGGTATGACTTATAGCAACCAGCAGGCAGGTTACGAAATAGGTGCCGGCAATCTGAGAGGCGATCAAAAAGCTTTCAACCTGCTTTATGCTTTCTATAACTATCCTAAAGCCTTCTTCTTGGTGGCCTTACCTTTGTCTGCAAATACTCAGGCATTGGAACAGGCTCTCGACGAACAACTATTTAATCAGCCTGAACTTAAATTTCTGGAGACTGCAGTAAAAACCAATCCAATGGGCGAACAGGTGCAATGGATGAAGAACTATATCCTGCAACAAGCCCTAGAAATGAAAGTCCGTATCCAGACCGCCATCCTTTAATTCTTTTATACATCTACCTAGGGACAGAAAAGCAAATGTACACAATTGCTTTTCTATTCTTGAGATAAAACCTCAGATTCGCCCACCTATAAAATAGTCGACATTTATTTGCAGCTAAGAAAAGCTCATCACATATTGTTAAATTTTGGATTTTATCAAGCTATCCCGATTGGGATTTTTGTTGTTTTTTGCTTACAATTTTATTAATAACTGTTATCTTTAACAGGGTCATAAAATTTCTATAAAACCATAATTAGAGACAGAAACTCATGTGGGAACTGTTCATTCATCCTTCCAACATTGTATTTAGTATCAGTTTAAGCCTGATGCTGATGTTTGCTGCCTTGGAATGTGTCTTGCTGATGCTGGGAGGTGGTTCCCAGAATATGTTCGAACAATTTCTGCCTGAAGAACCGCTTCATCCGGAAGTAGGTATTGATCAGCAGACCAGCCTGTTCAATAAAGTATTCGACTGGCTTTATCTGGGTCGCCTGCCTCTCTTTATCTGGCTCATTATTTTCCTGACCAGTTATGGTCTGAGCGGTTTATTGATCCAAGGCCTGTTCGAACGATTTACCAGTCAGCTTTTAAATGCATGGATTATTTCCCCTGCCTGTTTATTTTTATGCATGCCGATTGTACGTGGGCTGTCCGTGCTTGCTGCCAAAATTCTGCCTCAGGATGAAACCATCGCGATCTATAGCGATGAACTGATCGGACGAACCGCCACGATTATTCTGGGAGATGCCAAAGCTAACTCCCCTGCTCAGGCCAAAGTTCAGGATCAGCATGGTAAGACCCATTATGTGCTGGTCGAACCTGAACGCAATGAAATATTTAATCAAGGTCAGACAGTGGTTTTGACTCAAAAAACTAAAAATGGCTTTCAGGCTATTGAACTTTAATTAAACCAATTTCCTATAAAAATTAAGCTTGCCCAAAGAGACTTTATAACAATGCTAAATTTTGATTTATATAATGTTTTGATTATTGCGGGGATTATATTCGTTAGCCTTATTACCTTCGGATTAATCATTGCACGTTTATACCGTCGTTCCAGTAAAGAGATTTCCTTTGTACGTACCGGTTGGGGTGGTGAAAAAGTGATTCTAGGTGGTGGGGCTTTGGTGCTACCGGTGCTACATGAAATTATTCCAGTCAATATGAATACCTTGCGTCTGGAAGTCCGTCGTGCCGATGATCAGGCGCTGATTACCCGTGATCGCATGCGTGTCGATGTCATGGCTGAATTCTATGTACGTGTGAAACCAACGGCTGATTCGATTGCTACGGCAGCACAAACTCTTGGTCAAAAGACCATGTCGCCAAATGAATTAAAGAATCTGGTTGAAGGGAAATTTGTCGACTCTTTACGCGCCGTTGCCGCTGAAATGGCCATGGAAGAATTACATGAAAAACGGGTCGACTTCGTACAAAAAGTACAGCAAGTGGTATCTGAAGATCTGCACAAAAATGGTCTGGAACTGGAAACTGTTTCTTTAACTGGCTTAGATCAAACTGGCTTTAAATATTTCAATCCACAAAATGCTTTCGATGCTGAAGGTTTGACCAAACTCACTGAAACGATTGAAGATCGTCGCCGTAAGCGTAATCATATTGAACAGGATACAGATCTGGCCATTAAAGCCAAAAATCTGGAAGCCGAGCAAGCACGTCTACAAATTATCCGTGAAGAAGAATATGCCAAGCTGCAACAGGAACGTGAAATTTCGATTCGCCGCGCTGAACAGTTAGCTGAAATTGCAGCTCAGGAAGCTGCAAAAAAACGTGAAGCGGAAGAAGCTCGTATTGCTGCTGAACGTGAAGTAGAACTGAAACGCATTTTGGCGGCTCGTGATGTTGAAAATGAAAACATTCAGAAAGCCCAGCTTATTCAAAAAGCCCAAGTTGAACAGAAGAAAACTATCGAACTGGCTGAACAGGATCGTGCAATTGCGATTGCAGAAAAATCACGTGCTGAATCTGAAGCCAAAGCTTTAGCTGATCAGGCACGTGCTCAAGCGGTTAAAGCGGAAGAAGAAGTCGTTACTGTCCGTCAGATCCAGCAAGCTGAACGTCAAAAAGCAGTTGAACTGGTTGCAGCCAAAGAACAGGCTGAGAAAGATGCAATTGCCATTACCGTTGCAGCTGAAGCTGGCAAACAGGCAGCAGCTGATGATGCAGAAGCGGTTCGTATTGCCGCTGAAGCCGAAGCTGAAAAAGTTCGCCTGAAAGCTAAAGGTGAAGCGGATGCCAAAGTATTACTTGCTCAAGCGATGGAGAAACAGTATCAAGTCGATGCTGAAGGTACTCGCGCAGTGAATGAAGCAAATAATGTACTGTCATCTGAACAGGTGGAAATGCAAATCCGGCTAGCCATGCTGAAATACTTACCTGAAATCATTCGTGAAAGTGTTAAGCCGATGGAAAACATTGATGACATCAAGATTCTGCAAGTCAATGGCCTACATGGCACATATGCGGGTTCTTGCCAAGCAGATGCCCATCATGAAGGCGGCAATGTTGCCCTCTCCGATCAGGTGGTGAATAGTGCTTTGCGTTATCGTAGCCAGGCACCTTTGATTGATAGCCTGATGAATGAATTAGGCATTCAGGGTGGTGACATCAATGGGATGACTCAAAGCCTGAAAGCTAAAGCTGGTATAGATAACTAAATACTCAATTTTCGACTTATCATTTAGTTAGACTTTAATTTCCTTTTATAGCAATTATAAAAAGCCCTCAATAATGAGGGCTTTTTATCAGCTTAATAAATTAAGCCAAACCTTTTTCTTTCAAAACCTCAAGCATGGTTGAACCCAACTCTGCAGGACTACGTGTATACGCCATTCCCGCGCGTTCAAAAGCTGCAAACTTCTCTTCAGCAGTTCCTTTACCGCCAGAAATGATGGCACCTGCGTGACCCATACGCTTACCTTTCGGCGCTGTTACACCAGCGATATAACCTACCACCGGCTTGGTCACATGCGACTGGATATACTCAGCTGCTTCTTCTTCCGCAGTACCGCCAATTTCACCAATCATGATAATGGCTTCAGTTTGCGGGTCTTCCTGGAACAGTTTCAAGCAATCAATCTGGTTCATGCCTGGAATCGGATCACCACCGATTCCGATACAGGTTGACTGTCCAAGACCTAATTTAGTGGTTTGTGCAACCGCTTCATAAGTCAAAGTACCTGAACGTGAGATAATGCCGATCTTACCTGGCTGATGAATATGACCCGGCATAATCCCGATCTTACACTCGCCTGGCGTAATGATACCCGGACAGTTTGGACCGATCAGACGCGTACCATTACCATTGGTTTCCAGATAACGTTTAGCTTTTAGCATATCCAGTGTTGGTACGCCTTCAGTAATCACAACAATCAGCTCAATACCTGAGTCAACAGCTTCTACAATAGAATCGAGGACAAAAGGTGCAGGCACATAAATCACAGAAGCATCAGCTTGAGTTTCTTGCACCGCTTCACGCATAGTATTAAATACTGGCAGATCCAGATGTGATTGATCACCTTTACCCGGTGTTACTCCACCAACAACTTTAGTGCCGTAGGCAATAGCCTGTTCAGAGTGGAATGTACCGTTCTTGCCTGTAAAGCCTTGGACTAAAACTTTGGTGTCTTTATTAATTAATACGCTCATTGTGATACTCCTTAAGCTTTTACTGCAGCAACAATTTTTTCTGCAGCATCGGCCAAGCCATTTGCAGAAATCAATTTCAAACCAGATTCATCCAGTAACTTGGCACCAAGCTCTGCATTGTTCCCTTCAAGACGAACGACTACAGGTACAGTGACATTTACCTCCTGAACCGCTGCAATAATTGCCTCAGCAATCATGTCACAACGTACAATTCCACCAAAAATATTAATCAAGACACCTTGTACAGAAGAATCTGCCAAGATAATTTTAAATGCTTCGATGACACGCTCTTTGGTTGCACCACCACCTACATCCAGGAAGTTAGCTGGTTGACCACCATAAAGCTTGATAATGTCCATGGTTGCCATCGCAAGACCGGCACCATTGACCATACAACCAATATTACCCTCTAAAGCAACATAGTTCAGGTCAAATTCAGATGCTTTCAGCTCACGCTCATTTTCTTGTGATTTATCACGTAAAGCAACAACTTCAGGCAGACGGTATAGCGCATTTGAATCAATACCGACTTTGGCATCGACACAGAGAATGTCACCATTTTCACGAACAGAGAGTGGGTTAATTTCAAATAAAGCAAAATCATTTTCGACAAAGGCTTGGTAAGCAGCTGTCATGACTTTAACAAATTGATTGATCTGGCTATCTTTTAACTTAAGTGCAAACGCCACTTCACGCGCCTGAAATGGCAATAATCCTACTAAAGGATCAACTTCGACTTTAATGATTTTTTCAGGATTTTCTTCTGCAACTTTTTCAATTTCAACACCACCTTCAGTGGATGCCATGAAAGTAATACGACGGCTAGAACGGTCTACCACTGCACCTAAATAGAGTTCACGCTCGACCGGATACACATCTTCAGACACCAAAATACTATTGACTGGCTGACCATTTGCATCGGTTTGATAGGTCACTAAACGTGAACCAATAATCTGATTGGCATATTCAGCTGCTTCTTCAGCCGACTTTACCACTTTTACCCCACCCGCTTTGCCACGACCACCTGCGTGAACCTGCGCTTTTAATACTGCAAACTTCCCACCAAGCTGCTCAAAAGCATGTACTGTTTCCTCAGCATTGGTAGCAAGAATACCTTCTTGTACAGGCATCCCATATTTTTTTAATAACGCTTTTGCTTGATACTCATGTAAATTCATTGATTAACCTTTTACTACTTATTTGACTTTGTTATTACACGTTTTCCCAATATTTCTTGGTTCACATCAATCAATATTGGTATTTTTGGATCTTAGATTTTACTTATCTTTATTTTTAGATGATTATTCATTCAAAAACAACCACCAAATGTAAAAAGAGCGGCCTGAGCCGCTCTTCGAAGAATTACTTACGCTTACGTTGGATCGCGTGGATCGCACGACCATCGACTGCAAGAGCAGCTTCATGTACCACTTCAGAGAATGTTGGGTGACCGAAAGTCATCAACTGTAGATCTTCAACTGAAGAGACAAACTCAAGTGCGATCATACCTTGGTGAACGATATCAGACGCAGCAGGTCCAATCACGTGCATACCAAGTAGACGGTCAGTTTTTGCATCAGCAACAAACTTCACGAAACCGGCACCTTCACCAGCAGCCAAAGCACGACCATTTACAGCAAAACCGAATTGACCAGTTTTCACTTCATGACCTTTTTCTTTGGCTTGCTCTTCTGTTAAACCTACCCAAGCCGCTTCCGGGTGAGTGTAGATGACAGAAATGATAGTATCGTAGTTCACTTGAGCAGCATGACCGTGGATACGTTCAACAGCCATTACGCCTTCTTCCATTGCTTTATGTGCAAGCATTGGACCACGTACCAAGTCACCGATTGCGTATACGCCTTCAACAGAAGTTGCACACCAGTCGTTTACCTCAACCAGACCGCGCTCAGTCAGTTTGATACCTGAGTCTTCAGCCAATAAACCTTCAGCATAAGCACGACGGCCTACACAAACGATCAGCTTATCGAAAGTCTGTTCTTTGTCTTCGCCGCCCTGGCTGTATTTAACAGTCACTTCACGACCGTTAACTTCAGTACCAGAAACTTTTGCACCAATGCGGATATCAAGACCTTGCTTGGTCAGCAGTTTTTGGTAGTCTTTTGCCAATGCTTTGTCAGCCATTGGCAAGAATGCGTCCATTGCTTCAAATACAACAACTTCCGCACCCAGACGACGCCATACTGAACCAAGTTCAAGACCGATTACACCAGCACCGATCACACCAAGACGTTTAGGCACTTCTGGGAATTCAAGCGCACCAGTTGAGTCTACGATCAGGTCTTGATCTACAGGAGCAACTGGAATATTGACTGGTACAGAACCAGATGCAAGGATGACATATTTAGGCTCTAAAACCTGAGTTTCGCCTTCATGCGGTACGAACTCAACTTTTTTACCAGCAAGTAATTTACCAGTACCTTGTAACCATTCAATGCCATTACCTTTAAGTAACTGCGCAACACCACCAGTCAATTGCTCAACGACTTTGTCTTTACGCGCCAGCATTTTAGACAAATCGAAAGCAACTTCACCCGTTGTAATACCGTGGTCATCTAAATGCTTAACAGTATCTTCATAACGGTGAGAAGAATCTAAAAGTGCTTTAGAAGGAATACAACCTACGTTTAAGCAAGTACCGCCTAAAGAAGGTTTACCTTTATGAATACGTTTTTCGATACACGCAACTTTAAAACCAAGCTGTGCAGCACGAATTGCAGCTTCGTAGCCACCTGGGCCACCACCGATTACAACTAAATCGAATTGTTGAGACATTATTCTCTCCAAAAATGGGCCTAGAGGATCACCCTAAGCCCATGGATTTATTCTTTAGAATTAAAGATCAAGGATCAGACGAGCTGGTTCTTCTAACAATTCTTTGATTGTTACAAGGAAACCTACAGCTTCTTTACCATCGATTAGACGGTGGTCATAAGAAAGCGCTAGGTACATCATTGGCAAGATTTCAACCTGACCATTCACTGCCATAGGACGTTCCTGGATTTTATGCATACCCAGAATCGCAGTTTGTGGAGTGTTCAAGATTGGAGTTGAAAGCAATGAACCGAAAGTACCACCGTTGGTAATTGTGAAAGTACCACCAGTCATGTCTTCAATCGCAAGTTTACCTTCACGCGCTTTACCAGCGTATGCACGGATACCATTTTCAACTTCAGCATAGTTCATACGGTCTGTATCACGAAGTACAGGAACCACTAGACCACGGTCAGAAGAAACTGCTACACCGATGTCATAGTAACCATGGTAAACGATATCATCGCCATCGATAGACGCATTCACTGCTGGATAGCGTTTCAGTGCTTCAGTCGCAGCTTTAACGAAGAATGACATGAAGCCTAGACGCGCACCATGACGTTTTTCAAACGCTTCTTTGTACTGGTTACGCATTTCCATGATTGGTTTCATGTTAACTTCGTTGAACGTAGTCAACATTGCTGTTTCTTGAGTTGCAGCAAGCAGACGTTCAGCAACACGTTTACGCAGACGAGTCATTGGAACGCGTTTTTCAATACGTTCGCCAACCGCAACGCTTAACGGTGCAGCAGCAGGCGCTGCAGGTTTAGACTGATGGTTCGCAACATCTTCTTTAGTAATGCGACCGCCACGACCTGTACCAGATACGTCAGCAGCATTGATACCAGATTCAGTCAATGCTTTACGTACTGCTGGAGCCTGGTCTTGAACCTGTTGACGCTCAACGATCGGTGCATTACCCGCTTCAGTTTTTGCAGCAGCTTGCTCTACTGATGCTTCAGTTTCAGATTGAACTGCTTGAGTTTGAGTTGCGCCAGATACGGCACCCTCTTCAAACTGTGCAATCACTTCAGCAGAAAGCACTGTATCGCCTTCATTTTTAACGATTGATGCAATTGTACCGTCTGCAGGAGCAACAACTTCTAAAACAACTTTATCAGTTTCAATATCACAGATCACTTCATCACGTGATACTGCTTCACCTGGTTGTTTGTGCCAAGTTGCGATCGTACCGTCCGCAACTGACTCTGGAAATACCGGTGCTTTAATTTCGGTTGCCATTATTTAGAATCTCCTGGATTATTCAGCATCGATCGCTAGAGCGTCGTTAACGAGCTGAGCTTGTTGTTTTGCATGCAAGTATGGTGAACCACACGCCGGTGCAGCTGAAGCTTCACGGCCTGCGTAACTAATACGGATTTGTTTGCCCGCTTTCATCACATCGTCATATAAACGAGGCGCGATGAACAACCAAGCACCTTGGTTTTTCGGTTCTTCTTGTGCCCAAACCAGTTCTTTCACGTTTGGATACTGAGCAAGAACTTCTGCAAGACGTGCTTCTGGGTACGGATACAATTGTTCAATACGTACAATTGCAGTGTTGTTCAATTCTTTTTCACGACGTTTTTCAACCAGATCGTAGTAAACCTTACCACCACACAATACCAGACGGGTTACGTCTGCTTTGTTGATGTTATCTACTTCGTCGATCACAGTCTGGAATGTACCGTTAGCCAGTTCTTCCAGGTTAGACACAGCCAACTTGTGACGAAGCAATGATTTAGGTGACATGATGATCATTGGTTTACGGATCGGGCGGATTGCCTGACGACGTAACGCGTGGAAGATCTGTGCAGGTGTAGTTGGAGTCATCACTTGCATATTGTCTTCAGCACATAGCTGCAAGAAACGTTCCAGACGTGCAGATGAATGCTCAGGACCTTGACCTTCGAAGCCGTGTGGCAGAAGCATAGTCAGACCACATACACGTTCCCATTTGGTTTCACCAGATGAGATGAACTGGTCGATCACCACCTGTGCACAGTTTGCAAAGTCACCGAACTGAGCTTCCCAGATGATCAGGCTCTTAGGAAGAGTAGTCGCGTAACCGTATTCAAATGCCAGTACTGCCATTTCAGACAATAAAGAGTCATAGATCGCAACACGCGGTTGGTTCTCTTTGATATGGCAAAGTGGAATATAAGTTGAGCCATCTACCTGGTTATGCAGTTTTGCATGACGGTGTGAGAATGTACCACGACCCACGTCTTCACCAGTTAAACGAACCAGATAACCATCATCTAGCAGTGATGCATAGGCTAGAGTTTCAGCAGCACCCCAGTTCAGCGGCATTTCACCAGTTTGCATTTTCAGACGGTCGTCAATTACTTTAGATACCTGACGCTGCATCACGAAGCCTTCTGGAAGCTCACGCATTTTGCGGCCAAGCTCTTTAAGACGTTCTAGATCGCAAGTAGTATCCCACTCGTCTGTGTATTCATGACCCAAGTACGGTGTCCAGTCTACAAACATTTTTTTGTTCGGTTCTAGAACCAGTGCATTGGCAACATGTTTACCTGCTTCAAGATCAGAACGGTATTGTTCAACCATTTGATCTGCAGTAGCACGATCAAGTACACCTTCTTGAACCAGTTTGTCAGCATAAAGCGTACGAGTGGTCGCTTTTTTGTTGATCACTTGGTACATCATTGGCTGAGTTGCAGCTGGTTCGTCCGCTTCGTTATGACCACGACGACGGTAACAGAACATGTCGATCACAACGTCTTTACGGAAAGTATGACGGAAATCGTGGGCAAGCTGAGCAACAAACAACACAGCTTCAGGATCATCACCATTTACATGGAAGATCGGCGCCTGAATCATTTTCGCGATATCAGTACAGTATTCTGTAGAACGCGCATCACGTGGATCAGATGTGGTGAAACCAACCTGGTTGTTCACTACGATATGAACTGTACCACCTACTGTGTAACCACGAGTCTGTGACATCTGGAAGGTTTCTTGGTTTACGCCCTGACCTGCAAATGCAGCATCACCGTGAACAATGACTGGCAATACGTCATCACCGCCAATGTCTTTACGACGGACTTGACGTGCACGTACAGAACCTTCAACTACAGGTCCAACGATTTCAAGGTGAGATGGGTTAAACGCCAATGCCAAGTGAACTTCACCACCTGGAGTCATTACGTTAGAAGAGAAACCTTGGTGATACTTAACGTCACCAGAACCTTTTTTATGTAGTGATTTACCTTCGAACTCACCAAACAGGTCAGCCGGGTTTTTACCCATGATGTTAACCAGAAGGTTCAGACGACCACGGTGTGGCATACCGATCACGACTTCTTTACAGCCTACAGAACCGGCACGCTGGATCAATTCATTCACCATAGGAATGAAAGATTCACCGCCTTCAACACCAAAACGTTTTGCACCCACGAATTTATTACCGAGGTATTTTTCTAGACCTTCAGCCGCAGTTAAACGTTCAAGAACATGTTTTTTCTGATCAGCACTTAGTCCATATTGACCACGTGCGCTTTCAAGACGTTGCTGGATCCAGCGTTTTTCTTTGGTATCCACGATGTGCATGTATTCAGCACCGATAGAGCTACAGTAAGTCGCTTCCATCGCTTGGACCATTTCGCCCAAAGTCGCTGCTTCCTTACCAATCGCAAGGTTACCGGTATTGAATATAGTGTCCAGATCAGACTGAGTTAAACCGTGCGCAGAAAGATCAAGATCTGGCACAACTTCGCGTTTAGCCAGACCTAATGGATCCAATTTTGCTTTTTGGTGGCCACGGTTACGGTACGCAGCAATCAGCTGTAAAACGCCAATTTGACGACGTTCATGCTCTGAACTAACTGTCGATTGGATAACAGGCTGAATACGGCTTGAATTGCGACCTAAAAGTAGGAATTGCTCACGTACATTGCTGTGTGGTTGATCACCTTTTGGGAATTTATCGAAGTACGCTCTCCAGTCAGCACCCACTGAGTCTGGAGCAGTGAGGTACTGCTCATAAAGTTCTTCAATATACGCTGCACTATCAGCGGAAAGTTCAGTGTCAAGACGCAGAGCGTCAGCAACTTCTTGCATTTGTGGACCCATTTCCTATTGCAAAAACATTTTCAGGATGCTTTTTAAGCAAAACCCAGGATTAGTAATGTCAAATTGATAATTCAACATTAGTCCCCCATAAGGCATAAGCCATGAGGCGTTATCACCACACCAAGAAAATTCTTGATATGTTTAATGAACAATAACGCCCCTCAGCGGCATCATCACTCATTGAATACCCGATCGTGACCGAGCAATTTTTTGCAAATCGACTTAGAAAAAACAAAGATTTAAACTATATTTTTTCTAAAGCGACTTTGACTTACATTTATATACTATTCTCAACCTCTTCCGTGTTTAAAAAATGTACATCGGCCCACACATTTTTTAAATATAGTCTTGTGCTAAATGCTATCACGATCTCGACTAATCAATTGATTTTTTTGACGAGGAACGCATGTTTTTTAGTCAAATACTTCTATCAGAAATTACTCTAACATAGGGAGCTTTAAATGAAAAACACATTCAGCGTAGACCAAAGTCCTACATCTTTTTGATAAACAAAAAGAGAGTAAATCTTCCAATCCACTCCCTTTGCAACTTTGCGTTATATAATAACATTATTGAAAACCTTTTTCAGTCCAGAATTACATCTAAAAATCATAAATACCTCAAACAACATCATAATAGTGCATAAATCCGACCAAAATGTTCTGCAATGATTCATTACCCGATTTGATCATATGAGATACAGCACCAATAACAGCAGTTTTCACGACCACTGTTCGTTTATGGAGCCCTATAAAGCAAAAAGCACACCAAGTGGTGTGCTTTTTGAAAAACTGTTTATTGCAGTCTAAATTAGCCAGCCATATCTAGAAGCATGTTACGGATGTGACCGATTGCTTTAGTAGGGTTCAAGCCTTTAGGACATACAGATACACAGTTCATGATACCTTTACAACGGAACAGAGAGAACGGATCGTCAAGACGAGCCAGACGCTCTTGAGTACCTGTATCACGCGAATCGATGATGAAACGGTATGCATTCAATAATGCTGAAGGACCCAAGAACTTGTCTGGGTTCCACCAGAATGATGGGCATGAAGTTGAACAACATGCACAAAGAATACATTCATACAGACCATTCAAGTGTTCACGTTCTTCAGGAGACTGCAGACGCTCTTTAGGAGGTGCAGGCTGGTTGTTGATCAAGAACGGATGAATCTTGTTGTACTGGTCGTAGAACTGGTTCATGTCAACTACAAGGTCTTTGATTACTGGAAGACCAGGTAGTGGACGAATCGTGATTTCATTTGGTAAATCGTTCAGGTTCCAAAGACACGCCAAACCGTTTTTACCATTAATGTTCACACCATCAGAACCACAGATCCCTTCACGGCATGAACGACGGAATGTCAAAGATTCGTCCTGTACTTTTAATGCAAGAAGCGCATCAAGCAACATACGGTGCTTATCAGTCAGTTCAAGCTTAAAAGTTTGCATATACGGTGCTTTATCCTTATCAGGATCGTAGCGGTAGATATGAAATGTACGAGTACCTCTACTCATCTTTAATCTCCTGATTAGAATGTACGTGGTTTCGGTGGAATTGCATCAACCGAAAGTGGTTTGTAACGCACTGGCTTGTACTCAAGACGGTTATCAGCAGAGAACCACAAGGTGTGTTTCATCCACTCGTCGTCACGACGGCCATATGGATACTCTGGGTGATCTGGTGGTAATTCGAAATCTACCACAGTGTGAGCACCACGACATTCTTTACGTGCAGCAGCTGAAATCAAGGTCGCTTTAGCAACTTCATACAGGTTTTCAACTTCCAGAGCTTCAATACGTGCAGTATTGAATACTTTAGATTTGTCTTTCAAGTGAATGTTGCGAACACGCGGCTCAATTGCAAGAATTTGTTTTACACCTTCTTCAAGCAGCGCAGTTGTACGGAATACACCCGCGTGGTCTTGAACGATGTCACGGATTGCATCAGCAACTTCTTGAGCATTCTCACCAGTTGTTGATTCATCCAGCTTACGAACACGCTTAATTGTGTTTTCAAGCACAGTTGTAGGAAGCGGTTCATACTCATCACCGTGGTGTTTAGTCACGTAGTCGATGATGTGCTGGCCAGCAGCCTTACCAAATACAACCAAATCAAGCAGTGAGTTTGTACCTAAACGGTTTGCACCGTGTACAGATACACATGAACATTCACCGATCGCATAGAAGCCTTTCACTGGTTTCGTGAAGTTGCGACCTTCTTGGTTAGTAGAATAGGTATCAGTATTCTTGTCGTAGTTCGTTACTAGAGCTTCAGATTCTGGAGACTCAGGAACAACTACCTGACCATGAATATTTGTAGGAATACCACCCATTTGGTAATGGATTGTAGGTACTACAGGAATTGGCTCTTTAGTAATGTCAACGTTCGCGAATTTCTTGCCAATCTCGAATACAGATGGCAGACGTTTCATGATGGTGTCAGCACCCAAGTGAGTCATATCAAGAAGGATATAATCACCTTTAGGACCACAACCACGACCTTCTTTGATTTCCTGATCCATAGAACGTGATACGAAGTCACGAGGAGCCAAGTCTTTCAGAGTCGGTGCATAACGTTCCATGAACGGTTCGCCGTCTTTATTACGAAGGATTGCACCTTCACCACGACAACCTTCAGTCAACAGTACGCCTGCGCCCGCAACACCTGTAGGGTGGAATTGCCAGAATTCCATATCTTGTAATGGAATACCTGCACGAGCTGCCATACCAAGACCGTCACCAGTGTTGATATATGCGTTAGTAGATGCACGGTAAACACGACCAGCACCACCTGTAGCGAACAATGTAGCTTTCGCCTGGAATACGGCAATTTTACCAGTTTCCTGATCGATTGCTGTCACACCCAGTACATCACCAGCTTCGTTACGGATCAGGTCAAGCGCGATCCATTCAACAAAGAACTGAGTACCCATTTTCACGTTGCTTTGATAAAGCGTATGAAGAAGAGCGTGACCTGTACGGTCGGCTGCAGCACATGCACGTGGAACTGCTTTTTCACCGTAGTTTGCAGAGTGGCCACCAAATGGACGTTGATAAATCGTACCGTCTGCGTTACGGTCAAATGGCATACCTAAATGTTCTAATTCGTATACCACTTGCGGTGCTTCGCGAGTCATGAACTCGATCGCGTCTTGGTCACCTAACCAGTCAGAACCTTTAACTGTGTCGTAGAAGTGGTAGTGCCAGTTATCTTCTTGCATGTTACCAAGAGATGCACCGATACCACCCTGCGCTGCTACAGTGTGAGAACGTGTTGGGAATACTTTAGTCAGTACCGCAACTTTCAAACCTGCTTGAGCAAGTTGGTAAGAAGCGCGCATACCAGAACCACCACCACCAACGATAACTGCATCGAAAGTTTCGTGTGGAATATTTGTGTAATCTTCTTTAGGGGTTATAGCGCCCATGATTGTTTCCTATCAATTCGCCCAAAAAATCTGGATTGCCCAGATCGCATATGCAAATACAGCAATAATCACTGCTGAAGTCAGTACAAGGCGTAAACCTGATGCTGATGGACCCATTTGACGAGTAGTCACATAGTCAGTGAATACCTGCCACATACCGATCCATGCATGCGCAACAAGAGATAAGACTGCCAACAAAGACATGATCTTCATTGGAACTGTCATCATAAAGCCGTACCATTGCTCGTAGTTGAAGCCACCATTCAGTAGGATCCAACCAAACACCACAACGGTATAAACAGCTAGAACTACAGCACTGATGCGTTGGACAAACCAATCACGAGAACCTGAACCTGTTAAACCAGTAGCACTTTTCATTAGAGTACGATCCATACAAATGCTGCA
Organism: Acinetobacter sp. YH12041; assembly: GCF_013419975.1. NCBI lineage: Bacteria > Pseudomonadati > Pseudomonadota > Gammaproteobacteria > Moraxellales > Moraxellaceae > Acinetobacter > Acinetobacter sp. YH12041. The sequence goes on along the minus strand of NZ_VOZC01000004.1, from coordinate 156,801 downwards.
ACAATACCGATTGCAGACAAGATTAATGAAATAGTAGCTGCAGTACGACCGCTTTGCAGTTCTTCTGCAACGCCGATATCTGCAAGTAAGTGCTTAATACCAGTGAACAAATGATAAATTAAGCCGGCTACAAATACCCATACGATAAAGCGGACAAAGAAACCGTTAAAGATTTCCTGCACTTCAGCAAAACCTTCTGCTGAAGACAATGATTTATCCAACAGCCACAAAAGGACCGGTACGAGTAAAAATACGATGACACCTGAAAGACGGTGTAGAATTGATGCAATAGCCACGGGTGATTTTAAGTTTACTTCTAAAACTTGACCCATGGACAAATTGACAGGTCTGTTGCTTTTCACAGCGGGCATCCTGTAGTTAAAAACTCCATCCGGAGTTTGTTGGAATTAATTCGAAGGAAAGCTGGCATTATCAGGCAAATACATGCCTAAACATAAAACGACACTGAATTATAAAACGTGAACTATTAAAATACAAACAACTGTATTTGGCTTTTTGAACAAAAAACCTTTAAATAAGAATCATTAACAACAACTTTAAGTTCTCCCCCACTTACTTTATCTTCATATTCTCATTCTAGATATTTGTTTTTTAATAATTAACTTGATTAATTTAGTCTGTTATCTAGCCAAGCTTCGACTAAGTAGATTTAGACTAAAGATGAACAGCGAAAATATAATTTCGATCCTAAGTCCTTATTAATCCCAAGTAAAATCATAAGGATATATTTCACAAATAAATAATGACTATTTATATAAAGGCATCTCAATTTAGAATTTTTATACTAAAACCTACTTATCTCTTTGTAGATCATAGTTTTTTTGATGTTTTTAGACATTTTATATTCAAAAAAACACTTATTTATTTTTGTTTAAGTTGTATTAAACAAAGTGAAGCAAATTTACGAGCTATTTTTTAGCCGATTAAACAGAGCCAAAAAGAAAATTTATTGCTTTTATTTATAATTCAAGTTTGAAGTAAAAACTTAAGGAAATCGATGTAAGTTACGAGATTTATATAATTTTAAGTTGCAGTCTTAGAATATTTTCTCAATTTCTCCTTTATTTTTTGCTAGGAAAAAACGCTTACAAATACGGCAAAGACTATATTTTTTTCTGCACCTTCTGTTCAATTTGACTTATTATAGAGGTTTGGTACTGTGATTTTATTAAACTTTTTATACCAAGATAAATGACTAAACCACTGTGAGAATGTCATTTTTCATCCATAAGTATAATTGACAAAATTTCAGTAGCCACTAATCTTATAGCAAATTTTTGATCCGTCCGTTTTGTGCATTAAAAGATTGATAGGCAACTCGGATATACATTCACCAGGACAGGAGATCTATTGAATGTCTGAAGCAACTGGCAAGAAAGCCGTTTTACAGCTTGATGGCAAAGAAATTGAATTACCAATTTACAGCGGCACATTGGGCCCAGATGTAATCGACGTTAAAGATGTGTTGGCTGCAGGTCACTTTACTTTTGATCCTGGTTTTATGGCAACAGCTGCATGCGAGTCTAAAATCACTTTCATCGATGGTAATAAAGGTGTTCTTTTACACCGTGGCTACCCAATTGACCAGTTAGCAACTAAAGCTGATTACCTAGAAACTTGCTACTTACTTCTTAATGGCGAGCTTCCAACAGCTGAGCAAAAAGAAGAATTCGACGCTAAAGTTCGTAACCACACTATGGTTCACGATCAAGTAAGCCGCTTCTATAACGGTTTCCGTCGTGATGCTCACCCTATGGCAATCATGGTTGGTGTTGTTGGTGCGTTGTCTGCGTTCTATCACAACAATCTGGACATCGAAGATGTTAACCATCGTGAAATCACTGCGATTCGTTTAATCGCTAAGATTCCTACTTTGGCAGCTTGGAGCTACAAATACACTGTTGGTCAACCATTCGTTTACCCACGTAACGATTTGACTTACGCTGAAAACTTCCTGTACATGATGTTTGCAACTCCTGCAGACCGTGACTACAAAGTAGATCCAATCCTTGCGAAAGCAATGGACCGTATCTTCACGCTTCACGCTGACCACGAACAAAATGCTTCTACGTCTACAGTACGTTTAGCTGGTTCTACTGGCGCTAACCCATATGCATGTATCGCTGCTGGTATCTCTGCACTTTGGGGTCCTGCTCACGGTGGTGCGAACGAAGCTGTTCTTAAGATGCTTGATGAAATAGGCACTGTAGAAAACGTTGCTGGCTTCATGGAAAAAGTGAAAACTAAAGAAGTTAAACTCATGGGCTTCGGTCACCGTGTGTACAAAAACTTCGATCCACGTGCGAAAGTAATGAAAGAAACTTGTGACGAAGTTCTTGGTGCTCTTGGCATCAACGATCCACAGCTTGCTCTTGCTATGGAACTTGAACGTATCGCGCTTTCTGACGAATACTTCATCAAACGTAACCTTTACCCTAACGTAGACTTCTACTCAGGTATCATCCTTAAAGCGATTGGTATCCCAACAGAAATGTTTACTGTGATCTTCGCGCTTGCACGTACAGTTGGTTGGATCAGCCACTGGTTAGAAATGCACAGCGGTCCTTACAAGATCGGTCGTCCTCGTCAGCTTTACACTGGTGAAGTTCAACGCGACATCAACCGTTAATTCGGTTAGCGTTGAAAGACGTAAAAACCACCCTTCTGGGTGGTTTTTTTATGACTGACAAAAACCAACACAACCAAGATGTGAAAAACTTAAAATAGTAAACCTGAAGAATTTTCAATTTCTGCAAATTTCTAGAAATTACTCTTATATCGTTAAGGATTGAGTTTTAATGCTGTTTTACCTGCTTCCCTTCATCCTGAGAATGATTCGTTTTGATCAGTTTAAAAGCCGGAACTTAACTTCAGGGGAAATCAAGCTTTGCCAGCAAGTCTTTGCTGACCTGATTGACTATTCAGCAGTCCGTGTCATGAATCACCCTTTCCTGCCTTGGCAATCCAAGCATGTGATTATGGCACCAAGTGGTTATATTCACGTCCGCAACCTGAATTATCGGGACGATTATTCTAAAGAAAGCCGTTCTTATCAGGCGCTTTTCATTCATGAAATGGCGCATATTTATCAATATCAGCAGAATATTAATGTGTTGTTTAAGGGCGCTTTTTTACAAGCCGCTTATTTTTTAAGTATGGGAAAATATAATCCTTACAAATATCAATTTAATCCCAACAAATCCTTTTTAGACTATAACATTGAACAACAGGGAGATATTGCACGCGATATTTTTCTAAAAAAAATTCCCAATATTATTTTAAAAAATCAGATAAGCAGATGATATTGAATACTTTTCACTCAAGTATTCTGTTGATTTCTATTTATGAAAAATAAACTTATTTAAATCCAATTGAGTATTTTTGTGCATTTACCAGAATAAAAAAGCACCATAATAAGTCATTTTTGACCATAACTTTGTGCATCTGTTTCAATTCTCCTGAAACAGCTCTAGCATCTACCTCAAATTTCGATAAAATAAGCCAAGTATGATATTTTTAGCTCGCAAATCAAGATTTAATGATCATGCGGTCATGACTTTTTTAATTTTGGCCATTTGGCATTTTGTTCGTATCAAACTGCACTCAGCTGGATAATTAGAATTTTAAAAATCAGTGATTTAGTGTATTCACCTATAGGAATAGGACTTAATTGGAATGAAAAGTTTTAAAATTGCGATTGCTCAATTCTCTCCACATGTGGGCAATTTAGATGCAAACACGCAGACAATGATAGATTTGGCAAATCAGGCCAAAAAAGATAATGCTGATCTTATTATTTTCCCTGAACTTTCAACTTTAGGTTATCCGGCTGAAGATTTATTAATTCGTCCAAGTCTGGCTAAACGCACAAAGCTGGCGTTTGAAAAACTGACTGAAGTAAAAGATATCGTCATGGTCTTTGGTTTTGTCAATCAAACCGAAGATGGTGAACGCTATAACTCAGCCGCCGTTATGAAAGATGGCGAAGTTTTAGGGGTTTATAATAAACAGACATTGCCAAACTATGGTGTATTTGATGAGAAACGCTATTTTGGTGAAGGACATCAGCATCTGGTCTTCGAATATCTGGGACACAAGTTTGGTGTCCTGATCTGTGAAGATGTCTGGTCATTATCTACGGTTCAACAGCTGGCTCAATTGAATATTGATACTGCACTGGTTCTGAATGCTTCTCCATATGAAGTTGGCAAACCGCAACACCGTATCGATACCATGGCTGCGCTGGTCAAACAGTTGAATATCAATCTGGTGTACTGTAACCAGGTAGGTGGCCAAGATGATCTCATCTTTGACGGTACCAGCTTTGTACTCAATAAATCAGGCGAAGTAGCTCTGCAGGCGCCTAGCTTTGAAAAAGGCCTGTATATCGCTGAATATGATGTAGAAAAATTAGAGTTTAGCAAAGGCACGATTACTCCAGCGCTAGAAACTATGGCCGAGATTTATCAAAGTCTGGTGATGGCAACCCGTGATTATGTACAGCGTTCAGGTTTCCCAGGTGTAATTCTGGGTCTGTCTGGTGGTATTGACTCTGCCCTGACTCTTGCCATCGCAGCAGATGCGATTGGCCCTGACAAAGTCCAAGCAGTGATGATGCCTTATACCTATACTGCTCAGATCAGTGTAGAAGATGCTACTGAACAGGCAAAAACCATGGGTGTAACTTTCGGTATTGCCGAGATTAACCCGATTGTAAGTGGCTTCTTGCAAACCCTGTATCCATTCTTTGGCAATGCCCCTGTAGATGCCACTGAAGAAAACCTGCAAGCACGTGCACGCGGTACGCTATTAATGGCGCTGTCTAACAAGTTCGGCAATCTGGTTCTGGCAACCGGTAATAAATCTGAACTTGCCGTTGGTTACTGCACACTATATGGCGATATGGTCGGTGGTTTTGCGGTATTAAAAGATGTTTATAAAACCATTGTGTTTGAACTGGCGAAATACCGTAACAGCATCGCAGAAACTCCTGTGATTCCTGAGCGTGTCATTACCCGTCCACCTTCAGCAGAACTTCGTCCAGATCAGGTCGATCAGGATTCATTACCGGCTTATGAAGTGCTTGATGCGATTCTTTATGCTTATATTGAAGAAGATCTGAGCCAGGATGACATCATTGCCAAAGGCTTTGAAGCTGAAGTTGTGAAAAAAGTGATTCGTCTGGTGGATATTAACGAATACAAACGTCGTCAGGGTGCGATTGGTCCACGTATTAGCTCGCGTTCTTATGGTCGTGAACGTCGCTATCCGGTCGTTAATGGTTGGAAAGCAGGTATCTAAGTTTTAACTAAACCAGATCAGCCATAATGCCCAAGTAAATGCTTGGGCATTTTTTTATCTTTAAGCAATAAATAGGGTTAAGAAATTAAAAGAAGATTCAAAAATTTAAACAGACAGATATTTAGAAGAACTTTCTCTTAATTTTTTATTGATATTTTTATGGCACAAAAAAAGAGACCAAGCTGAGAGCTTGGTCTTTAAAAATGGTGGCTATGACGGGACTTGAACCTGTGACCCCCGCATTATGAGTGCGGTGCTCTAACCAACTGAGCTACATAGCCGTAAACTGTGTGCGCATTATCGTAATTTCAGGTTGTATCGTCAAGCATTTTAAACCACAAATGTTCAGTCTTTATGCAAATTAATCATAAACTCTTAAACTTTGTACAAATCATGATTTAATTCGAAATCCCATAACAGAATCTACAAAAATTGGTACCAACTTTTAAAGCCAAATCTGAATCAAAGTCGTATCATATAATATTTAATTTTAAGAATAACTTGCTGAAGAAACAAAATAAAAAGTGAATCTAGGACCTTTTCCTATCGCTATAATACTTTTCCAAATATGGCCAATAGCATCTCTGGATTAAAGCAAAACTGAAGATGACGAAATTCAAAATATACCTAAGCCTGCTCCTATTGAGTTTTATAAGTTTAGCCAATGCAACTGTTATTCATCCAAGCAGCAGCTTTTCAGGATGTGATGATGTGAAAAGTTTGGCTCAAGAAGTCATGCTCTTTAGACTGAAAGGTGCACCACAGAAATGGATGATTCAGCAAATAAAACAGCACTACGGTACAGCGAATGATCTCCATACTCTGATTGGTATAAAACTTACTGAAAAAGCGTTTAAATATGAAATACCCCAAGATCAGTCTGGACGTTCCGCCTTAATTAAAAACTTTGCAATTGATCACTATAATGAATGTGAGAAATCCATTACAGATCGTGCTCAATTTAAAAAAGAAAATAACGGTATTAACCCACCCTTGGAAAGGGAAGTTTTAGAACACTAAAATTATGCTGATAGAAGGTTACTATTAGAAATAGCAGTCTATCTTTATGCAGTTTGATAGATTTTTCATTATTAAAATCTCAATTTTAAACCTGTTCCTATAGTTTTATATAACAGGGATTTTTTGAATCTAAAATTACAGGTAATAACGCAGTATTAAAATCAGATGGCTTTTTTAAGTTAGTTCATTAATATTCTAAAATCATATTATTTTAATCTCAAAATATAAATATAAATCAAAAACTTATAAAATATACCAACCATTAAAAATTATTGCTTTGTTAAACATAATACTGAGGTATTTACTTGGTTTTATTTTTATAAAATACGCGTTATGATCAAAGTATAAACAACAATTCGTATACGATTTTAACGCGTCATATTTTTATAAAACTTATTTCCTATAAGGAGAATTCTAATGTCATTTGAACATATTTTAGTACCCGTTGACGGTTCAGAAACTTCCTACGCTGCAGTCGATAAAGCTGTCGAAATTGCCAAAGCATTTAACAGTAAAGTGACAGTGGTTCAGGTGCTGGCACTTGATCCCTATATCGCTGCTGAATACATTACAGCAGCTCAAACCAATGACCTGGTTGAACGTGCCCGTACTGCAATTCTGAAGACACTTGATGAAGCAAAAGCGAAATTTGCTGCGGCAGGTATTGATGCAGAGACCCAGCTACTCGAAGGTCAGGTGATTTATAGTGAAATTGTCAAGGCAGCTGAATCCTTGGATACTGATCTGATTGTGATTGGCTCACATGGCCGTACTGGCTTCAAGAAACTGTTCCTGGGTAGTGTTGCGCAAAGCATCTTGGGACAGGCCAATGTTCCTGTAATGGTTATCCGTAAATAATAAAAAAATCCCCACTTCAATCAAGTGGGGATTTCTCTTTCAGACAAATCCATCCCATTGATACTGCTTTAAGCTGACCCGATTTCCAACACATAGAATTCCTTCTGCGCCTAACTTTTGCTGTTGAATATTATGTCCATATTCATCCAGTTTATTGAGACTGATCTTACCTTGAGCATTCAGGACACGACGCCAGGGCAAATCGGTTTCTGTATCAAGCTGACTTAAAACCTTACCTACCAGACGTGCATGTTTAGGCAAGCCAGCCAGCTTAGCGATCTGTCCATAGGTCGCTACCTTCGCATAAGGAATCTGGCTGACCACACTCAGAATCATTTGTGCCATTTCCTGGCTTGCACTTGATGTCATAGGCTTTCAATCTTGATAGAAAATTCTAACAATTAGAAATTCTCCGGATTTTCTAAACGTTTCACTTCCTGTACTTTATCAGGATGATGCACGGTTGCTACACCATCGGCATCTTTCTTATCAATCAGCATCTCAGGCTGGAAGATGGTGATGGTTTCATTTCCATTCGCATCCTCCCCCACAATATACTGAAAACCGCGACGATTCATCTTGTGGCACATCCGCTGATACCAGCCCTTAAAACCTTGAGTTTCTTCATTCGGGTTGTAATAGAAAGCATTCATTACGGCTGGCAAACCTAGACCACAAACTACTCCGGAAAGAAGCACCACAATAAAAGTATATCCAATCAGAATACTGCTATACGCTTCCAGTTGCGGAATATTGGCCACTGCCAGAATCAGGGCTAAGGAAATCCCGCCACGTACACCGCCCCAGGACAGAATGGTTAAACTGCCGTTATAACTTTTTTTACGCATTCTAGGGAATAATGCAAAAGACAGATAATTGGCCAGGAAGCGTGCCAAATGCAGAATTATGAAAGCGACAATTCCGCCTAGAACCAGACTGGTGCTTAGATCAATAATGAACAGTTCCAGGCCGATCAAGGTGAACAGGAAGGAATTGATAATCCCCTCTACCGTATGCCAGAAATGGTTTACATCACCGATATCTGCATCAGCCAGAATTTCTTTCCATTTATTCCCGACAATCAAACCACCGATCACACAGGCAATTGGCGCAGAAGCATGCGCCAATAAAGCAACCAGATATGAACCACAAGCCAACAGTGCAGTAGTTAATATCAGTGATTCCATTTCATGCTTACCGCGCAGAATACGTAGAATCGCCAGACCAAAACCGATCCCGATCAAGACTGCCACGACAATTTCATAAAGCAATGTTTGCAGGACGGCGAGTACGGTAAAGTTTTCACCTTGCAGTACATTCAGTAAAGTCATAAATAATGCAATACACATCGCATCATTAAACAGCGACTCACCTTCCAGTTTCACGATCAAATGATGGGGTGCGCGTACCGAACTGAGTACACCTTTAATCCCAATGGGATCCGTTGCTCCGAGCGCAGCACCGAGTAATAGCAGGACTAATATATCGACATGGTTGCCAATCAGGAACTGATAACCGTACAGCGCAATACCAAAGAAAACTGCACAAAAAACCAATGCCAGACTGGCCAGAATACCAATCGGCCGCCAGTGATTGCGTAAATCTGAAACCTTAAACTTCAATGCGGATGAAGTCAGAATGAAACAGATCACCCCATTAATCAGGAAGTCATAAAAATTGACATGGCGAACTGCTTTCTCAATATTATCAATATTGATGCTAAAAAATGGATTACCCTGTAACAGGCTGGCGCACCATTGCAAGATAAAGACAAAAATAGCGGAAACAATCGGCACACCAATGGCTTGAGGAAAACTTAGAACACGTTTGTTGAACATGGTAGTGGCAATTGACAGAGCAAAGACCACCGTCAACAGTTGTAAAAAAAAGAAACTTCCCATTAGGTTTCCTAAGATTTGGCAATTTGCAGCCGTGAGCTGAAAGATTTACTTGAAATATAAATTTAAAAAAACAGTATATTTTAGCGGATCAAGTTTAGTCCCATTTTTTTTTGAATTAAGTTAAGTTTCTTTTCAATATTCACAACTGATGATTTAACATACAGCCTTAAAGCACTTTATTGCTCACTCCTCCTTTCTATTTAGAAATTTTCTTCCATGCATCAAACTGTCAAAACTATATTCCGTCTGTGTCTCGCTGCTGTCATTTTTCTGGTCACACTTTCCTTGATGTTCACTTGTGTTGCCAAAATTCAGGAGATCCTGAAAGCAGATCAATATTATCAGCAAGCCGTGAGCATTCCTTTAAAAAGCAGCACCAAAGCGCAATATGTACTGGTGTCTAATAATCAACGTCCAGACAATGCGCTGTTTATCCTGATTGCCGGAAATGGTTATGCAGCAAAAATCAGCTGTGAGCATTATACTGCCCTATGTACTGATGACTATAACCAGTCACATACCCGGCAGATTCAAAATGTTAATTTAGTTAAAGTGAGAAATTATTTTTATATTGAAAATATTCAGTTCCAAGATAGTCGAACTGGTCAGATCACTAAACTCAGCTATTCCAGAAATGAATTGAAGCAATTTTATAATAATGACATCAGTAATTTAAAATATATTCTCTTTGCGATTTCGCTATTTGCCTTGGCTGCCTTATTTGTCAGTATCAAGATTTTGAAAAACTTCAGTCGTTTTCTGGAAAAATAACTATTCAATCATTAGGGGAGCATTTGCTCCCCTTTTTTGATCTTTAATTTTAGATATTTTGATTAAAAGTATCGCAAGCAGACATTTGTCCCGATTTCAAACCGGTATTAAACCATTTTACCCGCTGTGCACTGGTACCATGCGTAAAGCTGTCTGGTACGACATGGCCTTGGGCCTTTTTCTGCAGATAGTCATCACCGATCTTGTGTGCCGCATCCATGGCTTCCTGTACATCACCCTGCTCCAGGAATTGCGTACGCTCATGGTTATGATAAGCCCATACCCCAGCCAGACAATCCGCCTGTAGTTCTTGACGTACAGAAAGCTGATTACCCTGCGCTTGAGTGGCTTGTTGACGTGCCTGCTGTACCTGTGAAGAAATACCTAAAATGGTCTGGATATGATGACCCACCTCATGTGCTACCACATAGGCTTGAGCAAAATCGCCTGCCTGATCATTGCGAGATAACTCGGTTGAGTTCTGTTCCCCGCTAATTCCCATCTGAGTACGCATATCTTTAAAGAATGCCGTATCAATATAAACTTTCTGGTCTGCCGGACAGTAGAAAGGTCCCATGGCCGATTGCGCTGTACCACAACCAGAATTTACCACACCACTAAATAGAACCAGTTTAGGCGGAGTATATTGCTGGTTCAGCTGCTGCTGAAATACTTGAGACCAGGTATCTTCTGTATCGGCAAGCACAGTTCCTACAAAATCGATCGCTTCTTGCTGTTCTGGCGTTGGATTTTCCAGACCCCGTGTTTCTGCACTAGAAACCCCTTGCGTGACCTGCTTGGTGGTTTGATAGGCTTGCTGTGGATCAACGCCAAAAAACTTCCAGGCCACGAAAGCAATAATCAACCCGAGAATACTGATTCCACCGGCTTTGGCACCACCACCACGACGGTCTTCTACATTGCTACTAACACGACGTCCTTTCCAGCGCATAGTGAGATTCCTTATAGTTTAAAGTCAGCTTATTTTAACGGGCCTGATTTATGCCTGCTTTGATTTCGATCTGATTTTTTGAATAAAGCCAATCAAGATAAATACGATTAACCCTGCCACAAAACCAATCACCAGATTAATAAGTGTAGGCGTAACAGCCCCTACGATACTGCCCAGACTAGGCATATGCTCTACATACTCAACCGAATCTTCAGTGAAATGATGAAACCATGGAATGGTATGGGCAATAATCCCGCCACCGACCAGGAACATTGCAATCGTACCTACAATCGTCAGGGTTTTCATCAATTTAGGGGCAAAAGCCAGCAATCCACGGCCTATACTTTGCTTGAAGCTGGATGCCTGTTTAGTCAGGTACAAACCTAGATCATCAATTTTAACAATCATGGCAACGAAGCCGTACACCCCGACTGTCATTAATATGGCAATTCCTGCCAGTACGATGACCTTGGTGGTAAAAGCTGCGGCTGCCACGGTGCCCAAAGAAATCACTACAATTTCCGCTGACAGAATGAAATCAGTTCGGATCGCACCCTTAATTTTCTCTTTTTCAAATGTAGCCAAATCGGTTTCGATCGTAGTGAATTCAGCCTCAGCATCTTCTTCAGTCTTAGCTTTCTTATGCTTTAAGCTATGCAGGACTTTTTCTACGCCTTCATAACAGAGAAATAGACCACCAATCATCAGTAAAGGATTAATTAACCAGGGTGCAACCACACTAATAAGTAAAGCCAAAGGAACAAGAATCAGCTTATTAATAAAAGAACCTTTGGCTACTCCCCACACCACAGGAAGTTCACGTTCTGCCCGTACACCGCTGACTTGCTGGGCATTTAATGCCAAGTCATCCCCCAAGACACCTGCTGTCTTTTTTGCAGCCATCTTGCTCATCACGGCAACATCGTCTAAAACAGTCGCAATATCATCCAATAATATTAATAAGCTGCTCGCCATTCTTGTTATCCTTATCACCTTTAGACATATTTTAATGAAAATATTAAAAAAATATTGTATTCACTTGTTTAATTAATAAGATTTTTTACTACGGCTTTTTTTTCTGGCTGACATTCAAAAACAGAATGCCGTACAATGTGGCCATTCGTTAAAATATTGATGTAGTACAGACTACTTTTTGGAATAGATAATGAGTAATCAAGATAATCGTCCAGTAATCTTGACTGGCGACCGTCCTACCGGACAGCTTCACCTTGGCCATTTTGTCGGTTCATTACGCTCTCGCGTAGGTTTACAAGATTCTCACCATCAACATTTGTTACTCGCTGATGCTCAAGCCCTGACAGATAATGCAGACAACTTTGAAAAAGTACGTCGCAATATTATTGAAGTAGCAACAGATTATCTGGCTGTCGGTATTGATCCAACCAAAACTACTATCTGTGTTCAGTCTTGCCTGCCAGCCTTAAACGAACTGACTATGCTCTATCTGAACTTTGTGACAGTTTCACGTCTAGAGCGCAACCCGACCATTAAATCAGAAATTCAGATGCGTGGTTTTGAGCGTGATATTCCTGCAGGTTTCTTATGCTATCCAGTGGCTCAAGCAGCAGATATCACAGCCTTTAAAGCAACTGTAGTTCCGGTGGGCGAAGACCAGATTCCAATGATCGAACAGACCAATGAGATTGTACGTCGCCTTAACCGTCAGATTGGCCGTGAATTACTGCCTGAATGTAAGGCGCTGCTTTCTAATGTGGGACGCTTACCAGGTTTTGACGGTAAAGCGAAAATGTCTAAATCATTAGGTAATACTATTGTTCTAGATGCCTCTGACAAAGACATCAAAAAAGCTGTCAATGCGATGTATACCGATCCGAATCACCTGCGCATCGAAGATCCAGGCCAGGTTGAAGGCAATGTGGTATTTACTTACCTGGATGCATTCGACACCAATAAAGAAGAACTGGAAGAACTGAAAGCACATTATCGCCGTGGTGGTTTAGGTGATGGTACAGTAAAAAAACGTCTGGAAGGTATTCTGAAAGAGCTGATCGGTCCAATTCGTGAACGTCGGATGGAACTGGCTAAAGACCCGGATTACATCATGGATATTTTGAAAACGGGTACAGATAAATGCCGTGACATTACACAGGCCACTTTAGATGAAGTGAAAACAGGCTTAGGTGTTTTCCATTTCTAAGCTAGACAATATTTAAAAAAAAGCCCTTCAAATGAAGGGCTTTTTTTATTTAAGGCTAAAATGCGCAAAAATAAGGCAAGTTTCCACACAGATTCTTCATAGTTTTAACCTTACTTAACATCTATTAACATGAATACTGATGAGTCACATGAGAATGAGTCCTAATATACTTACATACAGTAAGGAATCAAATTTAACTCTCTCCACAGTTAATCTTGATTTAGTTTTGAAAGAAACTTCCTTTTTCTACGCAATGACAACCCCAATCATTGCGTTTTTTTTGTCTGTAATTTTTGAAAATATAAAAAATCCTGCCAGATGAGCAGGATTTTGTTGTGTCTTGAATATTAATATTTGAACAAGCCTTTTTCTAATGGAATTTCAATTCCAATAGAGGCACCGCCATCTTGACCATTTACATCTGAGTCACTTATCCAGGCATTAATTTTAAGTGGCATTTCTGGACGAATATAATGCGACCAGGTGACATCTAGTGCTTTAATTTCATCATCAAAAGCAAAAGCAGCATTATTTTCAGGTCTACGGTCAGACTGATTGACTTCAGCAAATAATACCCGCCCAGATAAACGGTTCATCGGATCAAAACGGATATCACCACCTACTGAGATCATCTGTGCATCACCACCTAAAGCATGTGCCAGCGGATAACCATGCTGATAAAAACCATCAGTATAATTGGTATGGTTATAAGAAATACCTCGCACCTTGCCGTTAGTACGTGTATCTGCCCATTCTGTATAAAGTTGATATGGCATATTTCTTACAGTTGCAGAATAATCTATACCAGCCAGATACATTTTCTTCGCAGGCAGACCACCCGCTTCATCTTCACCTACATATTGCCCATAGAAGCCCATAGGTACCTGTGTCAAAGGAAACAGATTCAGGCGTGCATCGAAACCAGCAATCTGGTTTGATGGGTCAGGTTTACCCGTACCACCATTATCTTTATTCCCGACAAAAGCATCCCATAATGAACTTAAGCTTTCAGGACGTCCTTCCCCACCCCATTGAATCGCACGAGAAGCACCTAGCTCCAGGTAAGATAAAGGTTGTGCTGTTATACGAAGACCAATTAGTTTGGCATCTGGAACGGCAGTATAATCATCCAATTGTCCTGCAAAAGCCTGATATTGCCACGGTCCAATCCAGGACAGCCATTTAGTTTCAAAAGCTGTTTGTTCTGCACGTTGTGCCATAAATCCATATACTGGGCGGCTAGCATCGCCGCGAATCAAGCTGCCATCATGTCCCGGACCCCAATAGGTCGGAATTTGGCCGGCAATCAGCCATTGATTCCAGAGTTTCCCTGCTAGATAAGATCCTTCCAGATTTACATCCTGATCATTCTCAATTTGTCGATCTTTTTCGGCATTAACCCGGAGCTTGGCATCCCAGTTTTCGCCACCTGCATTAAACTCTAAAGCTGCCTGAAATTGTGCCTTTTGCTGATCGCCAAAGGCTTGAGGAATATCTTTTGGATCACTTTCCGCAAATAAGCCTACTTTGAGCTGCTGATTGTCTGCTGTTAATTTTGCCAGAACTGAATCAATAACACGTTGTTGTACTTTGTTACTCACTTGTGCATTGGATAGAGCACGTTGAATTTCATCACCACTGAGCGGCCAGGTCGAGGTACTGATCTGGATCACCCCTTGCTGGTTTAACCAGTTCAAGTCAGTACGAAGATTTGCATCATTCAGAACCAGCCCTTGAGCAAAAACAGGAAGTGAAAGTGTCGTAAGAAGTACACTTAATAATGGTTTTTTTAGAAACATGGGATCAATATTCTCAAGTTTATTTTTGCCTAACCATAGATATTTCAAAAACAATATTCAATGGCGAAACTGTATCAGTATAATATGAAACCCTAGATTTAATTGACTTTTAAAATAATAAATCGCTTCGAAAAATGAGATAGAAATACAAAAAAATGAAATCACTAATATAAAAAAAATAGATTTAAATAGTGCTGGGTTTTTAATTTTATTTAAGATAAATGCTGAACACATAAAAAAGGCAGTTTTAAAAACTGCCTTTTTTCGAATAAGTCATTAGTGTTTATGACGCATATGCGGGAATAAAATTACATCACGGATACTTGGTGCATTCGCGAAAATCATTACCAGACGGTCAATACCGATCCCTTCACCTGCTGTAGGAGGCAGACCATATTCCAGGGCTTCAATGAAGTCAGCATCATAGTGCATTGCTTCATCATCACCCGCGTCTTTCTCAGCGACCTGCGCCTGGAAGCGTTCAGCTTGATCAATCGGGTCATTTAATTCTGAGAAGCCATTTGCCAGTTCACGACCACCGATAAAGAATTCAAAACGGTCTGTAATATGCGGATTTTGATCATTACGGCGAGCTAGTGGAGAAGTTTCCGCTGGATATTCAGTCACGAATGTAGGCTGACGTAGTTGAGTTTCTACCGTTTCTTCAAATACGATGGTTTGCAGTTTACCCAGACCAAAACCTGGTTTTACCTGTTCTTTCAGTTCGTCCTGAATGAATTTTGCCAGGAACTCACGGTCATTGACATTTTCTGGAGTGAACTGTGGATTGTGCTCAAGAATGGCATCAAACATTGAGATCTTTTTGAATGGTCCTTTGAAGCTAAAGACTTCATCGCCATAAGGCACATCAGTGGTACCCAGAATATCAATTGCCAGTTTTTCCAGCATTTGCTCAGTCAATTCCATCAGGTCTTTGTAATCTGCATACGCCTGGTAGAATTCGATCATGGTGAATTCAGGGTTATGACGAGTAGAAACACCTTCATTACGGAAGTTACGGTTAATTTCGAATACGCGCTCGAAACCACCCACAACCAGACGTTTCAAATAAAGCTCAGGTGCAATACGCAGGAACAATGGCATATCCAGTGCATTATGATGCGTTTCAAATGGACGCGCAGATGCTCCACCAGGAATTACGTGCATCATCGGGGTTTCAACTTCCATAAAACGTTTGTCGTTCAGGAAGCTACGAATACCGGCAACAACTTTGGCACGAACTTCAAAAGTTTTACGGGTTTCTTCATTTACGATCAGATCAAGATAACGCTTACGATACTTCACTTCAGTATCAGTCAAACCATGGAACTTGTCTGGAAGTGGACGTAATGATTTTGTCAGTAATTCAAAATGTTCGATATGAACATACAGGTCACCTTTACCAGAACGACCGATATAACCTTCAACTGCAATGATATCGCCCAGATCCAGGCCTTTGATCGTTGCAAGTACTTCTGGCTCAAGTTCTTTACGTGGAACATAAAGCTGAATACGACCGGTCATATCCTGAATCACGATGAATGAACCGCGGTTCAACATCACACGACCTGCTACTTTTACATGAACGTGTTCGCCAGCTTCAATTTCTTCTTTAGATTTATCAGCAAACTGGTCTTGTAAGTCTTGCGCATAATGTTCACGTTTAAATGTGTTTGGCCATGGGCTAACACCAGTTTCTTTTGCGTGGTCTTGAATCTGCTTTAACTTGGCATGACGCTGTGCAATTAAATCGTTTTCGGAAATGATTTGTTCAGAAGTCGATTGAGCGTTATTTTGCGTCATCTCTGCCTCGGATAAGATTAGTTAAAAAATAGAAGTTGCATAGAATAGCAGAAATCTGCATCAAATCGTAGCGTAAAGACTTCCTACACGTGGCTTTTCTTGAGAAAAATTTCTGGATATATGAAATTTTTAAAAACAAATGATTTGCATTATTTTCAGTTTCGAATTTTATGATTGGTTTTTTAAAATATTGCCCAACTTTTGTTAGATGAAAGTCCAAGACCTCAATCCTCTGCACAAATTATGCCTTTATATCCCATATCAGCTTAGACCAATAGCTAACTGCTTCCTCGAAATAGACGTTTTACAATAATGACCATATTAGAAGGTGGTGTCTTAACACCCTGACCACGACTTTGCCATGTCCGATAAAAATGAGTAAAAATATGTCTAAAATATTGTTTTTTCATGGCTTGGATTCGTCAAAACAGTCCACGAAATTTCATGCAATTGATGCAATGCATAAATATTGTATAGATGTGGATTATCGTAATCTGAGCTACCAGTCGGTAGCCGATTTCTATCATGAAATGGTTGAAACCATTAAACCGGATATTCTGGTCGGACACAGTCTGGGCGGTTATTGGGCGCTAAAAATGTCACAAGCTCATCAGATCCCTTGTGTGATCGCGAATCCTAGCTTGCAACCGAATTTCCGCGATGATTATCCTGCGATTTGTGACAGTGATTTGCAGCATGATATTCCGCAAATGGCCTATCTGGAATTAGGCGATGAAATTTTGGATATGCATGCAGCACAGGCACAGCTTGAAGATTATATGCAAATTCATGCCATTGAAGGTGGTCATCATCGTCTGGAACATCCCGAACAGATTAACGACCTGATTCAGGAAATTGAATATCATTTTATCCGGCAATAAAAAAGCCCCAATAGTTGGGGCTTTTTTGATCATTCAGACTTAAGCAACTGCAGCTTCAGGCTGGGATTTATCATCAAGTACTGACCAGATGTCCAGGCCTAATTCACCGTGTAAATCTGGCAGATCAAGGAAGATGCTCGCACCTAGAACCTGATGCTGACATTTTTCAGCCAACTCATGTACTGCTTTCAATGTACCGCCAGTTGCCAGTACATCATCCACGATAATCACTTTTTGTCCCTGAACTTCTGCAGACATTTCCAGACGGTCCAGACCATATTCAAGGCTATAACCTACACCTACCACTGGAGGCGGCAATTTACCTGCTTTACGAACCAGTAATAAGCCTTTGCCCGTACGCTGCGCCAACAGGCTTGCCAGCACGAAACCACGTGCTTCCACTGCCACAAAGCTGTCTACTTCAGCTAGCTTTTCTTCAGGAATGCTGTCAATCAAAGCATCAGTTAATGGACCCAGATTATTCATGAATAATGGAGTCAAATCGAAGAAACAAATGCCTGGTTTTGGGAAATTCTGGACAGTACGAATGTGAGACCACAGAGAAGTAGACAAATTGCTCATGGGAGATCTTTAAACAAGGAAAGGAATAAGTGAATTTTAAACTAAATTAACAATGTGTAACAACAACGACTGTGCAATATTAAAGCAGAAAATAATAATAACCAATTGATTTAAATATATAAATTTATTATAAAAAATATTTAATAAAGACTTTTCTAAGTCTAAGTTAACTGATTTTAATCATTTTTTCTGCCCGACTTTGGTCTACAACTTAAAATCTAAGCCAGAAACGTGTTTTATAAAACTAAAAATACAACTCTTTGCCTCACCTTAAATATATTTCTAGTAATGAAATATCTAGTGACTGACCTTTCTGCTGTTAATTTCACTGATTAAACTTTTATTCGCTTTACTTTATGAATAGAACTGCGTAAAAATTTAGCCAAATATGTTTACTATTAAAAGTCATATTCTTTAGGGTCTTGCCATTTGTGGATTTTAAGCTGACAGCTACAGTTGGTCAGTTTTGGAGAGTTATATGAAAAAATATCAATGCATCGTTTGTGGATGGATTTATGACGAGGCAGAAGGTTGGCCTCAGGACGGAATCGTTCCTGGTACCAAATGGGAAGATATTCCTGATGACTGGACTTGTCCGGATTGTGGTGTTTCTAAAGTCGATTTTGAAATGATTGAAATCTAATCATGTTCTTTTAAAGACCATATTGAATGGTCTTTTTTATGTCCTTTATACCTGAAAAAAACTAATTTAAAAAAGCATGGAGAATCGTATGCATCCTATCGTCATCATTGGTTCGGGCATGGCGGGTTATGCTGTTGCCCGTGAGTTTCGCAAACTCAACCCAGACCATGAACTTGTCATGATTTGTGCTGATGATGCGACTAATTATGCAAAACCTACGCTTTCTAATGCTTTAGCAGGAAACAAAGCGCCAGAACACATCCCTTTGGGTGATGCAGAAAAAATGTCAGCACAGCTGAAAATGCGCATCGAAAAAAATACCTGGGTCAAAACGATTCATCCTGAACAGCATCAGCTGACTTTAGAAAAAGATGGTGAGGAAAGCACACAGGATTATTCTAAACTGGTGCTGGCTGTGGGTGCCAATCCAGTACGCCTGGCCATTGCTGGTGATGCGAGCGATGACATTCATATGGTCAACAACCTGACTGACTATAAAGCTTTCCGTCATAATCTGGCAGCCCGTGAAGATAAACGCGTAGTAATTTTAGGCGCAGGCCTGATCGGCTGTGAATTTGCCAATGACTTGCAGCATACCAATCATCAGGTCACCGTGATTGATCTTGCACCACAGCCTTTAGGTCGCTTATTACCAGCTCATGTCGCAGATGCTTTCCAGCAAAATCTTGAAGAGACAGGCATTCATTTTGTATTGGGGACAACAGTCGAAAAAGTCTCTAAAGTTGAAAATGGTGATTATCTGGTCACACTTGCCAATGGCCAGTCGGTAGTGGCTGATGTGGTGCTCTCTGCTGTGGGCTTACAACCGAATATTTCTGTTGCAAAAGAAGCCGATATCCATACCAGTCGCGGGATTCTGACCAATACGAAGCTAGAAACCAATCAACCGGACATTTATGCAGTAGGCGACTGTGCGGAAGTAAACGGAATGCTTTTACCATATGTCATGCCAATCATGCAGCAGGCCCGAGCCCTGTCTAAAACATTGAATGGCGAATATACTGCAGTCCACTATCCAGCGATGCCTGTAGCAGTAAAAACACCAGCTGCGCCATTGACTGTCCTTCCCGCTCCAGTTGATGTCGAAGTAAGTTGGGAAAATGAAGAGTTTGATGACGGTATGCTAGCCAAAGCCTTTGATGCTAGCGGTACTTTACGTGGTTTTGTCTTACTCGGGGCCACTGCTGCTAAACAACGTCTGGCATTGACCAAGCAGGTTCCTGACTTGATTCCAGCTACAGTTTAGATGTTTAATACAAAGGACACTTTTTAAGCGAAATGTCCTTTAATCAGGAAATACATCATGCATAGTGCCCTGCAGTTCAATCATTCTCCGTATACCGCTTTCATGCGTGAAACCAAGGTCGATCTTGGCAATGGCATCGAATTGCACGTAGAAGTCGGAGGAAATCCTGAACACCCGACCATTCTGCTAATTATGGGGCTTGGGGCACAGATGCTGTACTGGCCGGACTTCTTCTGTAAATCCCTCATTGATCAGGGCTATCATCTGGTCCGTTTTGATAACCGGGATATTGGTTTATCTTCCAAGATTCACCATAAAGGGCCTCGCTTAAACACCTTAAAAATGATGAGCCGTTTTGTACTGGGTTTAGGCAATCAGGGCGCGCCTTATACGCTGTACGATATGGCAGATGATGTACATCTTCTGATTGAAAAAATGGGACTGGGTCAGGTCTATGTGCTCGGTGCCTCTATGGGCGGCATGATTGCCCAGA
This sequence comes from Acinetobacter sp. YH12041, assembly GCF_013419975.1. NCBI lineage: Bacteria > Pseudomonadati > Pseudomonadota > Gammaproteobacteria > Moraxellales > Moraxellaceae > Acinetobacter > Acinetobacter sp. YH12041. The sequence goes on along the minus strand of NZ_VOZC01000004.1, from coordinate 136,330 downwards.
TTCTGGCCGCACGTTATCCTGACAAAGTTAAAAAAATGGGTTTACTGTTTACCAGTAATAACCAGCCACTGTTACCTCCGCCTTTTCCAAAGCAACTCTTTAGTTTAATTGACAAACCCGCTTCCACAGATGAAGATGGCATTGTCGATCATAGCTTGAAGCTGTTTAATATTATTGGCTCGCCGGGTTATGTGAATCATCTGGAAGCGATTCAGACCGCCCGTAAGTTATATAAGCGAAGTTACCATCCAGCGGGTGTACTTCAACAGTTTTTAGCAATATTATGTACGGGTTCATTGCTGCAACTGGACAAGCAAATCCAACAAGAGACCCTGGTGGTTCATGGTGCTCGTGACAGATTGCTGCCTCCTAGTCATGGTAAGGCTGTTGCAAAAGCAATTTCAGGGGCTAAATTTGAATTAATTGATGGAATGGGGCATGATATCCCTCCGCATTTTATTCCATATCTTAGCGAATTATTTGCTGATCATTTTAAATCATAAACATTAGGACACTATGGCTGCATTACCATCCCTAAGACAGCTGTCATACCTCGTAACACTGTCTGAGACGCTGCATTTTACAGAAGCTGCTCGCCGCTCATTTGTTACCCAGTCAACTTTGTCTGGCGGTATTATGGAGCTGGAGCGTTTACTCGGTGGCGTTCTTGTTGAACGCGATCGCCAGAATGTACGTTTAACGCCGCTTGGTGAACAAGTGGTTGCACGTGCCCGTGTTCTACTGGCTGATGCTCAGGACTTAATGCGTTTAAGTCGTGAAATGAGTGAACCATTAACCGGTGATCTGCATCTTGGCGTTATTCCAACCATTGCCCCTTTCATCCTGTCGCAATTTCTGGATGAAGTGCATCAGCAGCTACCGAAAATCCAGCTACATTTACATGAAGCTCAAAGTGAGAAAATTGTAGAGAAACTGGAGCATGGTAATCTGGATATGGTGGTGCTCGCTCTACCTTTCGATACCCGTAGCTTGAAAGTTGCTGAAATTGCCAAAGAGAATCTGTATCTGGTACATCACAAATCTGACCAGAATGCGGCTCAAGCCAAATCTCTGGAAGATCTGGATCTGTCTCGCCTGATGCTGCTTGAAGAAGGCCATTGCTTGCGTGATCATGCATTGAGTGCCTGCCCGATTGGTGAGCGTAAAAATGATCATCGCCTGAAAGCAAGTTCATTACCGACGTTGATCGAAATGGTGTCTGCTGATCTTGGTTTTACCCTGTTGCCAGAAATTGCACTGCATACCAATATGATCAAAGCCAATCCGGATCTGCGCATCAATCCAATTAATGCTGCACCAAGCCGTACTCTGGCGCTGGTCACTCGTAAGAGCACACCGCTACAAAGCGAATTCGATGTGTTATTACAAATTTTGCAAAAAATTACTGCTCACGATGCAGCTTAATTAAGCCCTAATAAAAAAGGAGCACTTAGATTGCTCCTTTTTTATTGCCTGTGTCTTCTGATAAATTTAATTTTTATAAATTCAGTCAATTAAAATGATTCAAAACCAATTTTTAAACTTTAACTATTTATAATATATAAAAATTAAATCCCTATTTCTTGGGATTGGCATTGAAACTAATTTAAGCCAAAATACATCTGTATATTAATTACTCTCAGGATAAGATTTCTTTGGCCTCATTTTTGCCTGCACCGGTATTATTGGTGCAACCTTATCCACCCCCGCTCTCTTCCAATCTTGATCTTGCATTGCTACAGCTCGGTTATCAACCGGATATGCTGTCCTATACCGATCATCTGTCTGCTCAATCCCATATTGAACAGTATCTTCCCAATCTAGTGTTATATGAGATTCATGAGAAAGCACAACTTAAGAATCTTAATATAATTCAAGCACGAATCCAGATTCCTCATCTGATTGCAGTTTTAGCTGATGATTCACCTGAAATGATTAATTTATTCTTGTCATCTGGCGTAGATCGATATCTGATTGCATCGCATCCTGTTTCAAAAATAGTAGCGAGCCTGAAAATTATCCTACGCGGTGGTTCCGATTTACATCCTGAATTAGCCCGTTATTTAGTGAGTCAGGAAACAAAAATACATTTTTTAAATCAGACTGAAGTACAGATTTTAAAGTATTTCAGCCAAGACCTGACTTTGGCCGAAATTCAAAACAGATTAAGTCTGCACGATTACCAGATTTATGCTGCTATTCGCAAAATCTATCAAAAACTCGCGAATCCATTTATCCATTCTCAAAATTAACAAAATATAAAAAAGGCTGAATTATCAGCCTTTTTAGTTTGCATAGAGTTATTTAAAGGTTTCTAACAAGGTACGCTGTGCATTATGCGGTTGTTCACCTTCTGCAACTTGGGCACGCACCCAGGTTCCATCTCCTTGTAACAACCAGGCCTGCTGATTGTCTTTCAGGTAATTTAATAAGCCTTGCTGGTAAATGCGTTTCTTTAATGCTTCATCTTCAATCGGAAAACAGGCTTCTACACGATTAAACAGGTTACGATCCATCCAGTCTGCGCTTGAGCAATAAATGCGGGAATTGCCATTATTGCTAAAATAAAATACGCGCGTATGTTCCAGGAAACGGCCGACGATTGAACGTACCCGAATATTCTCTGAAAGTCCCGGCAAGCCTGGACGTAGACAACAAATTGAACGGATAATCAGATCAATCTGTACACCTGCTTGAGAAGCTTCATAAAGTTTATTGATCAGTTGCAGCTCAGTTAAAGCATTGACCTTCACGATGATCTGGGCTTTCTTGCCCGCTTTGGCATTGGCTATTTCATTATCAATATAGTTGATGAGCTGGGCATGCAAGGTAAATGGCGCATGGAGCAGCTTTTTCAGCTTGGCCATTTTCCCCATTCCAGTCAATTCCTGGAAGATACGATGCACATCTTCACACAGATCCTTGTCTGTGGTTAACAAGCCATAATCTGTATAAATCCGTGCATTGCCCGCATGATAATTCCCGGTTCCCAGATGCACATAACGCACCAACTTGTTATTTTCTCGGCGTACCACCAGAATCATTTTGGCATGGGTTTTATAACCAACAATGCCATAGACCACGACAGCACCCGCTTCTTGCAGCACATTGGCAACTGCAATATTAGATTCTTCATCAAAACGTGCACGCAGCTCGATGACTGCAGTCACTTCCTTACCGTTACGGGCCGCCTCTGCCAGCACCTGCACGATCTCGGAATCTGGACCACTACGGTACAGTGTCTGCTTGATCGCCAGCACCTGAGGGTCTCGTGCCGCTTCACGTAACAGCGTAATCACTGGAGCAAAAGATTCAAATGGATGATGTAGCAAAATATCCTGCTTCTGCATGGCACTGAAAACATTTTCAGATTTCTTCAGTACTTTAGGCAGAATTGGCGTATGTGAATCATAACGTAGATGTGGACGTTTGAAGTTGGACAGTAACCGCGCCAGATTAACCGGTCCTGCCACTTTATAGAGCTGTTCTTCATCCAGATCAAATTCTTCCAGCAGATATTCATAAATATGCTGCGGACAATTTTCAGTCACTTCCAGACGGACTGCACGACCAAAACGGCGCGAACTTAGCTCGCCTTTTAAGGCTTTGGCCAGGTCTTCAACATCTTCATTTAAGGCCAGATCGGCATTCCGGGTAACACGGAACTGATAGCAGCCAGTCGCGGTCATGCCCGGGAACAGGTCAGACACATGTTCATGAATGATGGCGGATAACATCACATGATGTTCTTTACCATCAGTCAGTTCATCCGGTAAACGCACAACACGTGGCAATGAACGTGGCGCAGGAACAACCGCAAGATCAATCTGACGGCCAAAGGCATCTTTCCCTTCGAGCGTCACAATAAAATTCAGGGATTTATTCACCAGACGTGGGAATGGATGTGCCGGATCAAGGCTAATAGGCGTAAGAACTGGAGCAACCTGTTCCTGAAAATATTTTTTCACCCAGGCCGATTGTGCCGGTGTTAGCTCTCCACGGCGCAAGAAGCAGATATCTTCCTCACGCAGTTTAGGCAAAATCTCTTCATTTAAAATACGGTACTGACGTTCAATGGCGGCATGTGCAGTTTCGGCAATCTGCTCTAATACTTGTTTTGGCGTCAAACCATCCGGACTGCGGCTTTCATTGCCCAAATCCAGTTGTTCCATGACGCCAGCCACACGAATTTCAAAAAACTCATCTAAATTACGTGAAAAGATCAGTAGAAAATTCATGCGTTCCAGCAAAGGATGCAGAGGATCAACCGCCTGTTCCAGCACTCGCAAATGGAAATCCAGAATAGACAGTTCACGATTAATGTAACGATCATTATAAGTATATTCGGTTGGTGCCGAAGTCGTACTGGCTGCCGTATTCATATTAAACCTACGCTATTTTCAAGTCTTGCTTATTGCTTTTAGTATGCTTCAAATTAATGACATTTTCATAAAAAAAGCCCAAATATTTGGGCTTTATCTTGATATTTTTATTTAAGGGATTTCAGCATAGCGCATATAACGCTGAATCATACGTTTACGTGCTTTTAGGGCTGATGCATTACGATGATCTTCAAAATATTTTGGATTGGTGAGAATCGCTGCCAGGAAGATGGCCTGATCACGAGTCAGGCTCTCTGCAGTCTTACCAAAATAATGTTTGGCTGCCGCTTCTGCTCCATAGATATTGTCTCCAAACTCAATCGAATTTAAATACACTTCCAGAATACGCTCTTTAGACCACATGCGTTCCATCATCCAGGTCGCGACAGCTTCCTGACCTTTACGCAGGAATGAACGCTTGTTGACGAGGAACAGGTTTTTAGCCAGCTGCTGGGAAATGGTTGACCCTCCTGCCACAACACGGCCTTCATTCTTGTTACGGCTGAGTGCAGTCTGAATACCATCCCAGTCAAAGCCATGATGGTGCATGAATTTTCCATCTTCTGCCGTCACTACCGCCTGCTTGAGATTGGTACTGATTTCATCATAAGGGCGCCACTGATGTTGAATGGGCTTGGAGGGTTCAATCCAATAATCGATCCGCATCATCATGGTGGTATTCACTGGATTGGTTCGCCACCAGGCTAAACTTGCAAAAATCCACAGTTGAACAAGTAGAATCACACTGACAATCACGAGAAGGGTGCGGGTCAGAAAGGCTTTCATGTCAGTGCGTTACTCCTGAAAATTCAATTTTTCGTGTTAAGCTTATTCGAAATATACAATCACAGCAAAAAAATAGCATGCCTGAATATTCTCCCCCAACAACACATCGCAAACTGGAAATGCAGCTCTGGTGGATGACCGCACTCCTGATCTGTATCAATGTCGGCCTGTTTGGCTGGCAGGTTCTGAATGGAATGGACATCACACAGCCAAGTTCTCCAGATGCCATTCGCTGGGGAGCAGATTATGCACCTTTAACGTATTTAGCGGAACCCATACGCCTGTTTAGTAGCATGTTTTTTCATTTTGGCTTAATTCACCTGATGTTGAATATGTGGGCACTGTATATTTTTGGTAGTGTCGCTGAACAAATTTTTGGCCGGGTCTATTTTACAGGTCTTTATATTTGTGCCGGCCTGATGGGTAGCTTGCTCAGTGGCTATATGAGTATCCAGGACAGTTATGCCTTAATCGAAGGCGGTGTAGCCAATCCTGGCTTATTGCCGGGTGTTAGTGCGGGTGCTTCGGGTGCAGTCATGGGTCTCGGTGCCTCCCTGACTGTTCTATCTTTACTGCCAATGTTGCCCCGTCAGCCTTTTATTCTGGATAAAAAAACGCTGGTAATGATCATGGGCCTTAACCTGGCGATGGGCTTTATGATCAGCGGAATTAACAATGCCGCACATATTGGCGGCATGATCATGGGGGCCGGACTAACAGCGCTCTGGTATCTTGGTCAGAAAATGCAGCGTGGCCGTTTGGTCAGTCTGGTTGCCTTACTGCTCGGCGTCGCTGCCTGTATCGTGCTGTATCAATATAATCTGGCTTTGCTTGAACCGATCCGCCCACTCTGGCAAGAGATTTTACAAATGCTACAACAGCAGTTGGCCGATCAACCTGCGAAATGAATCTTATTGATTCATCTCACGCAGGCTTTGTAAAGGTGGAATCTCGGAAAGATAACTCAGACGATAACGCCCGATCAGGGTACATAATACAGTCATAAACACAGGCAGGATAATCCAGATTTCCCAATGAGGCTGGATGATCAGATCCATTTTGTAGCTGGCAATGGCGCTGATCACTTCCGCAAACAGACATGAAACAATCCCTGCGAATAGTCCGATAAAACCAATTTCCAGACTCATCATGGTTTTCAGCTTCTGTTTGGAACTACCAAAAGACCGGAGCAAAGCCACTTCACGTTTACGTTCATCCATGAGCAGATTTAGACAGGCCATCAGTACCAGAAAACCGGATACACTGACCAGCACAGCCAGAATAGTAATGATCTGTACCAGCACATTCACAATCCGTTTGATTTCTTCCAGAATCAGGCTGACATCAATAAATACCGTATTGGAAAAACGCTGAACCAGATTCACCAGTTTATCTTTATCTGTTTCCGGTACATAGAAGCTGCCCAGATAACTGCCCGCATTGGCATCCATGGTATTCGGTGCAAAGATAAAGAAGAAGTTTGGACTAAAACTTTCCCACTCTACCGTTCTGATGTTCACTACCTTGGCCTCAAGTATGCCTTCAGGCAGGCTAAAGCTGAGCTTATCTCCCAGTTTGATGCCCAGCTCTTGTGCAGTATTGGCTTCGACCGAAACCTCACCCGGCTGTTTCAATCCTGCCTCCCCCTGAACAATCACATTATCCTGAGGATAGCGATCCGACTGGGTCAGATTCAGTTCACGTCTTAAGGTATTACTCTTTTTGACCAGTTCAGCAGCAAAAGGATGATCATTTTTCGCTACCAGACGCCCACGAATATTGGGATACAAGGGCGTACTTTTCCAGCCATTCTGTTCTAACTGACTTTTTAAGTCAGGCATGTCAAAAGGCGGTAGACCATAGACAAACTGGTTGGGTGTCCCTTCCGGTAACTGTTGCTGCCAGCGATCGAGCAGATCGGTACGTAGCACAGCTAGCACACTAATCAAACTGAGTCCTAAAGCTAAGGCAGTAATCTGTAAAGCGGTCTGATACGGTGTCCGCACATAGGCAGATAGATTGAATTTCAGATTACGCAGCAGTTTTAAAATACTCCAGACCGTAAAATACAGAACAGTACAAAGCAGAATAATGGCCCCAATCACCCAAGCTGTCAGCACGATATTTTCCGTTAAAATCACACTGAAAAGAATCAGACTTAAGGTTCCGGTCAGTAACATCCACAACATCGAATGGACGGATTTTTCCTGCTGACGAATGACCCGAATCGGAGGAGTATTTAAGAGTTGAAACAGACTCGGCATGACAAAGCCCAGTAACACCACTGCACTGGTCAGCATGGCAATTGGCAAGGGCCCCAGCAGCATCGCCGTAGCAGAGAACTCAAGCTGCAAGTTTGGAATCAGCTGTAGCATGAGCTGCAGCAAGCCATAACCCAATGCAACACCTATCACGCTACCAATCAGCATGGCGATTAAAAGCACTAAACCCAGCAAAGCCAGATAAGCGGCTAGAATCTGATTTTTAGTCGCGCCAATACAACGCATCAGGGCAATATGATCCTGGTTCTGCTGTACATAACGTTGTGCGGTTAAAGCAATGGCAATCCCGCATAATAAAATGGTGAGAATATTGGCCAGTTGCAGAAAAGTATCCAGATTGGCAATTGGTTTCATTAAACGGGTATTGCCTTCGCTGGCATTACGCAAGCGTAGACTGCCCTGCTGTTCCAGTTCTTGTCCCTCAACCTCAGCATCTGCTTCATCTGAAGTCCCATTTTCAGATTTTATCTTCTGCTTGAACCAAGCTTCATATTGCCGGGTATCGGCTGGATTACCCGCCATTAATAAACGGTAATCAATCCGGCTACCGACCTGAATCGCATTGGTGCGCGCCACTTCTGACTGAGCAATAATCACAGTCGGCGAAAAGCCAGAAAAACCCAGCTCCTGATTCGAATCCTGCTCAATTTTTGCAGTAACTTTAAATTTAGCATCGGCGATATTGAGCTCATCACCCAGTTTGACCTTGAGCAGATCCATGGCCCGTGAACTTAGCCAGATTTCCCCCGCTTGGATTTTGTCTGCTGCAGGTTCAACCCGTAGCTCTCCTCGTAAAGGAAAAGCCTGATCAATGGCCTTAACATTCACCATGACAAACTGATCATTGGTATAAGCCATCGTACTGAAAAATGTGACTTCAGACTGCTGTAAATCTAGCTGCCTGGCCTGATCACGCCATTCCTGTGCCAACGGCTCATTGTCAGATAGCACCAGATCTCCAGCCAGCATTTCGGCTGCCTGTAAAGCAACGGCGTTCTGAATCTGTTCATTACTAAACTTCAGCGCCGTAGTGGCACTAATGGCTAAGGTCAGCGCGATGATTAGCAGATAAATCCCTGTCGTATTAAAACTTTGTCTGAGTAAAGGACGAAACAGATGCTGCATATCAGCCTCCACTCGCATGTTCAATCAGCTGACCATTGACCAGTTCAAAATGACGCTGGCATTGTCGGGCCAGATCAGGATCATGAGTAACCAGAACCAGCGTGGTGCCTAATTCACGATTTAACTGAAAGAGCAACTGTTCGATTTCTTGAGCAGTTTCCCCATCCAGATTACCTGTCGGTTCATCAGCAAAAATGATTTTGGGTTCACTGACCAGTGCACGAGCAATGGCGACACGTTGCTGCTCCCCACCCGAGAGCACTTTGGGTGTTTGCTGAGCCTGACGGTCTAATCCGACTTTTTGTAGCAATGCCAGCGCCTTTTGTTCGGCATGGCTATATTTAAAATCTGGCTGTAAACGTAAAGGCAGCATGACATTTTCAAGTGCCGTAAGATGAGGTAAAAGCTGGAAAGACTGAAATACAAAGCCAATATTTTTTAGCCGGACTAAAGCACGCTGTTCTTCATTCAAGTTCGATACCAGCTCTCCACAAACCGTTAACTGCCCGGAACTAGCCTGATCCAAAGTGGCCAAAATGCCCAGTAAAGTTGACTTTCCTGAACCGGAACGCCCAGTAATGGCGACCTGTTCTCCAGTCAAAATTTCCAGCGAAAGATCTTCAAAAATAGTCAGTTGTTTTTGTGAAAGTTGTATCTTTTGTGTCAATTTCTGGGCAGAAATAATCGCTTGTGGCATGATGGTCGAATCGTTGCTGCTTTGAATCATACGTGTCCTATATGAAAGATCTAAATCAGAAAAATCGTGTATTGCCTTGCCTGGTATTCTTTGGACTGTGCCTGATTCCTTTTAGTCTGTCGGCAAAGACCATTATGATTGTGGGTGACAGTATAAGTGCTGGTTATGGCATGCAACCACAGCAAGGTTGGGTACATTTATTACAAAAGCGTTTGGACCAACACTATCCGAAACAGCATAAAGTGGTCAATGCAAGTGTGAGCGGTGAAACCACCAGTGGTGCCTTGGCAAGGCTGCCGAAACTGCTACAGACGCACCGTCCAGATATTGTGGTGATTGAGCTTGGCGGGAATGATGGCCTGCGTGGACAGCCACCCCAAATGATTCAAAAAAATTTAGCAGCTCTGGTACAACAAAGTCAGAAAGCCAAGGCGAATGTGGTTGTTTTTGGAATGAAAATGCCACCAAATTATGGCCAGGCATATAGTAAGGCTTTTGAAAATAACTATAAGGTGGTCAGTCAGCAGTATAAGGTCAAACTACTACCCTTCTTTATGCAAGGCGTCGCTGGTAATAAAAGTCTGATGCAACAGGATCAGATTCATCCCAACACCAAAGCCCAGACTATTTTATTAAATAATGCTTATCCTTATATTAAAGGCGCCCTCTAAGGCGCCTTTAACTGAATCAAATTTTGAAATTTACTTAGAAGTCGAAGAACGTCACTTCACCGGTTTCAAGTGAATATTCTGCACCAATCACCTGTAACTTACCTTTAGCAATCAGGCTTTCCAGAACTGCAGAACCATGACGTAATTGATTTACTGAAGCAAATACATTTGAGCGCACTGCATGTTTAGACAGTTTATTCAGGTCATCTTTCAGTTCAGTCTGCATTAGAATCTCAACTGATGGACGTACACGGTTCACGATTGACATCAGATTTGCAGATGGCGGTGTTGCCGGATTGGTTAATGCTTCAATTGTTGAATGAATAGCGCCACAATGCGTATGACCCAAAACAATCACAATCGGACAACCAAAGCTTTCTGCTGCGAATTCGACACTGCCGACTTGAGACGGTGCAACAATATTACCTGCTACCCGAATGACAAACAGATCACCCAGACCCTGGTCAAAGACCATTTCTGCAGGTACACGTGAATCTGAACATCCTAAAACAATAGCAAATGGTTCCTGACTTTCTGCCATTTCAGCACGTTGCTGATGCGATAATAATTTTAAATGCTGCGTTTCACCATTGACAAAGCGCTGGTTACCCTTTTTAAGACGATCTATAGCTTCCTGAGCTGTGAGCATTCTTTTTTACCATCGATGTTTTTAGTGGGAATATCTTACTGCTAGATTTTTTGAATGTCACTTGCAAAAAAAATTAGCTGTAAAATTTTTAGCTCTTTGATGATTTCTTGTTCTGGGAATTTTTCTGTGAAGTTCATCACTTTTTTTGGGCAGTTTTTCTGCTTAAGCTAATAATTAACAGATGTACAATATTAAGGAATGCTTTAAAATGAGTGAAAGATTACGATTTGATTCATCTATAAATTGCAAATCGATAACACGGAAGTATTTTGAGCGTTTTTGCTCAGTTTTTTCAGGGGACAGTGCTAATGAAGAAAATAATAAAATTGCGCTCAAAAATTATCTATTCCACTTTAGTTGCTTTGGGTCTTAGCCTATCTAGCCTGAGCCATAGCCAATATCTGTTTACGCCGCCGAAAACCAAGTCTGCCGAAGTTTTACAGCTGTATCTGAGCCAGCAACGCATCCAGGCGGGTCTACAATCTAAAACCTTAAAAATCGGTGATGTGACCTGGAGTTATAGTGAAGGCGGGGCAAAAAACAAACCCTCGATTATCCTGATTCATGGACTGGCAGGTACACGCGACAACTGGAATCGTGTCGCCCAGTTTTTGACACCTTATTATCATGTCATCATTCCGGATTTGCCGAGCAATGGCGATACCCGGGTTCCAGCAGATTTTGACTTGTCTGTCCCCAATGTCACTTCGCAATTACGTACCTTTGTCGAAACCCTGAAGATTGAAAAAAATCTGCATGTCGCTGGCCATTCTCTAGGCGGCTCAATTGCGACAGTTTATGCATCCCAATACCCTTTCGATACCCAAAGCCTGTTTCTAGTGAATAGTGCTGGCATCTATAAAATGGGCAATACACCTTATACCAAAGACCCGCATGCACTCAAAGACCTGATTGTCAGTAAACCGGGTGATCTGGAAGATGTCTCCAAACAGCTGATGCAGAATCCACCAGCGATGCCTTACCAGTTAAGACATGCGCAGGAAAAACTGTTGATTGCCCGTTCGGAACAAACCAGCAAATCGATTGATCAGGTGGTAATGCTCAACCGGCTGTATACGCCTGATACCTTTGCCCGTCTGACCCGTACAGTGGAAGCCCCGACTTTAATTTTATGGGGAAAACAGGATCGAATTATTAATGTCGAAGTGGTGAAAGAGCTATATTCTTTATTGAAACGTGCTGAAACTCCGGTAATTTTAAATAATGTTGGTCATATGCCGATTCTGGAAGCAGAGAAACAGGTTGCCCAACATTATTTGCCTTTCCTGGCCAAGACACAGACCCTAAAAAATCCACTAGCTGATAAACTCATTCCTTTCAATTAAGTTTCAGAGAAGTTATGCAGAAACACCCGATGATTGAGCAGTTGATTGATGCTCAACTTGATTTTCTTGATCAGGTATTTTCTCAATCTGAAACCATTCAAAGCGAGTTTCATGAGTTTTATCTCTGGTTGCGCAAGCAGTCGCTTAAAGATCTGTGGAGCTGTGAACTGATCAATCAGCTGCTACAAAAGCAGATTCTGGATACTGCTGCCAGTTCTTTTCTGATTGAGCAGATTGCCGAACATATTCGTTTTGCACTGGTCCATCCAGCGAATGATACAACCAAAATTGCAGATGTCATTCCGGTACTGACCATTGATAAAATTGCACAATATGTGGCTAGCAAAAGTGGTCACCGTCAGCGCCTGATCAAAGCGGTGGTGAATAACCCTGCTTTCTCGGCCATGATTACGCAACTGATCCAACATTCGATTCAGGATTATCTGGACAATTCTGTAATAGCCAAGAGTGTGCCGGGCGTTTCCCGTTTTATGAAAATGGGGAAATCTGTACTGGAAAATGTCACGGATTCCAGTCTGGACAACACGGTCGCCCGTTATTTGCAAAAAAATATTTTAAAACTTAGCCAGATGAGTGAACATGTCCTGAACCAGCACTTTGATGATGACAAGCTGTACCATTTTCAGGCCAATCTCTGGCATAAGATCAAAGACATGCCACTTTCTGTGCTTAAAAACTATATTGAAACCCAGGATCTGAACGAGACGGTAAGTTTAGGGCACGAGATCTGGGATCATATGCGCCAGACAGAATATATGCAGCAGCAACTGCATGACGGGATTTATACCTGGTATGTACACAATCAGGAACATACCTTTGACCAGTTATTGCGTGATCTAAATATTGATGAAGCATTGATTCAACATGAATTGAATGAATTGCTGACACCGATTATTCAGCAGATGATTCATCAGGGCTATTTGCATGAACGTGCCCGTGCTTATCTGGAAAAATTCTACTATGCAGAAAATACTTTAAAAATTTTAAAGATTGAAGACTAAAAAAAGCCGCTAGAAAGCGGCTTTTTTTTATTAGGTATTTTTAGAATTTTGCATTCAAGCTGATACCGTAACGACGGCCATCCAAAAGCTGATCGCCATCAATATCTTCAGCTTTTTCATCAAGAACGTTATATACGCCAAATTTACCTGTTAAGTTCGGGCTAAATTTATAGTTAAAACCCACATCTACAAACTGATAACCAGGATTAGGTTCAGCCATAGAAGTACGGCTCAGGTAAGCTGAGGTTTCAGAACGATAATGCAAACGGCTCCATACATTCAGTGCATCATTTAAATCATAATCCATGCCAATATTAAACATATGTTCCGGCATCTGGTTCAGTGGCTGACCTTTAAAATCACCTGATTTAAACTCTGAATCGGTATAGGTATAGTTGGCAGTTAAAGTCGTGTAATCATTCAAGTCAGCTTCTACAGTTGCTTCTACACCGCGAATTTCTGCTTTATCGACGTTAATCCGCTCACTGATAAAGTAGAATGGAATATCCCCTTCGAAACAGCTCCAGCTCTGCCAGTTATTACGGTTTGTGGTTGTACCATCAGTATCGGTTTCACAGGCACGAACTTCCGTAATCCTGTCTTCATATTTGGTGATAAAGCCCGTAAGTGATGTATTGATATAATCATTTTTCCAGTTAAAACCTAATTCAGTCGATACGCTTGATTCAGGTTCCAAGTCTGGATTGGCACGGATAATGCCACGACCTGTTGGTAATGGAGAACCGCCACCACCCGTTACGCTATAGAAGCCTTCAGTAGCTGCACGGATATCAGGCTGTTTATAACCGGTTGCTACACCGCCTTTTACAACGAAATTATCATTTACAGAATAGACGCCATAAAGTCGTGGTGATAAATGGCCGCTATAGTTTTCATCGTGGTCATAACGTAAGCCAGCCGTTAAATCGAAACGATCCGTCATACTCCAGGTATCTTCGAGGAAGGCAGCAGCAGACCAGCGTGTAAGCTCACTAAATTCAGGCGCATTTGGATTACGGTTCGTTGCTTTATCGACCAGTTTTTCATCCTTGAAATATCCTCCGAAGGACAAGGTATGATCGCCTAATAACCAGTTCCACTGACTGTTCGCCGTCCAGGTATCCAGCGTGATTCCTTTAGTCCCCAGCTCGGTATTGCCACGATCCGGGTTCTTTGAATTTTCATACTGAATATAGGATGAGCTGTCCAAATTATCGCTATAACGGCCATTATGTGTCACTGAATAAACATTACGGTAATTACGCGAGAAAGAGTCTTCTGCCCCTTGAACTGGCTCTACAGTTTTTCCTACTGATGTCGTCGATTCCTGCTGAACAAAATTGGCTTCAAGCTGTACATCATGATCATCATTAATTGCATAGGTCAGACGTGAATTTAAGCTTTCACGTTCTGTTCCACGGAAACCGCCCACATAATTATCTTCTGTACGTTCTTGTTTATTAACTGCCAGTTGCAAGCCAAGCTTATCTGCAATTAAAGGGCCTGTCAGATAGGCAGAACCATTTTTAATGTCACCTGAACGGTTACTGTCCTGAACGATGGTTCCTAATTCAACATTCCCAGACCATTCACCCGATACTTTTTTGGTAATGATATTGACTACCCCACCCATCGCATCTGAACCGTATAGCGTTGAAGCAGGACCACGGATAATTTCAATACGCTCAATGGCAGCAATCGGTGGCAGAATATTTTTTTCAAAACCGCCATCATCACCATTCGGGTTCACATCCTTGCCATATTGACGTTTACCATCTACCAGGAACAAAGTGTAGTTTGAGCTCATCCCGCGGATACTAATGGTCTGTGCAGATCCCGCACCTGAAACTACTACCCCTGGGGCATTACGTAATACATCCGTAATATCGTTATATTCGCGTTTATCTAATTCTTCACGATCAATCACTGTAATGGATGCTGGCGCTTTAGCAAGATCCTGCTCATAGCCTGTTGCAGTCACCACAATCGTTTGCAGTTTTGTTGCTTCAGCTTGCGGAACAGCTGTTTCTTCTACTGCAAATGTATTACCCGTCATCGCTGTAAATACAGCAAAAGCTATAGTCGATTTTATGAATGGCTTAGTCATGCTTTATACGCCCCAAAGTCATTTTGATGAAGAAATCATGTTGAAATTGTCACGCATTGTATCAAATGTAACTATAAATACAATTAGTATTGATAATTATTATCATTATTAAATTTGGATAAAAAAATACCCCGAGCATTCGAGGTATTTTTTACAAGCTAAATTTTATTAGAGACTTATTTGAAATAAGCACCTTCAGCTTGGGTATGGTCAGTCTGGTCAACTACACGTGCCAATTCAGGAATATGCTGTTTCAAGGTTGTTTCAACGCCTTGTTTTAAAGTCACATCAATTGCTGAACAACCCTGGCAACCACCACCAAATTTAAGAACTGCGGTCAAGCCATGTTCAGGATCTTCAACCACTTCGACCAGTGCACAGTTACCACCGTGACCTGCCAGACCCGGGTTAATTTCTGACTGAAGCACGTATGTAATACGCTCTTCTACAGAGGCATCAGGACCCACACGTGGCACTTTAGAGTTTGGTGCACGGAAAGTCAGCTGACCACCAAAACGGTCTTTATTGTAGTCAATAACTGCATCTAGCAAGTATGGAATTGACGGAGAGTCAATATAGGCCGGAAAATCTGGATATTCCTGCTTATAGTCTGTAGGTACAACCTCATCAGGTGCACTATAAGCCATGCAACATTCAGCGCGTGGTGTACCCGGATTTTCTACAAACACACGTACGCCAATACCTGGTGTATTCTGTTTGTCCAATAGATCCTTTAAATACTCTTGTGCTGTCGGTGTAATCAAAAGATTTGGAATTTCTTCTGCAACCGGAGTGTTGCTGTTCTCAGTCGACATAACAATAATTTCCTCAAGCTGAAGCTGCTATTTTAACTGAAGATGCGGGGTAATTATAAAAATTCAACCAAAATTGTCGGATTTATTATAAAAGTCGCACTTTAGATTTGTTTTAATGGCATGATCATTGTCAAATAGATAGAACCAGAATTACTTATATGCTTGATTTACCTTTTAATCATACTGTCACTATTATTCTGATCACCTGTATTGTTTCTTTTATTGCTTTTTCAAAAGAAACGGTAATGAATCGTCTGATTTTCTGGCCGCCTGCCATGCAACGTGGTCAATATGACCGTTTCATTACCCATGGTTTTATCCATGCAGATGGCACGCATTTACTGTTCAATATGATCACGCTGTTCTTTTTCGGCAGCATTATTGAAAGTTTTTATCGCCAGTATTTATATGATCTGGGCTTTATTCTGTTTTATCTCGGTGGTCTGGTTGCAGCAATTTTGCCAAGTTATCTGAAACATAAAAATGATGCGCGCTGGGCCAGTCTGGGTGCTTCTGGTGCAGTATCAGCCGTTCTGTTCGCTTACATTCTATTTGAGCCATGGAAACTGATTTTCGTGTTCTTTATTCCAGTCCCTGCGATTATTTTTGCTGTTTTATATGTGGCCTATAGCATCTGGTCGGGCAAGCGCGGCAACAGCAATATCAATCACAGTGCCCATCTATGGGGTGCGGCTTATGGTGTGGTGATGACGATTATTCTGGAACCACGACTTATTCCGCATTTCCTAAATAAACTAACCCAAATCCCCTTCTAAAGTTTTGAATGATTAAGGGATAGCAAATATCCCTTTTTAATAACTCACATATGAAAATGATTTTCATTTCTATAAATTATGCTAATCTTGTCGCGAATTTAGAGGAATAAATATGAAATTTAAGACTTTAGTACTTGCCACAATATTAGGACTGACAACTTCTTTTACAGTTTCTGCACAGGTCACTTTCGACTATAAAGACCAAAATATTCAACTTAAAAAAGCTCCGAAAAAGATCGCAGTATATGACCTATCTGCACTGGATACCTTGAATGCACTAGGGCTGGAAGCTCAACTGGTACCTGCAGCAAGCTTTGCAGGCAACTTAAGCAAGTACCAGCAGGACAAATTCACCAAAGCTGGTTCACTGTTCGAACCGGATCTCAATGTACTAAAAACTGCAAAACCCGACCTGATTATTGTCGGTGGCCGTTCGGCTTCTAAAGCCGAGGCAGTTAAAGGTATTGCTCCGACTTTAGATCTTACTCCAGATACTAGCCAATATATTGCCAATCTGACGGAACGTACCCATGTCTTGGCTCGTGCATTTGGTAAAGAGAAAATTGCTACTGAAAAGCTCGGTAAAATCGCAACGCTGCAGCAACAGCTTAAAAAGCAGACTGAAGGCAAAACTGCACTGATGCTGTTTGCGGTCGGTGAAAATTTTATGCCACATGCAGAAAATGACCGTTTTGGCTTTGTCTATGAATTAGCAGGTTTTAAACCAGTCTTGGATCCCTCTGAACAGTCGGATGCACCCTGTCCAGAAGCCGGCTCTCCAGAAGCATTGAAAGCAGCTGAGAAAAATATTCAGCGTATTACAGCAGCCATTGAGAAGAATCCAGATTACATCATTGTCCTGGATCGTGGTGCAGTGAATACCCAGAAATACACCGCTCAGGATAATATTCAGAAACACTCTGTATTGAAAAATGCCAAAGCCTTGGCAGAGAAAAAAGTGATCTATGTGAATGCTGATGCCTGGTACATTACCGGTGCGGGTTTGGACAATACCGCTTTCATGCTGGAAGAACTGATCAAAGGCACAGCGAATTAATTTTTAACCCATTAATAAAAAGGAAGCTTCAAGCTTCCTTTTTATTTGAAACATCTCGTAATAAATTAAGACCCAAGACTGGAATTTAATGCCAACCCAGGAAGCAACTTAGCAGCGATAATGTATACATCTGTATATTAATTGCTGTAAGTCGCGAGATATTTTGCATGTCCACTTCCCTAGACGGTCTTCAATTTCCCATTTCTGCTTCACAACAAAAACCAAGCACATCGAAAATCGGCCGTAACATTATTTCTGAAGCCTTAGGCGCAGTCGATCCTGTACATGCTACTGCAGCACAACAGGAAAAGAACTGGCGTAAGCAATATCCACTACACTTTAAACATCTGGTTGAAGATGGATTACGCTCCGCAGGTGCAGCACTGAGTATTGCCAAGCAAGGTCTGGAAACTGCACATGCCAGTTTTGAGTTTTATCGTGATGGACAAAAGCATCTACTAAAAGATGTGATGTCCTTGCCTGCGCAGAAACTGCATACTTTCCAGCTGAAAGGTCAGTCAGAAAAAGCCCCGGAATGGTATGTACCTTATCATGGCAAGAAGTTGCAAGGACAAGAACTACTAGATCAGATCCAGTCTTGGGAAGAACTTGGCATCGTCGAACCCAGTCATGCCAATGCCTTGCGTGAATGTATTGCCCATCCGGAATGGTTTGACCTATCCGATCGTACCACTGTTCTATTTGGTGCCGCTTCTGAAGCAGGTCCACTGACCTGGTTGTCGAAATGGAAAGCCAATATCGTCGCAATTGACCTGCCGAATACCCGTGTCTGGGGTAAAATTCTGGATACAGTAAGTCAAGGCAACGCCACTTTATATGCACCATCAGTTGAAGCGCTTCCTGCTGATACTTCACTGGACATTTTAAAAGAAAAACTGGGGACTAACCTGCTCACTCAGATTCCAGAAATTGCCCAATGGCTGATTCAATTTGAACAGGATCTGGATCTCGCGGCGATTGCTTATCTGGATGGTGAAAAGCACGTACGTGTTTCCATGGCGATGGATGCCATTATGAAATATGTCAGTGAGCAGAAAGCCAATACCAGCCTGATGTATATGTGCACCCCGACGGATGTATATGCAGTTCCAGAAGAAGTCGTTCAGGCTTCACAAAGCAAATACCAGCAGTTGTCGAAATTGGAAAGTACTTTAACCAAAGGCATTTCACTGATTTCACGCAAGCATTTTTTCCAGACAAATAAGCAGGATCTGTTTAAGGTTGGCGATAAGTCTTATGGTGTTTGTGACTGTCTGGTCATTGAGCAAGGTCCGAACTATGCACTGGCTAAACGCATTCAGCAATGGCGTGCAACATTGGCTCGTGCTAACGGGCAGCAAGTGAGCATCAATATCGCCCCTTCAACAACGACTTATTCAGTGACAAAGAATCCATTGTTAAAAGCCGCGTTTAACGGTGCCGGCCTGTTTGATGTAGAAGCGTTTGCACCCGAAACCACCAATGCGATTATGGCGGCACTGTGGATTCACGACCTGCGTAATCCTGAATCTGTGGCCAATCCTGATGTACAACTCAACCATCCACTTGAGTTAATGATGTCTGGGGCGAATCATGGTGGTTTATGGCGTGTGGCTTATCTGGCGCGTACAGCATTACCGTTTGCTGCGCTGTATGGTTTTGCAACGGATAAACTGCCGAAAAAATTATTGGGTAAGTTGAAGAAGTAATTTTTTCTGAAATAAAGATGAAATCAATTTTATTGGTCAGGCGACATGGATGTCGCCGTTAGGCTGTGATATAGGGACATATCATCAGCCTAACAAAAGATTTTTGTTACCTTGCGAAGTGCACTTCTCATCTTTCAAAAGTAAGACTAAGAAATACTCATTTTTTACATTTAGTTGAAATTAGCTATTAATCCTTCTATTGAAAGTACTTTTAGCCTTCTGATTACCCTCACCTCACCCCAGCCCTCTCTTACGCTTCGTTTAAAGCAGTGCTTTAAACTCGCTCAGGGAGCGGGAGCTTTCTTTGTGAATTTAATAATTATTTTTAATTATAAAGGAAGTTCCCTCTCCTCTCAGGAGAGGGTTAGGGAGAGGTAAAAAATCACCCGTAAAAAAACGCTGCCTAAGCAGCGTTTTTCACATCAAATCTTTTTAGAATACTTTCAACAGCAGCCAGTATAAACCACCGGATAAACAGATCGTTGCTGGCAGTGTAAATACCCAGGCAGACAGAATCGATTTTACCATTTTGAAATTCAGACCAGACTTATTCGCCACCATTGTACCTGCAACTGCAGAGTTTAGGACATGAGTGGTAGACACCGGCATACCAAAGCCATCAGCAGCCGCAATCGTAGACATCGCTACCAATTCGGCAGACATCCCCTGACCATAAGTCATGTGCTCTTTACCGATCCGCTCACCGACAGTCACCACAATTCGTTTCCAGCCGACCATCGTTCCCAGGCCAAGTGCCAGAGCCGTTGCCACTTTCACCCAGGTCGGAATGTATTGCAGGAATGAATCCAGATTGTCACGGTATTCATCGACGGTTTGTTCCTGAGCCTCGCTCATTGCCGGTAAAGCTTCTGCTTTATCCAGACGTTTAAACGCTGTGGTACTCAGGTACATGTCGTTACGGAATTCTGAAACTTGCGCTTCTGGAACATCCTTAATATTGCTATAGCTACCGACTTTATCACCCAAGTGATCCGTCAGGCTTGCCAATGCAGGAACAACCTCAGCATTCAATTCTTTAGTTTGAATGTATGTGGTAATGATGGCACGAGCCTTCTCATCCGGAATATCTGCATGCTGCGGATAAATCGCATCAGCCGTTTGCGCAGACAACTGACCAAAAGACTGGATATGCGCTGCATCCAGATTTTTGTTTAATGAATATGCCAAAGGTACACAACCGATCAGGATCAGCATGATCAGGCCCATACCTTTTTGACCATCATTTGATCCGTGCGCGAAGCTCACACCTGTACAGGTAAAGATCAGAATGGCACGAATCAGCGGTGGCGGTGGCTTATTGCCTTCAGGTGGCTTAAACAGTTCAAGCTGCTTTCTAAAGATCTTTTTCACCAGCAGGAATAGCACCCCAGCAAAAGCAAAACCGATCAAAGGTGAGAACAGCAATGCTTTACCAACTTTCAGCACCTGCTCCATATCCACACCAGAAGCACCACCGCCTGAATTCAGCAGGTAGTTCATGATGCCCACCCCTAGAATCGAACCGATCAGAGTATGAGAACTGGAAGCGGGAATGCCAAGGAACCAGGTGCCCAGATTCCAGAGAATCGCAGCGATCAGCATGGCAAAGACCATGGCAAAACCGGCACCTGTGCCAACATTCATGATCAATTCAACAGGCAATAATGCAATGATTCCGTATGCAACAGCACCACTGGCCACCATTACCCCAAGGAAATTACAAAAACCTGCCCACATGACTGCAACGGGTGCAGACAATGCATTGGTATAAATCACGGTCGCAACCGCATTGGCCGTGTCGTGGAAACCGTTGACGAATTCGAAGCCCAGCGCAATGAATAACGCCGTGCCTAAAAGAATCATTGAATACAGACCGATCGGTGGAACATGAGCTAAATCTGAAGTCAATTGGAAGCCGATATAGATCAGCGTGGAGATAATTAGAGTCAGAAACACCGGCATAAAAAATTTCGGTGTTGGCACATGAACATTGGCCGGCTTATCAGAAGGCGACTGTTGTGCTGAACCTAAGGGAGTTTGATTAGAATTCATGCAAGCAGGAATAGAGGATTCAAGAATCCCCATATTGTTCAGTTAAATTGTGACAATTATATGACAAAGTGCTGTCATATAAACCAGTTTTTTAGACTTTCTCGTTGCCGTTTATCCTGTAACCACATGCTCTGAATTTTAAAAATATACAAATATAATCAAATATTTATTAAAAATAAAACGCTTGAATCACCCGGCTTTATTCATGTTTTGCAATATATCTGATCATTCCTACCCGGCTGTCATATTTCCGAGCCTGTCATATTTGGCTAAAGATTAGCTTTGTAATATGACACTCTGATGAAAGCTGCTTACATTTTATTTTCCAGTCGTACCCTTTTATCAAAAACTTTAATTTCCAGATTTCCATCTGTTTTCAGCTTTCTATACCGGCTTGAGTTTCTTTATCAAATTTTCATATCAAGCATATCCAGCATTCTGTATAAGCGTTACAGAAAACTGCGCACTAATCTGTTAAGATTATTGCCGTTTTTGATGCTTACTGAGAAAGTTTGAATGTCCACACTTGCCACCCTAAAAGAACTTCTTGCCAAGAGAATTTTAATTATCGATGGTGCGATGGGTACCATGATCCAACGCCATAAATTGGAAGAAGCCGATTATCGTGGTGAGCGTTTTGCTGATTGGGCATACGACCTTAAAGGCAATAACGACTTACTTGTGCTGACTCAGCCACAGATTATTCAAGGCATTCATGAAGCGTATCTTGAAGCTGGTGCCGATATTATTGAAACCAATACCTTTAACGGTACCCGTGTTTCAATGTCTGACTATCACATGGAAGATCTGGTTCCGGAAATCAACCGTGAAGCAGCACGCCTGGCTAAAGAAGCTTGTGCAAAATATTCAACGCCTGAAAAACCACGTTTTGTGGCAGGTGTGATTGGGCCGACATCACGTACTACTTCAATTTCTCCAAACGTAAATGACCCTGCCTTCCGTAATATCACTTTTGACGAATTGAAAGTGAATTACATCGAATCAACCAAGGCCTTGATTGAAGGTGGTGTCGATATCATCCTGATCGAAACCGTATTCGATACTTTAAATGCCAAAGCTGCCATCTTTGCAGTGAAAGAAGTGTTCAAGGAACTGGGCACTGAATTGCCAATCATGATTTCCGGTACGATTACTGATGCATCTGGCCGTACCTTGACTGGTCAAACTGCGGAAGCATTCTGGAACTCAATGCGTCATGCAGAACCAATTTCAATTGGTTTCAACTGTGCTCTTGGTGCAGATGCAATGCGTCCACATGTAAAAACTGTGTCTGACGTTGCCGATACTTTTGTGTCAGCGCATCCAAATGCCGGCTTGCCAAATGCCTTCGGTGGTTATGATGAAACGCCGGAAGAAACTGCAGCCTTCATTAAAGAATTTGCGGAAAGTGGTCTGATCAATATCACCGGTGGTTGTTGTGGTACGACGCCGGATCATATCCGCGCGATTGCTCAAGCCGTTGAAGGCATTGCTCCACGTCAGGCCCCTGAAATTGAGCCAGCATGTCGTTTAAGTGGTTTAGAGCCATTTAACATCACCAAAGATTCATTATTCGTGAACGTCGGTGAACGTACCAACGTGACTGGTTCGAAAAAATTCCTGCGCCTGATCAAAGAAGAAAACTTTGCAGAAGCGCTAGATGTTGCGCGTCAACAGGTTGAAGCCGGTGCACAGATCATCGACATCAATATGGATGAAGGCATGCTCGATTCAGAAGGCGCGATGGTGCACTTCCTGAATCTGGTCGCATCTGAACCTGATATCTCTCGTGTGCCAATCATGATTGACTCATCTAAATGGGAAATCATTGAAGCTGGTCTGAAATGCGTCCAAGGTAAAGCAGTTGTTAACTCGATTTCCCTGAAAGAAGGTTATGACGAGTTTGTAGAACGTGCCCGCCTCTGCCGTCAGTACGGTGCAGCTGTGATCGTCATGGCATTTGATGAAAATGGTCAGGCAGATACAGCTGAACGCAAAAAAGAAATCTGTAAGCGTTCTTATGACGTGCTGGTAAATGAAGTTGGCTTCCCGTCTGAAGACATTATCTTTGACCCGAACGTGTTCGCGGTGGCAACCGGTATCGAAGAACATAACAACTATGCTGTTGATTTCATCGAAGCGACTGGCTGGATCAAACAGAACCTGCCAAATGCGATGATCTCTGGTGGTATCTCGAATGTATCGTTCTCATTCCGTGGCAATGA
Organism: Acinetobacter sp. YH12041; assembly: GCF_013419975.1. Classification (NCBI taxonomy): domain Bacteria; kingdom Pseudomonadati; phylum Pseudomonadota; class Gammaproteobacteria; order Moraxellales; family Moraxellaceae; genus Acinetobacter; species Acinetobacter sp. YH12041. The sequence continues at coordinate 112,629 of NZ_VOZC01000004.1, read as the reverse complement.
ACCGGTGCGTGAAGCGATCCATGCGGTATTCCTGTACTACGGTATCCAGCAAGGTTTGACCATGGGTATTGTAAATGCTGGTCAGCTGGCGATTTATGATGACATCGACAAAGAGCTGAAAGATGCGGTTGAAGATGTAATCCTGAACCGTAATCAAGGCGAAAGCGGCAACGAAGCCACTGAAAAATTACTTGAAATTGCTGAAAAATACCGTGGTCAAGGTGGCGCTCAAAAAGCGGAAGAAAACCTTGAATGGCGTAATGAACCGGTTGAAAAGCGCCTTGAATATGCGCTAGTCAAAGGCATCACCACTTACATCGATCAAGATACTGAAGAAGCTCGTCTGAAAGCCGTTCGTCCCCTCGATGTGATCGAAGGTCCATTGATGGCCGGTATGAACGTGGTCGGTGATCTGTTCGGTGCCGGTAAGATGTTCCTGCCACAGGTAGTAAAATCTGCACGTGTGATGAAACAGGCCGTGGCCTGGTTGAACCCGTACATCGAAGCAGAAAAAACCCAAGGTGAAGCCAAAGGTAAAATCCTCATGGCGACCGTAAAAGGCGACGTGCATGACATCGGTAAGAATATCGTAGGCGTGGTACTGGGCTGTAACGGTTATGACGTGGTCGATCTTGGTGTCATGGTGCCATGTGAAAAGATTCTGCAAACTGCGATTGACGAAAAAGTAGATATCATCGGTTTGTCTGGTCTGATCACTCCTTCTCTAGATGAAATGGTTTTCGTTGCCAAAGAAATGCAGCGTAAAGGCTTTAATATTCCATTGATGATTGGTGGTGCAACGACGTCTAAAGCGCATACTGCTGTGAAGATCGCCCCTCAATACCAGAATGATGGCGTGTACTATACTGCTGATGCGTCTCGTGCCGTCGGTGTAGCAACTCAATTGCTTTCTGCCGAAATGAAACCAAAACTGGCAGCAGACTATGCAGCGGATTATGAAAAAATCCGTACCCGTCTTGCCAACAAACAGCCGAAAGCAGCGAAACTGTCTTATGCTGAATCAGTTGAAAATGGTTTTAAAATCGACTTTGATAAGAATGCGCCATTTAAACCAAACTTCATCGGTTCACAGACTTTCACCAACTATCCTTTAGAAACCTTGGTGGAATACTTTGACTGGACACCATTCTTTATCTCTTGGAGCCTTGCAGGCAAATTCCCGAAAATCCTTGAAGATGAAGTCGTTGGTGAAGCCGCACGTGACCTGTATGCACAAGCGCAAGCGATGTTGAAAGACATTATCGAAAATAAACGTTTCGATGCGCGTGCAACGTTCAGCATCTATCCTGCAAATCGTACCGGTTCAGATACAGTTGCGGTAACAGATGAAGCTGGCAATGTAACGCATACCTTCGAGCACCTACGTCAGCAGTCTGACAAAGTAACTGGTAAAGCGAACTACTCTCTGGCTGACTTTATTGCGCCTAAAGATGTGGCTCAGGATTACTTGGGTGGCTTTACCGTTTCGATCTTCGGTGCGGAAGAGTTGTCTCAGGAATATAAAGCCAAAGGTGATGACTATAATGCGATTATGGTTCAAGCCTTGGGTGACCGTTTTGCGGAAGCCTTTGCAGAGCATCTGCACCAGCGGATCCGTAAAGAGTTCTGGGGCTATCAGGCTGACGAAACTCTGGACAATGATGAATTGATCAAAGAGAAGTATGTCGGCATCCGTCCTGCGCCGGGCTACCCAGCTTGTCCTGAACATTCTGAAAAAGCGCCATTGTTTGACTGGTTAGGTACGACTGAGAAGATGGGTACTTACCTGACTTCTAGCTTTGCGATGTGGCCACCTTCATCAGTGAGTGGTTTCTATTATGCAAACCCTCAAACTGAATACTTTAACGTGGGTAAAATCTCTGGCGATCAGCTGGAAGATTATGCGAAGCGTAAAGGCTGGACACTGGATGAAGCGAAACGCTGGTTAGCGCCAAATCTGGATGATTCAGTGGTTTAAGAGCCCTCTAATTTAGAGAAGAAAAAATCCCCTCTAATGAGGGGATTTTTTTGTTTTTAATCTCCCCTAACCCCTCTTTTTCAAAGAGGGGGACTTTCACGTATCAATTTAATTACGTGACAGCTCCTCCCTTTTTAAAGGGAGGTTGGGAGGGATTAAACAATCGTGTAAATTGAATTATACTAAACTCTTAAAATTAAAGTAATTTTTACAATTATGGATCAATTTAATACCAGAGAATTAGCCTCAATTACATGGGGAGCCATACTTATAATGGCTTTAATATTCTACTCTGTAAAAAATGCTCAACTCAGATATTCTCTTATCGCTGTTATCAAAACATTTTTTCAAATTAAAATTATTACTTCTATTTTATTAATTACTACATATGTATTACTAAGTGTATTTATATTATACCAAATACAAATCTGGGATTTTAACCAGCTTAAAAACACGTTTTTTTGGTATGTATTTTTTGCAATTGGTACTATGTTTAGTTTAAATACTATCAAAGAAAATTCACATAACTTCTTTATTCAAACTATAAAATCCTCAGTAAACTTAAGCATCCTCCTTCAATTTATCATTAACTTTCACACATTTAATTTTTTGTTAGAATTAATTGTACTTATTCCTCTTATTACCCTTTTAAGTATCATCAGTACTGTCGCTAATCAAACAAAAGATCAGATATTAGTTAAGAAACTTTGTGATTTCTTACTAGCTTTTATATTTCTCATATTTTTTATCCATTTTATTCTTCAAACTTTCAAGGCCCCTTCAACATTTATCAATTATCAAGCATTACAAGATTTCTTCATACCAATCATTTTGACAATACTCTATTTACCATTTCTATGGTTTCTTCTGTTATATATAAAATATGAAGAAATTTTTGTACGGCTTCAATTTCATATCAAAGATAAGAAACTTATCACCCTTACAAAATTTTTAGTCATTATTAACTTTCAAACTCAAAAAGATTTGATCGATGAGTGGTTTCATCACATCAAAATACACAAGATTGAAAATTATAAACAGCTTCTTAATTCATTTTCTCTCATAAAACATAGAAGTTTTAAAAGAAGAAATCTAATTGATATTCCTTTAGAGAATGGTTGGAATATATACAAAGCTGAAAATTATCTGAGTGATTTCAACCTTCAAGTTAAGTATACAGATGTCGGAGATGAGACTTGGTTTGGATCCAAACCAATTGAATTAGATGATAATTTTAATCCTTCTACATTAACCTACTATATTCAAGGCAATGAAGATACTGTTAATCAATTAAAAATTAAACTATTTCTCTATGATCTTAATCTTATTCCCAAATACTTAAGCGTTTATAGTGAAGCTATAAACTGCTTACTTGGAAACTCACTCCAAGCTAGTTTAAATCATGTCCATATAGAAAATATTTATAACTTGGAAAATTTTTCAGACACTTCACACGACAAGCTACTTGAATTTAAATATGAAAAATTCACTCATTCAGTAAAACCTACATGTGAATTATCGTTCTGTATAAAAAATCCCTCCTAACCTCCCTTTGAAAAAGGGAGGAACTACGTGATTCCATAACCGCCATCAAATTCGCGTGAAGTCCCCCTTTATAAAAGGGGGATTTAGGGGGATTCTTTAGGAAGTTCATTCAAACAATATTTATAAATTACATTTGCCACATCATCAATCTGCCCCATCACCTGCCTATTATCAAATCTCAATACTTTTAAACCTAGCTGAGCCGAGGCTTTATCACGAACCCGATCTGCCTCTAAACCACCATCTGTAAAATGCTGACTACCATCACATTCAATGACCAAATTCGCTGCTGGGCAATAAAAGTCCACTATGTAATTTAAAATTGGCTTCTGTCTATAAAACTGCAAACCTAAAATTTGCTTATTCCGAAGTCGTGACCATAATAATTTTTCAGCATCGGTCAGGTTGTTACGTAAGTCACGCGAGGCTTGTTTTAAGTTTTTATTATAGGGTTTCATTTTTATTCTCTATTTTTAATCTCCCCTAACCCTGAGCCATATATGGCGCAAGAACAAAGAGGGGGACTCCACATATCAGATGAATTACGTGACAGCTCCTCCCTTTATTAAAGGGAGGTAGGGAGGGATTTAATTTATCAAATATGCGCCCCTTTTCTAACCCATCAATCCTCGACTGTTCGTTATTACATTTTTAAGTCTACAAAAATCATCACTTTCATGAATAATAGACCAATAAATTTATCTCCCAAATCAATGACTATTGGTGTTCCAATGAAGAAACTCATGAACGGTGCTGAAAACATCGTTGTCGAAATGTGCAAAGGCTTTGTCCTGGCACATCCAGAACTGGCATTTAATGAATCTTATAAAATCATTTCTAGAAAAGAAAAACACCAAAATGTCGCCCTGATCAGTGGGGGTGGTAGCGGTCATGAACCTGCCCATGCCGGTTTTGTCGGTCTAGGCATGCTTGATGCTGCCGTATGTGGTGACGTGTTCGCCTCTCCTTCACAAATTCAGGTCTATAAAGCCTTGCAGCAAGTCGCGACTGACAAAGGCGTCCTAATGATTATTAAAAACTATTCTGGCGATATGATGAATTTCCAGAATGGCGCAGCCTTAGCCACTGAAGATGGCATCAAGGTTGATTACGTGAAAGTAGCGGATGACATAGCAGTAAAAGACAGTCTATATACAGTTGGCCGTCGTGGCGTTGCCGGTACGGTCTTCGTCCATAAAATTGCCGGTGCTGCTGCATCTAAAGGTTATGAGCTGGCACGTGTTAAAGAACTTGCACAAAAAGCTGCGGACAATGTGATTAGCCTTGGTTTTGCCTATACCTCTTGTACCGTCCCCGCCAAAGGCACACCAACGTTCACTTTAGCTGATGATGAAATGGAATACGGCGTCGGCATCCACGGTGAACCGGGCATCCGTCGTGAAAAAATCCTGCCGTCTAAAGAACTGGCGCAACGTATTGTCGATGACCTGTTCCTGGATCGTCCTGACCTGACTGAAGTGGCTGTTCTGGTAAATGGCTTTGGTACAACGCCACTGCAAGAATTGTATGTGTTCAATAATGATGTGTGCGAACATTTGGCGCGCAAAGGCATCAAGATTTATCGTACTTTTGTCGGCAACTATATGACCAGTATCGACATGAACGGTGCTTCGGTGTCATTGCTAGCTGTGGATGATGAACTAAAAGGTTATTTAGATGCAGAGGCGAACACGCCCGCTCTTAAAATGGATGGTTCAGCAGCACAACCTTTAATCTTCTCAACAAAAAATGCCGCAGCAGAAGATGTAATAAATACGGAAGTCGAAACTCAGCCTGAACATGCTGAAATTCAAAATGAACAGTTCAAGATTGAAAACATGCGCTATGTGGTCGATGTGATGGCGGCCTGCATCATCAAAAATGAAGTGCCATTCTGCGAGCTGGATGCCCATGCAGGCGACGGTGATTTTGGCATGAGTGTAGCTAAAGGTTTTAAACAGCTGAAACGTGAATGGCAAAGCCTGATTCAAGCACAGCATATGGATGAATTCCTGCTGAATAGTTCCATGATTATCATGGAGCATTGTGGCGGTGCATCTGGTCCAATCTGGGGTTCTGCTTTCCGTGCAGCAAGTAAATCCATTAAAGGCAAAACCACATTAACTGTGGCGGATTTTGCCGAAATGCTGCAAGCAGCGGTAAAAGGCATTCAAACGACTGGTGAGCGTTCATTTGGTCGTGGTGCCGTGGTTGGTGACAAAACCCTGATTGATGCTCTGGTTCCATGTGCAGATTCTTGGTCAGCGAATACTGACAAGACCTTTAAAGAAAACTTTTCTCTAGGTGCTCAAGCAGCAGTTCAAGGTGCGGAATCAACTAAAGAGATCGTAGCGCGTATGGGCCGTGCCGGGACTGTAGGTGATCGTAGTCTGGGTTATCCAGATGCTGGCGCACATGGTTTAGGTGTGATCTTTACTGATATTGCTGAGCATATTAAATAATTAAAAATCCCTCCTAACCTTCCTTTAGAAAACAGAGGAACCACGCGAATTTAATATTGTTATTTGATCCATATGGAGTCCCCCTTTGTAAAAGGGGGACTCCATTCCTTTATTTAAATCTCTCCAAAAACTTCTCCAACTCCTCCGTCACCACCACCCTTTTTCTACCCTTCAACTGGTCCTTATCCAGCAGACCTTCTGAGTCTATAACCAATACTTTATGCCCATCCTGCTTTAAACGATCCACTCCTTCAAACAGCATCCGGGCACCAACATCATGCATCAAAGTGAGATTAGTCAAATCGAGGATAATGGTACTTTTACCTTCAGGTTCATCCTGCAAAATGCGTAGCAGCATTTCAGACTCAGTAAATTGCAGCACTCCACGCAGTTCATAAACCACGACGTTATTCTTTTTACCCACCGTATAACGGCTTTGCAGAATGGTCTGTGCTGACGGCGTACCTTCCATAAGGTGCAGCCCCATATCGTGCGACAGATTTTCAAAGATTCTGACCCCACGTACACTATTACCATGCTCATCGATTTTCGGTGAAAAGACCGCAATCCCCACTTGCCCTGGCAGTACTCCAATAATGCCACCTGCCACGCCGCTCTTGGCAGGAATACCCACTGTGGTCAGCCAGTCCCCAGCAGCATCGTACATACCGCAGGTCAGCATGACACTGAGCAATTGCCGGACTAAGGCCCGATCCAGCATGCGCTTACCCGTCTTGGGATGCACACCACCATTGGCCAATATACTGGTGATCACGGCTAGATCTTTGACGGTGACCTTAATCGCACACTGCTTGATATAGCCATGCACGATTTCTTTAGGATCTTCGTCCAGCACCCCAACAGTACGTAACATGTAGCCAATCGACATATTCCGAAAAGCTGTTTTAATCTCAGAGTTATACACCTGCTCATCAAAGGACAATTCACGTCCAGCCAGTCCACTTAAAAAACGGCGTAACTGTTCAGCACGTGATACTGTTTTCTTGGCAGGAATCAGAGAATGCGTGGTAATCGCACCAGAATTAATCATCGGGTTTTTTGGAATATTGCGTTCTTTTTCCAACGAAATCTGGTTAAAGGCCTCTCCCGAAGGTTCTACACCCACTTTTTCCAGTACCTGTTTTAGCCCTAGTTCCTTGATTGCTAGCGCATAGGCAAAAGGCTTGGAAAGCGACTGCATGGTAAATTCAACATCATCATCCCCGGCAGAATAGAGGGTTCCATCTACTGTCGATAGTGCAAGTCCGAGCTTGTCAGGATCAACCGCAGCAAGTTCAGGAATGTAATCTGCCAGCGCGCCTTTTTTATTATCATGGCAAGCAGAAAGCACATGATTCAAGTAATCCGGTACCGGTGTTTTCATGGCAAATGCTCCCATCTCAATCTTTTATATCATTTTTATTAAAACTGAATACTGAAGACGGTTTTGCTACTTTTATGCAGTTTTATGTTGTGAAAATGGGATATGGACAAAAGAGATAGAGGAAATAAATGAATTCATTGGACAAGATCAGGAAGCTTAAAATAGATAAATTATAAAGATGAGCATACTATTTTCAGATTACAGGTCTATTTCTATCGAGCAATAAACCTGTAACCGATGACAACCAGCTTGATCTTGCAAACAGATTATTTCACCTTAGTTTTGCGAATCATCTTATACAATACTTTTGGCGATAGACGTGACACTAGAACACCCAGTTTTTCTTTAGAGCCCCCCACCACGATATATTCTTCACCACGTTTCAACGCTTCTACAGTCTGACGGGCAAAATCAGCCGGTTCCAGGCCATTTTCAATCGCTTCATCCTGCTTGGCCTGAGGTTTGCCTTCCCCATTTAAGGCATTAAAAGACACATTAGTTTTAATAAAGCCCGGAAAAATCACGGATACCTGAATACCCTGATCTGCCATTTCAGCGCGCAGGCTATTCGCCCACATATGAATCGCGCCTTTGGCTGCTGAATAAGACGCCCGATATTGAGTTCCAAGCAGGCCGGCCACACTGGAAATAAAAGCAATCCGGCCAGATTTCTGTTTTAAAAATGTCGGTAAAACTGTTTTGGTGAAAAACACCTGAGAGAAATAATCGACTTCCATAATGGCGCGTTCAGTCTGCATGGTGGTTTCCTGAATCAGGGCACGCTGGCTGAGTCCGGCATTATTGATTAGCCAATCAATGCGGCCTTTCTCACTCAGCACCTGTTCATAAGCCGTGCGTACCTGACTTTCATCAGTAATATCGGCCACGACTGAGATGTGTTGATCAGGATTCACCAGTCCTGAACGGACTTTTTCCAGTTCTTCCAAACGTCGTGCAGTCAATACTATCTGTGCACCTTGGGCAGCACATTCTTCAGCCAGTGCCTTACCAATTCCTGAAGATGCTCCGGTAATCCAGACTACTTTTCCCTGTAAATTTTCTAGTTTTGCCATTAAATTTTGTCACCCTCTTTATATGAATGTGTTCCTGGCGGCATTTCATCTTCCAGAAATGCCAGCAACTGCTCAAAATAATAACTCATGGTATCCGCATCATAGAGGCTACCGAGTTTATCAAAACGTTTATAACCCAGTTGTGTGGTCAGGTGAATCACACCATTCAATGTTTTATCCACCACCACATTAAATTTCAGCATCTTTTTTGGTTCACGCACCAGATGCGTCACACCCTGATCCACCACCTGAATAAAAGCTTTCAGTGCCGGTGAGACATACTGGTTATTGCCACCTTTCATTTGCTCCACGCAGCCCAGCAGTTCCGTGATCAGCATGCGTTCTACCGGATAGCGAACAAAGTATCCATTTTCATTTTCATGGGTCATCTTATACAGATAGTTCACCATAGGAATCAGCCGATCATTACCAAAGAAAGAAACCGACCATGGCATATATTTGCGAGTCGTTTCTAAAATCTGTTGAATGACTTTTTCGGATTCCTGATCTGGGGAGCTAGAGAGTTGCACGACACGACCAAAAATCTGGTCAATAATCTCACAGGCAATATCAGCCAGATTTTCACCGAGCAGTTTGGCCAGACTTTCCTGCTCGCCGGCATTAAATCGGGAATGCAGGTCTTTAAACCGTTGATGGGTATCGGGGTGAATCTTGAGAGAAATGCTATAGCTCATCTTGTTATCCTTTTTTTAATCGTCTGCGATGAGTCGCGTTTTTATCAATCTATCATACGTTGAGTTCAGGCAACTGCCAATTGGCGAAAGTTTGCTTTTGGTTAAGCTGCCGCATGCCTTGATTTTTTTGCTACAATAGATGCAATTTTTTATCCACTTTTGATCTGTTTAGACTATGACTGATTCAGCGCAAAATATTGCTACGACCTACGATCCGACCGAGATCGAGAAAAAATGGTACCAAACCTGGGAAGAGCGCGGTTACTTCAAGCCGTCTCAAAAAGGTGAATCATTCTGTATCATGATTCCGCCGCCAAACGTCACTGGTAGCTTGCACATGGGTCATGGTTTTAACAATGCCATCATGGATGCCTTGACTCGTTATAACCGTATGTCAGGCAAAAATACCTTATGGCAGCCAGGTACTGACCATGCGGGGATCGCAACCCAGATGGTTGTTGAGCGTCAGTTAGGTGCTCAAGGCGTAAGTCGTCATGATTTGGGGCGTGAGAAGTTCATCGAAAAAGTCTGGGAATGGAAAGAACAGTCTGGCGGTAACATTACCCGTCAAATCCGTCGTTTGGGTTCTTCAGTAGACTGGTCACGTGAACGCTTCACCATGGATGAAGGTTTATCCAACGCTGTTAAAGAAGTATTCGTGAAACTGCATGAAGAAGGCCTGATTTACCGCGGCAAACGTCTGGTGAACTGGGACCCTAAACTGCAAACCGCCCTGTCTGACCTTGAAGTAGAATCTGATAAAGAAGAACAAAGCTCATTGTGGCACTTCAAATATTTCTTTGAAGATAAATCGCTTCGCACTCAAGATGGCAAAGACCATATTGTCGTTGCAACCACTCGTCCTGAAACCTTGCTCGGTGATACTGCGGTTGCGGTCAACCCTGAAGATGAGCGTTATGCACATCTTGTTGGTAAAAATATCGTATTGCCAATTACTGGTCGTACCGTTGCCATTGTTGCTGACGAATATGTAGAAAAAGAATTCGGTACAGGCTGTGTGAAAATTACGCCTGCGCACGACTTCAATGACTATGAAGTGGGTAAACGCTGTGGTCTGGCACTGATCAACATCTTCAACAAAAATGCCGAAGTTCTGGCTGAGTTTGAATACATCGCGAAAGCGGGCGAACAGATTTCTAAAACCATCCCTGCGCCTGCAGACTACATTGGTTTAGAGCGTTTTGAAGCACGTAAAAAACTGGTTGAGCAAGCAGAAGCTGAAGGCTGGTTAGACCAAATCCAGCCTTACACACTAAAACCACCTCGCGGTGACCGCTCAGGTGTGATCGTTGAGCCATTACTGACAGACCAATGGTATGTAAAAATTGCGCCACTGGCTGAACCTGCAATTGAAGCGGTTAAAGATGGCCGTATCAAGTTCGTTCCTGAGCAGTACAGCAACATGTACATGTCATGGATGAATAACATTCAGGACTGGTGTATCTCGCGTCAATTGTGGTGGGGTCACCGTATTCCGGCTTGGTACGATGCTGAAGGTAATGTATTTGTCGGTCGCAATGAAGAAGAAGTTCGTGCGAAACACGGTATTGCACCTGAAGTTGAATTGAAACAGGACGAAGATGTACTGGATACCTGGTTCTCTTCTGGTTTGTGGACATTCTCAACTTTAGGCTGGACTGGCGACGAAGCGAAAGATAAAGAAAACTATTTCTTGAATACTTTCCACCCGACTGATGTTCTTGTCACTGGTTTCGACATCATTTTCTTCTGGGTTGCCCGTATGATCATGATGACCATGCACTTCATGAAAAATGAAGATGGCACACCACAAGTACCATTCAAAACTGTGTATGTACACGGTCTGGTACGTGATGGCGAAGGTCAGAAGATGTCTAAGTCTAAAGGTAACGTGCTTGACCCATTAGACCTGATTGATGGTGTTGATCTGGAAACCTTGGTACAAAAACGTACTTTCGGTCTGATGAACCCTAAACAGGCTGCGAAGATTGAAAAATCGACCCGTAAAGAATTCCCTGAAGGTATTCAGGCTTACGGTACGGATGCAGTTCGTTTCACATTCTGTGCGCTTGCCAATACTGGCCGTGACATCAAATTCGACATGAAACGTGTGGAAGGTTACCGTAACTTCGCCAACAAAATCTGGAACGGTACTCGTTTCGTGATGATGAACGTGGAAGGTCAAACCGTTGGTCAAACTGCACGTCCTGATCTTTGGGAATTGCCTGAACAATGGATCGTGAGCCGTCTGCAAAAAGCGGAACAAGCAGTTCAGCAAGCATTCGCGACTTACCGTTTAGACCTGGCTGCGCAAGCGATCTACGAGTTCATCTGGAATGAATACTGTGACTGGTATGTCGAGCTGACTAAACCGGTTCTAAACGATGAAAACGTATCTGAAGAGCGTAAAGCTGAAGTTCGTCGTGTGTTATTGGCTGTGATGGAAGCGTCTTTACGTCTTGCTCACCCAATCATGCCTTACCTGACTGAAGAAATCTGGCAAACGCTTGCACCTAAACTGGGAATCTCTGGCGAAACCATCATGCTGGCTCAGTACCCTGTTGCTGACGAAGCGAAGATCAACGAACAAGCTGAAGCAGATATGCAATGGCTGCAAGGTCTGATCGGTGCGGTACGTAACATCCGTGGTGAAATGGGCTTAGGTAATGCTCGCTTATTACCAGTTCTTCTTCAGAATACAACTGAAGCTGAAAAAGCACAGATCACTCGTATTGAAGCACTGTTCAAAGCATTGGCGAAAGTTGAAAGCATCACCTTCTTAGGCGACAGTGAGCAACCTCCATTGTCTTCTTCTTCTGTGGTTGGTCACGTGTCTGTATTCGTTCCAATGAAGGGCCTCATTGACCCTAAAGCGGAATTGGGCCGTCTGCAAAAAGACTTAGACAAGGTTCAAAAACAGCATGACCAGATTGCCAACAAACTTTCGAATGAAGGTTTCGTGGCAAAAGCACCTGCTGCTGTGGTTGAAGGCGAGAAAGTGAAACTTGCTGAATTTGCTGATCAGTTAGCAAAGATTAAAGCGAATATGGAGCAGATTGCGGCACTGTAATACGATAATTAAATTTAAAAAAAGTCATCCACAGGGTGACTTTTTTTTGTTTAAAAAATATATTATTTATCAAATAATCAAGAAGATAAAATTTAATGAAAATTTCTAAGATACATATAGCAAACTTTAGGGGTATAAAAGAGATTGATCTCTCACCTGCACAGATGAACTGTATTATAGGAGAGAACAATGCAGGAAAATCAACTGGTCTTTTAGCAATTAACTTATTTTTAAAAGGCACAAAAATCTCAGAATCGGATTTTTATGAAAAATCTAAAGAAATTTTTATAGATGTGACATTTTCAAATGTCACAGAAACAGATCTAAATAAAATTTTAGATAAGGAAAATAGATCTCGCATTAAAAATATTATTGAAAACAATGAACTTAAATTTCGAAGAAAATACAAAATAGATTGTACGAGTGAGTTACTTTGCTATAAAAAAGTGCCGATTAATATAATTTATAAAGCAGATTGGATAGCTAGTGAGCTTAAAGGTAAGAAAGGGGGTGAACTAAAAACTTTTCTAAAAGACACATATCAATTTACACAAAATGATGTAAGTAATATTTCTTCTCAAGCCGCTGCTAAGGAAAAAATAGAAGGGTTGATTCTCAACTTACCTTCAGATCAATTCGCCTATGACTGGGAACATTTACCAACAGGTTTCAGCAACACAGTTACACCAATGTTTCCTGAACCTATTTATATACCAGCAGTGAAAGATTTCACGGATGAAACAAAAACTAAAGAAAGTACAAGTTTTGGTAAATTAGTCAAAATTTTATTTACTCAAATTGAGAAGTCTCCAGAATTTTTAGAAATAAAAAATTCATTTGAAAAACTTAATAAAATGCTTAATCGTCAGCTCATCAAAGATGATGAAGGGAATGAGCAATTATTAGATGAACGATTAGATAGCTTAAAAATACTAGAGTCTGATATCCAACAAGTCTTTCAAGAAAGTTTTTCTCAGATTAAATTAGAATTGCAAATACCTAACCCAGAAGTAAGACAGATTTTTAATAGTACTCAAATTCTAGTTGATGATGGCATAAAAACTACCATTGATTATAAAGGTGATGGTGTTAAGCGCACTTTAGTATTTTCTATACTTAGAACTTATGTTGAGAAGCTTAATTCTGATAGTCAAAATACTGATTATATATTCCTCTTTGAAGAGCCTGAGTTGTACCTTCACCCCAATGGTCAAAGAATCCTCTACAATGTTCTTGAAAAACTATCAATCAAAGACCAAGTATTTGTCACAACACATTCTCCAAACTTTTTTTCTGCTACGGCCAAAGAAACTTGTTTTATTAAAATATATAAAGATTTTTCCTCAACTCCTCCATGTTCAAAAGCCAAAGAAATTAACTTTGTTCAAAATAGTTCTTATAAAGATGCTTTCCAAATTATCTGCTATGAAAATAGTACCCCTGCTTTCTTCTCTAAAAAAGTATTGTTAGTAGAAGGTGATTCAGATTTAATTTTCCTAAAGGGATTATCAAAATTTATCAATGAAAATTACTGTTTTGAAAAAACAAATATTCCCATTATTAGAATAAATGGAAAGATGAACACTAAAAGATTTTATGAGTTCTATAAACACTTTGATATTGAAGTCTTTACCCTATTAGATTTAGATATACTAATAGACGGGTTCGATAAACTTGATTTTAGTTCTAATGCATCTGAACTAAATAGTTTGAGACAGCAACTATTAACAAAACTAGATCAGATATGTGAGGAGAAAAATATCAGTAGCAAGATTAAGGGATCAATTATTTCAGAACAGATAAAGAAGCTTTCTTGGCAAGATAAATATAAACGTTTAAAAGCACTAGCAAATAAGATTAAAAACCGAGATGAAGTTTCAGATGATGATTTAAAAGAGATTGATGAACTTTTCGAATTTGAAACAAATAATAAAAGGAGAGAAGCTTTAAAATTACCCGAAACTTTCTGTTTAGAAGAAAAAATTCAACTAATAAACCGCTTATATGATTTAGGTTATTTTGTATTAAATTTAGGTGCTATTGAAGCTTATTATCCAAATCAAACTTCAGGTGAAGATAAGCCTTCAAAAGCTCTTAACGCTCTAAAAATTATTGAGAAAGAGCATATCGGTTATTTACCCAAAATTCCGTATCAACAAAATAATCATTGTGAACTGAGTCTTATAATGAATAAAATTTTCTCTTAATTTTCCCTCACCCCGACCCTCTCCCAAAGGGAGAGGGAGCGTCATTTGAATTAATACTTGCATGGATTTAGTAATGAAATTCCCTCTCCTGTTAGGAGAGGGTTAGGGAGAGGTGTTTTTACTTTTAAGCCCTAAACACACTTCCCATAAATCATCTAATACAGCATCAGTTTCTAACAACACTTCATTATTCCAATACCGTACAACCGCTAAACCTAAAGCTTCCAAAAACTTAGTCCGTTCAGCATCATATTCAATAACATCATCCGTTCCATGCTGACTGCCATCCAACTCAATCACTAAACCAATTTCATGACAGTAAAAATCTACAATAAAGGAAGCAATCACATGCTGACGGCGAAACTTGAGATTCATAAAGCGTTTAGCACGAAGCAATTGCCACATCAGGTTTTCTGTATCTGTAGCAGAGTGGCGCATGGATTTAGCGAATTCTAATAATTGAGGATCTATTTTCATTTTATTTCTTCTTAATATTATTCTTATTATATGATACACAATGGAATTCCCTCTTCTGAGCAAGTTTTAAAGCACTGCTTTAAAACGAAGCGCAAGTGAGGGTTAGGGAGAGGTGAATCTAAAAAATAACCCTCACCCCGACCCTTTCCCAAAGGAAGAGGGAGAAAAACATTAGAGCATCCCATGCCTTAAAAACATCTCTAATCCTTTCACCTTTTTGATATACATCAAACGTTCTTTTTCTACTTTAATCTGCTGCTTTATAGTAGAAGTATCTTCATCAATCTGCTTATACAGATCAGCAATTTGAACTTTTCCCTTTGCTTTTTTGACTGCAATTCTGGTTTTTGATGACCAGACCAATCGATTGATCAATGCATCAATCTGCTCTTGTAACTTCTGGCTCTGCACATCCAAAGCCATTTGATACAGCTTGACTTGCTCTGCACTTAAACTCTTTTGCGAAGGATCTCGATCTTGCTCAATCTGAAGCTGCATTTTCAGTAAGGCAAACAAATCCTGTTCTGCATATGCCTCGTTGGCACGTTGCAACAATTCAGTCTTTTTAATCTTCTTTACATCATTCGCTTCACGATCTGGATGAATCGCCGCAGCAATCTTTAAATACACCGATTTCACTGACTGCTCTGCCATCGCGGCTGCCTGTTCCTGCTTTTCCCGCTGGCGTTTTAGTTTGGCTCGCTCGCGGATTTGCTGAAAATGATCAGAGGCCCATTCTTCAAATCCCTCAGCATCAGCCGGATCTGGGACATTTTCATTCTTAAAGAATCTTTCCAGTTCATTGGTCTTTTTTTGGCTTTTTCTGAATTGAGCATGTTCAGCACGTTGCTGATAATAGGTGAAGATTTCATTGACCTTATTGGCTTCTTGCGCTGACATCGCCTGAGAATCTTGCAGATAATCTGCCAGGTATTGAATCTTCTCATCCAGTACTACCAACTCGGCCTTGGTAAAATCTGTTTCCTGCAAGTGCTTCCAGAGCTGTTCGAGCTGCTTAAACAGAACACCATGCAATTCATGATAGACCGGCATGAAAGTTTTATGCGTATATTGCTGTAGATCTTCTTCAGCCTGTTGCCATTGTTTTAACTCCAGCTTCTGCTGTTCGATTTTATCAATCAGACGATCCAGCTTCTTCTGCTGTGGCGAAAGCGCTGTGAATGGCTGGATCATGGTTTTTAAGTCAAAGAGCATGGCAGCAGAAAGACCCAAGGAAATCTTATCTATATTAATTCGTTCAGCTTTCGCCACAAAGTTCTTTTGACCTTAGGCTATTGAAATTTGTATCAGAATTAAAAAAAGCAGAACTAAGTCTGCTTTCTCATCCAGATTTTTGTTATTCCAGCACCACACGGCCATTTAAGGGCTGTACCGGACGGTTATTTGGATGACCCATTAACTTGGAAAATTCTGAAATCTGTGTCGCAGAGGCCTGTTGGATCTCTTTCAAAATCAACCAGCGCACACCTTCAGAACATGGTGGTGTCGTCAGCGAACCACTAAAGCGGTAATAATCCAAATTCTTAGGCAACATCTCATTTACAGGTTGCGGAGTTTTCAAGACGACTTTTTCACCTTGCTTTTTCGGCAAGCGATTCCACATACGTTTAAGCATCGGATTTTCTGTACCCTGCGCAAACATCATCGCCACTACAGCAAGTTCACCTTGAGTATTGGCATGGACAAAATGAATCTCTAGAGGATAGCTCTTGCCTTTAATTAGGTTCTCACTTGGGCTATGCAGATGAAACTGTTTCAGTACAAAAGTTTCACCATCCAGCTGCAATTCTCCGCCTTGAGCAAAGTCCACCTGAACGGTATGACCTTTATTTTCGATTGCGTGAATCATGGTGTTATAGCTAAACTTGAGCGGTTCCAGTTCGGCTTTGACAGTTCGCTCAATATTGATCGGTGACTGATTCAGTCCATTGCAGGCTGAATATTTCTGGTTTAGAGTCGACCATTGTTCAGGCTGAGTATAATTCCAGTCTGCATCTGCAAATACCGCTGTACTTAAGCCCATAACCGTTAAAAGCGTGAATATCTTTTTCACAATACATCCTTTCTTGGAAGTCAAAATCAATATTTTTAATTTAAAAAACAGATTTTTAGCTTGATCTAATCGCTATATTTTTCAGGGCACAACATACAGAAATTTATAATTATCAAGTTATTTGATTACAAATCATTAAATAGTTCTCATTATTCCCAGGAAATTGCTCAGATTTTATCTTGATATATTTCAGCAGGATATTATTTGTGCTGCTTAAAAATTACACAGAGTAAAATGTGAACTGGTTCAAATTTAATCTGTTGAATAATCAATCAATATTTACACGAAATATCTATCTTATTTTCTTAAAGTCCTTATATCTTTTACTCACAGCAATCACATTCAAAAAACATAATTTATTTTTATTCAAAATCTTACACAATTACAGCAGCAAACTAACAGCCGAGATTGCTAGACTCAGAACAAAGAGTGATCTGGAATAATAACAATGGACTGGGCCACCATATTTATAAATGATACGACTTGGGAATTTGCCACAGAGATTTTGCTGCGCTGTGTAGTCATGTACGCGATGATTATCCTGTTTCTGCGGCTGACAGGTAAACGTGGGGTACGACAACTTTCGATCTTTGAAGTCACCATCATTCTTGCTTTGGGTTCTATTGCCGGCGATCCGATGTTTACAGAAGATCTTCCCCTGATCCAGGCGGCGCTGATCATGTCGGTGATCATTTTCTTGTATCGTCTGACCACTTGGCTCATGATGAAATTTCAATGGTTTGAAGACCTGCTCGAAGGCAAACCGATTCATATTGTGGAAGATGGTTTACTGGTCATTGATGAAATTAAAAAAGGCAAAATGTCTCATGATGAATTCTTTGCTGAAATGCGTCAGCAAGGCATTGAACATTTGGGTCAGGTGCGTTTAGGTTTACTGGAAACTGACGGTAAATTCAGCATTTTGTATTTCCATCCAGATGATGTTCGGCATGGGCTCCCGCTTTTCCCTAAATCCTGCTGCATAGTCAAAGAAGTCAAGCCAGAAGAGCTTTATGCTTGTATTTATTGCGGTCAAGTCCAGTATTTAAAAGAAGCGGAACAGACTTGTCCACGCTGTCATTCTCACCAATGGGCAAAAGCCATGAATAGTCACCGGATTACTTAAAGCTGCTTAAGCCGCTGTAAATGATCAAAGATTTCTGGTAATTGCTGAATCTTATATTGAATATGTCCGGCATCCGGATGGAAACCTTGCATCCATAAAGCATGCATACCTGCGGCTGTTGCGCCTTGAATATCATTAACAGGATGATCGCCAATATATAGACACTTCTCTGGCTGCACGCCTAAACGCTCTGCGGTAATCTGAAAAATTTCTGCCTGCGGTTTGCTGAAACCGACCAATCCTGAACTGACAATCTCATCAAAATACTCTGCAATACCTAAACCGCGAATAGTATTTAATCGGGTCTCATGTCCACCATTAGACACAATGGCTAAGCGATAACCTTCAGTTTTAAGCTGTTTTAATACTTGCCCTGCTTGCGGCATCTCTACGGCGAAACGTCCAAACTGACTGAACCAGAACTGCGCTAGCTCATCTAGATCTGGTGGAGTTAACCATGATAATTCCTGCAACAATGCATATGCAGCTGAAGCGCCAATACTGCCATGAGTCAGCAATTCCTTTTTCGGATAACCGCCATTGTCTATGCGTCGCACAATCTCAATAATTTTCTCAAGTTCAATCTGTGCTAGTGCCGAAGCATAATACTCCGCCAGATAACGGCTATAGGCCTGTGTCGTCAGATCACGATGGGTCAAGGTATTGTCGAGATCGAATAGAACAGCTTGAATGGTCATAATTTAAAAAGGAATTGAAAGTTTTCTGTCATGGTAACAACTGGGAACTTTCAGGATTAGACCTAAAATTGCTAAGTTTTGTTGTTTCAGGCATAAAAAAGCGATGCCGAAGCACCGCTTTTATTTTGTTCTAAAATTAGAATTTGTATTCGAAGCCTGTACCAACAAGTAACTGATTGTCTTCATCAGAACCTTGTTCAATAGTTAAGTAACCTGCTGTACCGTACACTTTCACTTGCTTAGATAAAGCGTAGTCTACACCAGCAAGAAATTGCTTAGCTTCAAAGTCTGGAGTTGCATTATTGAAAGTCACATCGCTGTAGCTATATTGACCCTTTACTGTCCATTTTTTCGCGTTTGGTAGATTATATTCAGCACCAATCAACCATGCTTGAGCATCGTCGATAGTTGCTGCTGCGGCTTGGTTTGCTGCTGGACTAGCAGAAGCATTTTCAATATCAGAAGTTTGATACAATGCACGAAGTGATAGACCATTCTCTAAGTTGACACGACCAATTGCACGAACTGTATTTGCTTCTGCAACAACATTACGGCTTGCTGTAACATCTTGGCCTAAACGAGGAGCTGTATTGTCGGCATTTAGGAAACCACGACCTAAGAAACGAGAAGGAATTGCTTTGTCATAACCCAGACCTGCGACAAAAGTTTTGTCTGAGTAAACGACTGAAGAAGACCAAGAGTCACCTAAACCACGGCCAGCGACTGTATAACCGCCTTTAGTAGATTTAATTGTGTCATTACCTTCACCAGTTGCAAGTTGAAGTTTTGCTTCAACTTTACCTTCGCCAACATTGAATGCAGGAGTTTCATAAACCAATACGTTATCGATACGGTTTTCACCTGCCATAATACCGTTTACGTCAGCATTGTTTGCTACATAGTTGTTGAAAGTATCCACTACAGCAGAAAGCTGTTTTACAGGCGTATCAATCTTACCGACTTTTAACGCACCTAATTTCTCATCTTTTAAACCAATGAGAATATTACGCGGTACGAATACGTCATTGCTGCTGTTTGAACCTTCATCACTATAGAATGTGAATTCAGCTTGGTATAACGCGCTTAAACGGTCGGTTAATTTTTCGTCCCCTTTTAAACCCAAGAATGAGTTATTAGAGTTCAGGTCAGTAATATGACGATCTTCTACGCCATTTTTATTATCTGCTTGTACATGATCTAGAGAAAGATCGATTTCACCATAGAAAGTTGGTGCTGCAAATGTAGTCCCCGCTAAAAGGCTGAGTGCGATTGCTGTTGCTAACTTAGTTTTCATTAAAAAATCCTTTAACTTATTTTGTTACAAATAATACACACGACGCCTATATTACAAAATTATTAAAAAAATATTTACATATTCTTTTTAATACTTTAGGTGGGGAGTCATTAACTTATTTATACATAAAGGATTTTAAATATTTCTTGCCATTTTCATCCATCGGAAAATAGGAATCAGGCAAAAAATCGCAATAATTACGATCAAATTTAGATAGTTTTGGTAACCTAAAGCGTCCCCTAGTAGCCCGCTCAGGCTATAAAGTCCCCCGCTTATAGTAGCCATCAAGGCGACCTGAAAGGTGAAATCAGTCCCTGCCAGATGCTTGCGACTGTATTGCATCACCAAGGTCAGCATAACCACTAGGAGCATGGCCGATACCATATCTTCAACAGCATTAATGAGATAAATGATCCAGTTTGCTACTTTGTTCTGGGCTTCATATTGTGCAGCCAGCCAGGCATAAGCGATTAGACTGAGTATTTTCAGAATAGAGAAAATCATTAAACTCCAGCTGCGCGACCAGTATTTCAAACACCAGCCTGCTAGCCCTGCGCCAATTAATGCTGCAAAAGCACCAAGCATGGTGACATAAATACCGATCTGACTAAAACTCAGTCCCAAATCGACCATCAAAGGTTTTAATAAGGGCCCAGACAGACCATCCGCCACTTTAAAGGTTAGTAAAACCAGCAGCCATGTCGCCAAGGTAGAATCAGCTAAAAAATATTGAAAATAGGCTTTGATTCTAGCCGGAGCAGGTAATTTCTCAGATGATGAAGAAATCATCTTTTGATGATCTGGTTCTTTAAACCATAACACCGGTAAAGTATTCAGAAAGACCAGAGCTGCCAGTAGCAAAAAGGTCATCTGCCATTGCAAAAAGTCGAGTAACCACAGGATTGCCCCGCCTCCAACAATAAAGCCCAAGCGGGAGCCAATCACCTGAAAGGTATTGCCCCAGTGTTGCTGTTCATTTTTCAGAATATTGACTGCCAGTCCATCAGTAGCAATATCCTGAGTAGCACCGATCCCATTCATTACTAACAACGTGATAAAAAAGATCAGCAGATACAGCGGCTGGTTTAAGGCTTGGATCGGCAAGAAAGACAGTCCTATCAGCACAGCGACAGAAAGCCATTGCAAAGGAATAATCCAGCTTCGATAATGGCCTCTGGATCTTGATCCATAGCGATCAACTAAAGGTGCCCAGAAGATTTTTATCGACCATGGCAGCATGAGCAGGCCAAAGCCACCAATATGTGCCAGAGATACGCCTTCAGCCCGCAGAATGACCGGCAAGGCATGGGTCATAAACCCGACCGGGAGCCCCTGTGCCCAATATAGGGAAAACAATAAAATATAAGTATTCCGCATATTCAGCGCAGGTCCTTAAGGTAAAAATGCTAAAAGCATCCATCATCGCTATACATTTTGCCAATGATCCAGATTTTTCAACAGTCTAATATGATCAAAAATAAAGAAAAATACGTTTCAGGATGAGACATCGATGAGTACAACACGCTTTCCCAAACTCCCTCCATTGGTTCCCTCCCGCGGAGGTAAACTGAGCCAAACCCTGTTTAAACAGCTATTTTTGGCTCAGGGCTGGCAGCTCAAAGGCGAGTTCCCTAACCTGCCTAAAGCAGTGGCAATTATTTCCCCACATACCTCGAATATCGATGCCTGGTTAGGCTTTAATGCTCTACTCGGTCTGGGTATTCAGATTACGATTTTTGGTAAAGACAGCCTGTTTCGTACTCCGCTTAAACCCATTCTGGAATGGATCGGTGTAGTTCCTGTAGTACGCGATACACCGCAAGGTCATACCCGACAGATTGTTGATGTGATTAATAAAGCAGACCGGATCTGGGTGGGTATGGCACCAGAGGGTTCTCGCAAGGCGCCAGAAAAAATCCGCAGCGGTTTCTACCACATTGCCAAGGCAGCCAATTTGCCGATCGTGATGTTTTCCTTTGACTATGATATCAAGACCATTCATATCCTCGGTGTATATCACCTGACAGGTGATTATGAATATGATCTGGAACAAATCTATAAGCATTATGAAGGTAAATTTTCGGCCAAAAATCCGGATTGGGTCGCCAAGCCGTTACAAAAGCTTTTGAAAAAAGACTAGGCAAAACTGGCTTTTTTTGATGTGATAGCCTGAATTTTGTTGATTTAATCGCCAGTTTTTTATAATGAAATTAACCCGTTATGCTCTGATTGGCTGCCTGGGTTTAAGCCTTGCAGCATGTGATAAAGCTACTAAAACCCCAACAACCTCTACTCCTCTTCAGGCTCGTGAACCTGTGGTGGCTATTGCACTCGGTGGTGGCGGTGCCAAAGGCTTTGCCCATATCGGGGTACTCAAAGTCCTCGAATCGCATAGCATCAAACCGAAGATTGTTACTGGCACCAGTGCCGGAAGCTTCGTGGGCAGCCTGTATGCCAGCGGCAAATCTCCTTATCAGTTGCAGCAAATCGCCTTGAACTTTAAGGAATCTGATATTCGTGATTTAACCTTGAACCGTCAAGGGATTATTGCCGGACAGAAACTGCAGGATTTCGTCAATAAAAATGTGGCGAATAAACCGATTGAACAGTTCCCGATTCGCTTCGCGGCAGTGGCAACCCGCTTGGACAATGGCCGTAAAGCTGATTTTATTAAAGGCAATGCCGGACAAGCCGTGCGTGCCTCTTGCAGTATTCCGAATGTCTTTGTACCCGCTGTAATTGGCGGTACAAAATATGTCGATGGCGGTCTGGTTAGCCCAATTCCAGTAAAAACGGCCAAAGATATGGGAGCTGATATTGTTATTGCCGTAGATATTTCTGCCCGTCCGGACAGCAATAAAGCGCTCAACATGTGGGGCGTACTGGACCAGACGATTAATATCATGGGTCAGCAAAGCATCAATGAAGAACTCAGCCAGGCCAATATTGTAATCCAGCCTAAAGTAGGCCATATCGGCACATTGGATTTAAAAGCCAGCAATGAAACCATTCTTGAAGGTGAAAAAGCCGCGCAACTGAAAATCCGTTCAATTGAAAAAGCCATCAGTGATTTTAAGCAGTCTCCGGCTGCATTCAAGCCTGCACGACCGGCAAAATTTTAATCAGAAATTTTTTATATTCATCTGCTGCAGCATCTGCTACATTGGAAGTAAATCATATAAAGATGATGATTAATTAAATACTTAGCAATATAGGTCACGATATGGAATTAGTTCTTGAACCTTGGCACTGGTTTGTATTGGGAATACTTCTTATTCTTTCAGAATTACTCCTGCCCGCTTTTGCTGCCCTCTGGTTCGGGATTGGTGCCATTATGGTCGGCATTCTGTACTGGATGTTCCCGATGATGGGATTGACCACTCAAATCCTGACCTGGATCATCCTGTCTGTTCTTTGTACCTTGCTCTGGTTCAAGTTTATCAAGCCACTTTCTATCGACAAGACCAAAGCCGGCTTGTCGCGTGAAGCAACCATTGGCCAAATTGGCATGGTGATCCAGACCGATCTTGAACAGGATCAGATCCGGGTCCGGTTTCCGCTGCCTGTTTTAGGCTCGGATGAATGGGATTGCCGCGCTCTGGATAAAGTTCAAGTCGGAGATCGTGTCCGTGTTGTCGATATCTTGGGAAATGACCTGGTTGTACAGCCCCACAGCACTCAATATCAAAACGAAAAAGGTGAATAAATTATGTCTGCTGGCACTATCATTGTTATTGCGTTCTTGGCCTTTGTTGCGATTACCATTTTTAAAGGTGTACGAATTGTTCCACAAGGCTATAAGTGGATCGTGCAACGTCTGGGTAAATACCACACCACGCTTAATCCTGGCCTGAATTTTGTCATACCTTATGTAGATGAAGTGGCTTATAAAGTCACCACGAAAGATATCGTTTTGGATATTCCTTCGCAGGAAGTAATTACCCGTGATAACGCAGTTCTGCTGATGAATGCGGTAGCTTATATCAACCTGACAACTCCTGAAAAAGCGGTGTACGGGATTGAGAACTACTCATGGGCAATTCAGAACCTGGTACAAACTTCGCTACGTTCGATCGTGGGTGAAATGGATCTGGATGATGCCTTATCTTCGCGTGATCATATCAAGGCACGTTTAAAGTCCAGCATTTCTGATGATATTTCAGACTGGGGAATCACCTTAAAGACGGTTGAAATCCAGGATATCAAACCTTCTGTAACCATGCAGACGGCGATGGAAGAACAGGCAGCGGCAGAGCGTCAACGTCGTGCAACCGTCACTAAAGCGGATGGTGAAAAACAGGCCGCCATTCTGGAAGCTGATGGTCGTCTGGAAGCGTCACGTCGTGATGCAGAAGCGCAAGTCGTACTGGCAGAATCTTCACAGCGTGCGATTGATATGGTGAGTCAGGCAATTGGCGATAAGGAAATTCCTGTGGCTTATCTGTTGGGTGAACAATATGTCAAAGCCATGCAGGATATGGCCAAGTCTCCAAATGCCAAGACTGTGGTCTTGCCTGCCGATGTGCTGAATACCATTCGCGGTGTGATGGGACGTCACTAAATTTCAGAGATACTTCACAATAGGCAGCCAATTGGTTGCCTATTTTCTTTCAAAATAAGAAAATCTCAGCAAAGATTGTGAATTTATGGTTAAATTTCGCGTTTATTTTTGAAATCCTCTGGATTCGATGTTGCCTGGCTTTCGGGTTAAAGTCTTTCGCATCTGTCATAATCCTTGTTTCGATCTACTGTCCAACTTAAAAATGGATACCGTATGAGCTCCCTAAATCCAACCTTAATTACCTTTCTTTTTTATATTGTCGGCATGGTCGTAATTGGCCTGATGGCATACCGCGCGACAAACAACTTTTCTGATTACATCTTAGGGGGCCGACGTTTAGGTAGTTTCGTAACTGCACTTTCTGCAGGGGCTTCCGACATGAGTGGCTGGCTGCTGATGGGCTTGCCGGGTGCAATTTATCTTTCAGGCCTGTCTGAAATGTGGATTGCGATTGGTCTGATTATCGGTGCCTGGCTGAACTGGCTGCTGGTTGCGGGTCGTTTACGGGTCCATACCGAAGTCCAGCATAATGCCCTGACCCTACCGGACTATTTCTCGAACCGTTTTAACGATCAGAAAAAAGTACTGCGTGTGGTTTCTGCATTTGTCATTCTGATTTTCTTTGCAATTTACTGTGCTTCAGGCATGGTGGCAGGGGCGCGGCTGTTCGAAAGTATGTTCGACATGTCTTATAGTACAGCGCTCTGGATCAGTGCGATTGCAACGATCAGTTATGTGTTTATTGGCGGTTTCCTAGCAGTCAGCTGGACGGATACCATTCAGGCAACCCTGATGATCTTCGCCCTGCTTCTTACGCCAATCGTAACCATCCTGACTTTTTCAGATATGTCGCAAGTTACGCTCGCTTTGGAAGCCGCACGTCCACAGGCCATGAACTTGGTCGGTGATCTGAGTACCATCGCGATCCTGTCATTAATGGCATGGGGTTTGGGTTATTTTGGTCAGCCGCATATTTTAGTGCGTTTCATGGCCGCCGATTCAGTGAAGTCGATTCCAAATGCACGCCGTATCGGGATGACCTGGATGACGCTTTGTTTGGGTGGTGCAGTGGCCGCAGGTTTCTTTGGTATTGCCTATTTCCAGCAACATCCGGAACTCGCTGCTGTGGTGAATGCCAATCCTGAAACCGTGTTTATGGAACTGACTAAAATCCTGTTCAATCCATGGATTGCCGGTGTGGTTCTGGCGGCAATTTTGGCCGCGGTGATGAGTACGCTTAGCTGTCAGTTACTGGTGTGTTCAAGTACCCTGACTGAAGACTTCTATAAATCATTCCTACGTAAAAATGCCTCACAAAAAGAACTGGTTTGGGTCGGTCGTTTGATGGTGCTTCTCATTGCTTTACTGGCGATCTGGATGGCTGGTAATCCTGAATCTAAAGTGCTTGGTCTGGTGGCGTATGCCTGGGCAGGTTTTGGCGCTGCTTTTGGTCCACTGATTATTCTGTCTCTGTTCTGGAAACGTATGACCTTGAATGGTGCCTTGGCAGGCATGATCGTTGGTGCATGTATGGTGATTCTGTGGAAGAATACTATTGGTGGAACAGGTCTTGGTTTTATTCCAGCCGGCATCTATGAAATTATTCCAGGCTTTATCTGTTCTTGGATTGCGATTGTAGTTGTAAGTCTCTTAGGCAAAGCACCAACAGCTGAAATTACAACACGCTTTGAACAGGCAGAACGTCTGTATAACGAAAGCAAATAATTTAATATAAAAGAAAAAGAGGACTTTAAGTCCTCTTTTTTATGCTCGTTTTCAGCTGATTTCAGGAAGATTAGTTTATTCAAATCAGCTTTTACGTGTCAGCAGGAACTGGGTAATCTGCATCAGGTCATCGGCTTGACTTTCAAAATGATTCAGTGCAGTCATGGCCTGATCATGTAATTGCTGTGCATAGGCTTGGGCTTGCTCTAAACCCATCAATGCAGGATAAGTTGACTTCTCCACTTGTTCATCCTTGCCCGCCGTTTTACCCAGCACTTCTGTATCAGAAATAATATCCAGAATATCGTCCTGCACCTGGAAAGCAAGACCAATGGCTTGCCCGAATTCACGCAATTTTGGAATGGCCAGATCAGTTCCTTCAAAGATCGTCACCGCTGCCATCATAATCGCTGCACTGATCAAGGCACCGGTTTTATTTCGGTGAATCGTCTCCAGTGCTTCCTGATCAATTTTTTTGCCTTCGGCCTGTAAATCCAGTACCTGACCATTGACCATTTTCGAGGAAGCAGTCGCCAGAATCTGCATCTGCTTCAAGACAATCGCAGGTTCTACTGCAGGCCCCTGATCAAACAGACGACTACCCAGAATTTCAAACGCCATAGATTGCAAAATATCACCCGTCAAAAGAGCCGTATCTTCACCAAAAGCAGCATGACAAGTGGGCTGACCACGACGTAACAAGTCATTATCCATACATGGCAGATCATCATGTGCCAGTGAATAGCAATGAATAAACTCGATCGCAACTGCGGCACGGCGTACCGCAGCACTATTCTGATTCGGTTTTAAAGCGGCAGTGGCATAACAGAGTGCTGGACGTACCCGCTTTCCTCCTAGCATTACGGCATGATGTACTGCCGACTTTAACGGTTCCGGAATGGAAAAGGCTTCCAAAGCAGTCATTAAATCGTGTTGAATCCGTTGTTGTGCTTGAGTTAGTGCATGGGTTGATACGTCAGTGATAGATGACACATTCGCCTCGAATACGTAGCCAGAATAATAAAATGACAGTTTATAAGTGCCTGTCTGTTATCAGGCATTGTACCTAGAATTGCTTTGAATTTTCAGTCTTAAATCCAAATGTTGTTTCATAATTCTGTATTTAGACTGAAAATTTGAGATAGAAAATCTGCATCAATAAAAGAACCACCAGAGAACTGATGGTTTTACTTAGGCTAATTTCTCAAGAAATAATTTTAAGAAAGAACATCTTCAGGAACACGCACCCAACCTTCCATTAGCACACGCGCACTACGACTCATGATGGCTTTTTTTACTTTCCATTCTCCATTTTCCTGCACCGCTTGCGCACCCACTCTTAAGGTACCGGAAGGATGACCAAAGCGGACTGATTCACGTTCACCGCCACCTGCAACACGATTAACCAAGGTTCCCGGAATCGCTGCCGCTGTTCCAATCGCTACAGCGGCTGTTCCCATCATGGCATGATGCAACTTACCCATCGATAAGGCACGGACCAGAATATCGCTATCTGTTTCAGTGACTTCCTTACCACTAGAGGACGTATAAGTCTTTGGCGGAGCCACAAAAGCGATCTTTGGCGTATGCTGACGTGTAACAGCTTCACTAATGTCCTGAATCAGACCCATCTGTTGAGCAGCATAGGCTCGGATGGTTTCAAACTTCACCAAGGCAGCTGCATCATTATTGATATGGTCCTGTAACTCGGTACCGTTATAGCCCAGATCTTCTGCCTTTAAGAAAACTGTCGGGATCCCGGCATTAATCATCGTTACTTCAAAGCTGCCAATATTCGGTACTTCTAGCGTATCGGTTAAATTTCCGGTCGGAAACATTGAACCGCCCTCGGCATCATCATCGGCAGGATCCAGAAATTCAATCTGTACTTCGGCTGCTGGGAAAGTTACGCCATCCAGCTCAAAATCACCTAATTCCTGAACCTGACCATTCTGCATCGGTACATGGGCGATAATGGTTTTCTGAATATTCGCCTGCCAGATTCGCACCGTACACAGCCCATTTTCAGGAATACGTGCAGGATCGACCAGGCCATTGGAAATCGCAAATGCCCCAACTGCTGCAGTCAGATTGCCACAATTACCACTCCAGTCCACAAAAGGTCGATCAATCGATACCTGACCAAAAAGATAATCCACATCATGATTTTCTTGCTGACTTTTAGTCAGAATCACGGTTTTGCTGGTACTTGAACTGGCACCGCCCATCCCATCAATCTGTTTGCCATAAGGATCCGGGCTGCCGATCACTCTTAATAATAACTGGTCCCGAATTCGGCCTGCCTGTTGTGCAGCAGCAGGTAAATCGTCCAGTTTAAAGAACACCCCTTTACTGGTGCCTCCGCGCAGGTAAGTGGCCGGGATTTTGATTTGGGCAGCGAAACTCATGAATACTTTCTTCCTCTGGCTTGTCTTTATTCTGATCAAAATTATTGAATATTTCTGAGACGAGTATAATCGGTTTAAAGCCAAGTAGCTGCCTTGCCCGACCTAAGTATAAAAAAACAGCATTTGTGTCGAGTTAAAAAAACAGCAAACTCATCAGTTACATTTTCAATAAAATTAATATATTGATTCACATATCTTTTATTCTATTTATTTTTATAATTTTTTTTTATAAATACGATAATAATATTTCATCCAGACGGGTGCTCTAGGCTTCTTATCTTTGTTCCATTACAATCTTTATACCTATTTCTTACATTGTCGGGCTGAACACTTTGAATAACGAGTCTTCACAACTTCAGCGTGGCTTAAAGAACCGTCATATTCAGTTGATCGCCATGGGCGGTGCAATTGGCACAGGCTTATTCTTAGGTTCCGCACAGGTGATCCAATCTGCGGGTCCTTCTATTATTCTTGGCTATGCCATTGGTGGCTTAATTGCATTCTTAATCATGCGTCAATTGGGTGAGATGATTGTTCATGAACCTGTAGCAGGTTCATTCAGCCATTTTGCTTATAAATACTGGGGCAAATTCCCTGGTTTCCTTGCGGGTTGGAACTACTGGATCTTATATATCCTGGTGGCTATGACCGAGCTCACCGCCGTTGCAAAATATATTAATTACTGGTGGCCTCATATTCCTGCTTGGACCTCAGTCCTGTTTTTCTTCATCGTAATTACGCTGGTCAATCTCGGCAATGTGAAATTCTACGGTGAATCAGAATTCTGGCTGTCTATTGTGAAAGTGACTGCGGTCGTTTCCATGATTGTCTTTGGTCTCTATCTGATCCTGACTGCTGATGCATCTTCAGGTGCTTCTTTCAGCAACCTTTGGACAGCAGGCGGTTTCTTCCCGAATGGCTTTGAAGGCTTATTTTATATGCTAGCTTTCCTGATGTTTGCCTTCGGTGGGATTGAATTGATCGGGATGGCAGCAGCAGAAGCTGAAAATCCAGAAAAAACCATTCCAAAAGCGATTAATCAGGTCGTATTCCGTATTCTAGTGTTTTATGTAGGTGCCTTGACCATTCTGTTGTCATTAGTACCTTGGAACCAGCTGGAACTGGGTGGTCTAGATAAAAGCCCGTTTGTGATGATCTTCAGCCAGCTGGGGATTGACTGGGCAGCACATCTGCTGAACTTCATCATCCTGACAGCGGCACTCTCTGTTTATAACAGTGGTATGTATGCCAATAGCCGTATGCTTTATGGTCTGGCACAGCAAGGTAATGCCCCTAAAATCTTCAAGACCGTGAACAAGCAAGGGGTGCCAATTCCTGCAGTTCTGTTCTCTGCCCTGCTGATTTTCGGCTGTGTACTTCTAAATTACTTTGTTCCTGAAGATGCTTTAAGTCACCTGATTTATGTGGTG
Organism: Acinetobacter sp. YH12041; assembly: GCF_013419975.1. Lineage (NCBI taxonomy): Bacteria > Pseudomonadati > Pseudomonadota > Gammaproteobacteria > Moraxellales > Moraxellaceae > Acinetobacter > Acinetobacter sp. YH12041. The sequence continues at coordinate 82,422 of NZ_VOZC01000004.1, read as the reverse complement.
GTAGGTGCATTGGTACTGAACTGGGCCATGATTAGTCTGACTCACTTCAAGTTTATGCAAAGCATGAAGCAGTTAGGACAAAAGACCAGTTTCCCTGCATTGTGGTCACCTGCAAGTAATATTCTGGTTTTAGCTTTCATTGCGACCATTCTTTACATCATGTGGACACAAGGCTTTAAAGAATCGGTACTGATGCTTCCGATCTGGGTAGTGATCATGTTTATTCTGTTTAAGGCACTGCGCCCTAAGAATTAATCAAAAAATCTTTTAATCGATGATTTTTAAAGTTATTGCTTCGGCAATAACTTTTTTTTTGCATTTTTTACAGTACAATAGCCTTCTTTCGCGCCCTTAGCTTAACTGGATAGAGCAGTTGCCTCCTAAGCGACCGACGTGGGTTCGAGTCCCGCAGGGCGCACCATCTTTTCAAAATGTGATCTATACTTCAAAAAATCAGCGTTAATCTTCATATTTTTAGAATATTTTTTATACAAAAAATCATTTTTTCTCCATTATTTTATTTCTTTTACTTTCAAATACTTATTTTAAAATACGACTATTTTTTGGTGCAAAAACTCTATTTTGGTGCTTTTTTAGACTAATTAGTTTTTTCTAGAGCATTTACTCTTATTTTAATTGTGCTATTTTTGTCACATGGAGTAACAAATGATTGCGGATAAATACCCGAAATCTCCAAGAATTTAATAAGTGCAAACAACAACGCTAGATATAAATTTGTACCTCAAGGAAAGACGTAAATGAAATTAAAAACATTAACTACTGCAATGATTCTTGCAACTGTGCCTATGACAGGCGCATTTGCAGCAGCACTAGATCGTTCAGGCCAATCTATTGCAGCCTTCCTACAACCTGGTAACTATGTTGAAGCAGGTATTTCTGTTTTAGACCCATCTGTATCTGGTAAAGCTAATGCAGGTTATACACCTAACGCTGCTATTCCTACAGCATTAGCTGGTCTTGAGAATACCTCTCTATCAGACATGGGTGAAGATTATTACTTCCCAAGTGCAGCATTAAAGTTTCAAGTAGCTGATAAATTATCAGTGGGTCTTTTATACGATCAACCTTTTGGTGCTGATGCAGCCTATTCAGTTGGTGATGCTGGAGCAAACCCAGCATTAGCAGGCTTGGGGCTTCCAGCTGCATTATTTGCTGGACAGGGCTTATTCCATGATGGCCAAGAAGCAACTGAAGTAGAAGTTACAACCGAAAATTTAACGTTCCTATTAGGTTTCCAACCAACTGAAAACTGGAATCTATATGGTGGTGCAGTATACCAGACCGTTAAAGGGAATGTTCAATTACGTGGTACCGCATACGGTTCTACTATTGCATTAGGCCAATATAATGCAGATATGAAAGAAGATTCTGCAGTAGGCTGGATTGCAGGTTTAGCTTACCAAATTCCTGAAATCGCATTAAAAGCATCTTTAACGTATCGCTCTGAAATTGATCACGAAGCAGCAACGAATGAATATGGTACAAGCTTAGTTTTAACTGGTTTAGTTCCTGGACCAGGTGCGGTATATAACGAAAACACTACTACCAAAATTACAACTCCACAATCTGTAAACCTTGATTTCCAAACTGGTATCATGGCTGACACAGTCGCTTTTGCTAATGTGCGCTGGGTAAACTGGGAAGATTTTTCAATTCGTCCTGAACAGTTTGGTACAGTTTCAGAAGCTTTAGGTGCCGCAGGCTTAACCCCAGATAATCCAAATGGTTTTGACTTAGTGGGTTATACAGATGATCAATGGTCAGCTACTGTAGGTGTAGGCCGTAAATTTAATGAAAAATGGGCAGGTAATGTCTCTGTAGGTTGGGATTCAGGTGCAGGCAACCCTGTTTCAACTTTAGGTCCAACTGAAGGTTACTGGAACGTTGGCCTAGGTCTACAATTCTCACCTGCTGCAAACTACTTTATCGCTGGTGGTGTGAAGTACTTCTGGTTAGGTGATGCTAAAGCTCAACCTGCATCAATGTTTGGTACAGGAAACTCTGTGGCACAATTTGAAGATAACCATGCTTTAGGTTATGGCTTAAAAATGGGCTATCGCTTCTAATTCCTGTTAGTTAATAAAAACCACCTTCGGGTGGTTTTTATTGTCTCATTTATATTTTTATACACCCGTATACTATTCGATGCTTTTATCACCAATCAAATTTTGCCTAAATTTTGTTTTTAATATATTTTGATAAAAATTATTATTTGTTTATTTTCATTAAGTTAATCAAAAAAATATAGTATAAATACTCTAAGCAATCATTTTTTATAACCGCCATAGTTCATTTCTTGGACGAAGTGGAGCATTTACTCTTTTTAAATTTGTGTTACTTTTCCACAACTTTTATTAATATTTATGCAACATTGTCAAGGATGAGCCATGAAGCTTAAGCCAATCTCTATCGCTATTCTTCTTTCTAGCCTGCCTACTTCTCTCGTGTTCGCTGCCGGTTTAGACCGTTCAGGCCAGTCTATTCAGGCTTTTTTACAACCTGGTAACTATGCAGAAGCAGGAATTTCTGTTCTTGATCCAACTGTGAAAGGGACATCTAAAGTATCTGCTTTTGAAGGTGAAAAAATTAACGACATGGGGGAAGATTACTATTTCCCCTCTGCTGCAATTAAAGTTCAAGCAACAGACAAAATTTCTTTAGGCTTGATCTATGATCAACCTTTTGGAGCAGATGCAACATACGCTGAAACTGCTGGTTCTTTTGGTAATGGTGTAGAAGGTACATCAGTTGATGTTGACACACATAATTTAACTGCCCTCATTGGTTATCAACCTACAGAAAACTGGAATTTCTATGCTGGTCCAGTGTGGCAAACTGTTGAGGCTGATATTAAATTACGGGGGGGTGCTTATTCTTTATTAAGTGGCTATAACATTCAGCTTAAACAAGAAGAAGCCTTTGGATGGCTTGCTGGATTTGCTTATCAAATTCCTGAAATTGCATTAAAAGCTTCTGTTACCTATCGTTCAGAAATTAAGCATAAAGCAAAATCTTCTGAACAGTCTGATTTAGCTCTTTTAGGACAACAACTTCCTGATGCAGGTCATCCTTTAAGTCCAGCAAAACCATTATTGGCGACTTTAGGTGAAAGAGAAAGCACTGTTGAGGCGGTTACACCTCAGTCGGTAAATATTGATCTACAGTCAGGTATCGCTCAAAATACTATTGCTTTTGCAAATCTTCGTTGGGTTCATTGGGACCAATTTGCTGTGACACCATCTTTACTCGCTCAAGCTTCAGCCTTGGCAAAAGAAAAAGCACAAAATCTGATCGATTACTCTAATGATCAATGGTCAGCAACAGTCGGTGTAGGTCGCAAATTCAATAATAAATGGTCAGGTTCAGCTTCTGTAGGTTATGACTCAGGTGCAGGCAACCCTGTAACGACTTTAGGTCCAACTGAAGGTTACTGGAATGTAGGCTTAGGTGCTCAATATAGCCCTGCTGAGAATTACTTTATTCAGGCTGGCGTAAAATATTTCTGGTTAGGCGATGCCCAAGCACAAACTGGCGGTACTATTGTAGGTGATTTTGAAGACAACCATGCCATGGGTTATGGCCTAAAAATCGGCTACCGTTTCTAAGCAATAAAGAGTTTTACTCTAATAAAAAAAGGCACCCTTTGGTGCCTTTTTTTAATTTCAAACTTAAAAATTAAGCTGGAATATTACGTACTGATGCATTACGAATTGCTTCTTTCAATGCGTCATAACCATGAATTGGCGGGAATTGCGGGAATTCTGCAATCACATTCTCTGGTGCGTCGAACAGGAAGCCATGATCTGCTTCACCCAGCATTGTGGTATCGTTATATGAATCACCGGCTGCAATCACACGGAAATTCAGACCGTGTAATGCTTTTACTGCCTGACGCTTCTGATCTGGCTGGCGAAGTTTATAAGCAGTGATCATGCCCTCTTCATCAGTTTCCAGCTTATGACAGAAAATCGTTGGCCAGCCTAGTTGCTTCATTAAAGGATGAGCAAATTCATAGAAAGTATCAGATAGAATAATCAGCTGAAAATGAGTACTTACCCATTCTACAAATTCTTTGGCGCCTTCGAATGGTCCCATATCCGCAATCACAGCCTGGATATCATTTAGACCCAAACCATGCTGTTTTAAAATATTCAAACGCTGGGTCATCAACACATCATAGTCAGGAATATCACGTGTCGTTGCTTCGAGCTCTTTAATACCTGTTTTTTTAGCAAAATTGATCCAGATTTCTGGAACCAAAACGCCCTCTAGATCTAGACATACGACTTCCATGAAGCATCCCCTCAGTTGTATTGAAAAAATTTTGCCCTATCATAGCTGAAGAAAAAGATTTTGCACTGTTCTTTTTTAAATCTGTTTTTTTCATAAGTATTTATTTTTTAGTGATAAGTAGCTTTGGGCATTTCTATTAAAATAGAATAAATCTGAAATAAATTCATATAGGCCACGTCATTTCCAAGCCTATGCCGCCAGGACTCATATGACCAAAATCCCCACTATTGCTATGGTAGATGCGCTTGCATCTGAATATGCAGATAAATCACCAAGTGAAATTTTAGCGCTTGCTCTCGAGCAGGAAGGCGAAATTGCCATTTCATTTTCTGGTGCAGAAGATGTTGTACTGATTGATATGGCATCTAATTTAGGTAAACCTTTCCGGGTATTTAGCCTGGATACAGGGCGTCTGCATGCTGAGACTTATCAATTTATTGAAAAAGTTCGCCAGCACTATAATATTGATATCGAAATCTGTTTCCCGGAAACAGATGCGATTCAACAACTGACGACTGAAAAAGGTTTGTTCAGTTTCTACCGTGACGGCCATCAGGAATGTTGCGGAATCCGCAAGGTGCAACCTTTACGCAAAAAACTGGCAACTTTAGATGGCTGGATTACCGGTCAGCGTAAAGACCAAAGCCCGGGAACACGTAATGACATTCCAGTGGTTCAATCTGATGAAGGTTTTTCTGGTCCAGGCAAACAGCTGATTAAATATAATCCCCTTGCCAACTGGTCTAGTGCAGATGTGTGGAATTATATCCGTATGATGGAAATTCCATACAATCCACTACATGAAAAAGGTTTTATTTCCATTGGCTGTGAACCTTGTACCCGTCCTGTGCTACCAAATCAGCATGAACGTGAAGGACGCTGGTGGTGGGAAGAAGCCACCCATAAAGAATGTGGCTTGCATGCCGGGAACTTGAAAAAATAATCTTAAAAAACCATCCGTTCGTCGGGTGGTTTTTTTGTGAACCAATCGGCTACAGAAAAATCAGTACCTTTATGCGACAAAATCGCTATACTTTGTAATGTGATACCAATAATTCTAACAAGGTTGCTTATACATGAGCAGCTGAAGAAAATGCAGTGAGGCAATCTACGCTATGCGTCCATTACATCCGATTGACTTTATTTTTTTGTCTTTAGAGAAACGACAGCAGCCTATGCATGTAGGCGGGTTATTTTTGTTTCAAATTCCTGACAATGCACCAGCCTCTTTTATCCGGGATCTGGTGACTGATATTCGCAATTCCAAATCCTCACCGATTCCTCCATTTAATAACTATTTAAACGGTTTATTTTGGGATGAAGATGAAGAGTTTGATTTAGATCATCATTTTCGTCATATTGCCTTACCGAAACCTGGGCGTATCCGCGAGCTGCTGACTTATATTTCCCAAGAACACAGCGCACTGATTGACCGCGCTAAACCTTTATGGACCTGTCATATTATTGAAGGCATTGAAGGCAACCGTTTTGCCATGTACTTCAAGATTCACCATGCGATGGTAGATGGTATTGCAGGCATGCGTCTGGTAGAAAAATCACTTTCTCATGATCCAAATGCCAAAAGTATTGTGCCACCTTGGTGTGTAGAAGGCCCACGAGCAAAACGTCTGAAAGCGCCGAAAGTCAGCCGCATGAAGAATGTTCTACAGGCGATTAAAGGACAGCTGGAATGTACGCCACGAGTGGCTTATGAATTATCGCAAACCGTACTGAAAGATATGGGGCGTAATCCGGATTATGTGTCCAGCTTTCAGGCACCAAGTTCTATTTTAAATCAGCGTGTCAGTGCCTCACGTCGTTTCGCAGCCCAATCTTTTGAGTTCTCGCGTCTGCGGCATATTTCTAAAGCTTTAGGTGTAACGATTAATGATATCGTGCTGGCGATCTGTTCAGGTGCCTTACGCGAATATTTACTCACACAAAATGCCTTGCCGAAAAAACCATTAATTGCGATGGTGCCCGCTTCTGTACGTAGCGATGATTCCGATGTTTCTAACCGTATTACCATGATTCTGGCGAATCTGGGGACGCATAAGGATGATCCTTTGGAGCGTCTTAAAACGGTACGTCGCAGTGTACTCAGTGCTAAAGAACGCTTTAAGCGCATGAATGCCAATCAGATTCTGAACTATAGTGCCTTTGTCTACGGTCTTGCAGGATTCAATATTGCATCTGGCTTAATGCCAAAACGTCAGGCATTTAACGTGATCATTTCTAATGTTCCTGGTCCTCAGGAACCTCTGTACTGGAATGGCGCACGTTTAGAAGCTTTATATCCGGCTTCAATTGTACTGGATGGACAAGCACTGAATATCACCATGACCAGTTATATGGACAAGCTTGAAGTAGGTCTTACCGCTTGCCGTAATGCTCTACCAAAAATGCAGAATCTGTTGACTCATCTTGAAGAAGAAATTCAGCGTTTCGAACGAATTGTGGATGGTGAACCCGTCCCAAAGTTGAAAGCGGTCAGTTAGCCGCGGACGAATAAAATCTGGCAATGGACTGCTAAAAAGTATGTGAGCACTTTTGCCAATCGTTTAGTAAAAAATAAAGGGGCAATTTAAGCCCCTTGATTTTATTCTTTTTATAGTTTGAATGAAATTCATACAACCGCAATCTATTTTGGTTTAATTAACTTTTAATAGTACGACATTGTTTCAATAACTGATGGCAGACAGAGCGAATCATAGAAGCTGTAATCTGAACTTCATTCCCGCGTTCATCCACAATATATCCTGCATGCACAGCCTTTGGTTCTAATACGTGTTTCAAGCTTTTATTGATTACAACTTTACTCATACTCATCATAGACTCCTTTTGCTAAGCCTAGAACTGGGAGAAAGGCTTTGGCTAATTTGATGTTTCTAGTATTGTAAATATCAGTAGAGTTGTAAAATTTCAGATGTAACAAGTGTTTAACGATATTCTGTTACAATTTCAGCTGAGAATGATATCGTATTGCTCTTGCGTGTATAAATTTTCGACCTGGAATTTAATTACACGATTAATAAAGTGTTCCAGATCCGCTACAGCTGGGGCTTCTGCAGTTAACAGCCGATCAATCACTGCCGGATGAGCAACCACAGTAAAGCCACTTTGTGATTCATAAGCGCGAGCATAGCGCAGGATTTCCCGAAAAATTTCGTAACACACTGATTCTGCTGTTTTCACATATCCACGTCCCTGACAGGTCGGACAGGACTCGCATAACAAGTGTTCCAAAGACTCACGGGTACGCTTACGCGTCATCTCCACCAGCCCCAGTTCAGACACCTGGGTGATCTTGGTTTTGGCATGATCACGTTCCAACATTTTCACAAACTGGTTCATCACCTCTTCACGGTGCTGGGCTTCCTGCATGTCAATGAAGTCGATGATGATAATACCGCCCAGATTACGCAGACGCAGCTGACGTGCAATCACCTGTGTAGCTTCCATATTGGTTTTAAACACCGTATCTTCCAGCGAGCGACCGCCCACATAAGAACCGGTATTAACATCAATGGTGGTCATGGCTTCAGTCTGGTCAATCATCAGATAACCGCCAGACTTTAGTGCGACACGGGTTTGTAAAGCCTTTTGCAGATCTTCTTCGACATTGTACAAATCGAAAATTGGTCGCTCGCCCGGATAATGCAGTAAACGGTCTTTCATATTCGGCACGAACTCATCCACAAACTCTTTCAACTTGCCGTGAATTTCGCGTGAATCGATATAGATCTTTTCGGTTTCTTCATTGGCCAGGTCACGAATGACACGCTGTGGCAAAGGCAGCTCTTCAAAGATCAATGAAGGCACTGCAATAACTTTTTGTTTGCGCTGGATGTATTCCCACAGTTTGGCTAAGTAAGCCATATCTTGGGCAATCGCCTCTTCTTCAATGCCATCCGCAGCAGTACGGACAATCACGGAGCCAGGCAACTTGTGTTCTGCCTGAATACGCTCAATGATCGAGCGTAAACGATTGCGTTCATCTTCGGATTCAATCCGCTGCGATACGCCAATATGATTGCCATATGGCATCAGGACCAAATAACGTGAAGGAATAGAAAGATCAGTAGATAGACGAGCGCCCTTGGTGCCAAGCATATCTTTCATCACCTGAACGGTAAGAATCAGACCTGGCTGCAACAGCTCAAATACATTCGGCGTTGGCTGGCTACGTGGCCAGACCATGTCATTGATATGCAAAAATGCCGTTCTGGACAGGCCAATATCGACAAAAGCGGCCTGCATGCCCGGCAAGACCCGGACCACTTTTCCTTTATAGATATTCCCGACCAATCCGCGCTTGGCCGTACGCTCGACAAACAGTTCATTCACCGTGCCGTTTTCAATCAACGCCACACGACATTCCATCGGTGTGACGTTAATCAACAACTCGTCAGACATAACAACACTCAAAACATTATAAGAATTCTTTTTCAGCAGTTAATTTAGTGCCTTAACCGTCTGCAATAACTGTACTGTTTCATATAGTGGCAATCCCACTACATTAGAATAACTACCTTCTATTCTTGGAATATAACGCGCTGCAATTCCCTGTATTGCATAGGCACCTGCTTTCCCAAGCGGCTCACCTGTTGCCCAGTAACTTTCCATATCATGGCTATTTAGTGGCTGAAATTCAACCTGTGTACGGACTACTATACTGTATTTTTCTTCTTTTGTGCGGACGCACACCCCAGTATACACATCATGCCATCTTCCTGAAATTTTTTCCCACATTTCAAAGGCATGCTGTTTGGATTCAGGTTTCCCCAAAATCTCATTATTAACACCTAAACTGGTATCCGCAGCAATAATAATGGCATCCGGAAACAGCTTGGCCACCGCTTCCGCTTTGACTTGCGCCAGACGTTCGACATAGGCTGCAATGGACTCATTTTCCAGTATAGATTCGTCTACATCTGGGCTACAGATCTCAAAGTTCAGCCCGAGTTGCTGCAGAAGTTCACGGCGTCGGGGTGAGCTGGAAGCGAGGATTAAATGCGCCATTTTCTCAAAAAGTAATAAAGCACTGGCCATATGATGACACTAGTCAGCATGGGAATCCAATGTCGTGCAAATGAGAATTGTACGCCGGTCGAAATCTGGGCAAAAAAGATAATCATCAAATGTGCCAGAATCGCAATTGTCGTGATGACCCATAAATTAGCAAAGGTCAGAATACGGCGCTCACGGGTCAGGAAACGTGCCACAAAAGCAATGATGATAAAGCTGAGTGCATTGAGACCTAAGGGCGCATCAAGCAGTAAATCAATGAAGATCCCGGTAGCAAATGCAAACCAGATCCCGCACCAGGTCGGCTGACACAATACCCAGAACAGCATAACCATTAACATAAATAATGGACGCCATCCCGAGGTCTCGTAAGACAGTGGATAGACTGAGAGAACAGAAGCCACGATCACCGATATGACAATGGCAAATAAAGGATCACGATGTGTTTTAGGTCGCATCTTAGCGATTGACATGCGGTTGCTCCATCGCTAATGAGTCAGAGAACAGCACGACGACATGATGACCACCGGCCAACTGTGCCGCTGGAGTAACATCAATCTGGGCAAATTCCCCTGAATTATGCCGTTTCACATTGGATACTGTTCCCACCAGATAACCTGCCGGAAAATGCTGTCCTAGACCTGAACTGTAAACTTTTTCACCAACTTTGATATTGGCGCTGGTCGGTACATATTCCATTTTCAGGCGTCCCAGATCCCCGGTCCCCGAGACAATGGCACGCATACCAGTATGTTCCAGACGCACTGACAAGGAGTGTTCTTTATCAGAGAGCAGCATGACCCGGCTACTATGCGGATAGACATCAATAATCTGTCCCATAATCCCCATATCATCCAGTACGGTCTGACCGACTTTCAGCTTGTTATTGGAACCACGGTTGATCACGATGATATGGCGTAGCGGATCAGCATCGGTACCAATGACCTCAGCAATTTCCATACGTCCATCAAGAATCAGAGGGGTATCTAAAAGACCGCGCAAACGGGTATTTTCCGCAGAAAGCTCTGCAATTTTTTGTAAGCGAACTTGCGCCTGCAATAGCTCAGCCCGCATCGCGGTGTTCTCACGACGCAGTTGTGCTTCAGATTTGGTTTGTTGATTCAGCCATTCTCGCGACAGTACCGGATAGCTAGCCACGGCATAAATGGGATTATAGGCCGCGTACAAGACATCCCTTGCAGGTTGAACAACATGTGGCATGCGCCAGTCAAAGAATAGCACCACCAGACATGTTATCAGTGCAATGATAAAAGAGCGAAAAGATGGCGGTTGTCGAGAAAACAGATGTGCTTGCACCCGCCGAATCCTTGTCTTAGCCTACAAATAACATGTCATGATTTGGATTGTCGAAGAATTCGAGTACCTTACCACCACCACGAGTCACGCAAGACAGTGGATCTTCAGCAACCACAACAGGCAGACCTGTTTCTTTTGCAAGCAGCTTGTCCAGGTTACGCAGCAATGCACCACCACCGGTCAACACGATCCCGCGTTCAGCGATGTCAGAAGACAGTTCAGGAGGTGTTTGTTCCAATGCAGATTTCACCGCAGACACGATGTTTTGTAGTGGATCAGAGATCGCTTGAGTGACTTCATCCGAGTTCACCACAATCGCGCGAGGCACACCTTCAGCCAAGTTACGGCCACGAACTTCAATTTCCAGCGGTTTTGCACCTTCATCTGGAAGTGCCATGCCAACTTCTTTTTTGATCACTTCAGCTGTGGTTTCACCGATCACGCAACCATGTGCCTTACGCACGTAGTTGATGATCTGTTCATCAAATACATCACCGCCAATACGCAGCGAGTCTGCATATACACAGCCCTGTAATGAAATTACTGCAATCTCAGTTGTACCGCCGCCCACATCAACAACCATCGAACCACACGCCTGCTCAACCGGCATGCCTGCACCAATTGCAGCTGCCATCGGCTCTTCAATCAGACGTACTTCACGCGCACCCGCATTATAAACTGCTTCACGGATCGCACGGCGTTCAACCAGTGTCGATTTACATGGCACGCAAACCACCACGCGTGGCGCTGGCGGGAATAAACGTTTTTCGTGTACCTTACCAATGAACTGATTTAACATGGTTTCGGTCACTTCGAAATCCGCAATCACGCCGTCTTTCATCGGACGGATTGCAGAAATATTTGCTGGGGTACGACCAAGCATTTGTTTCGCGTCAAGACCTACGGCAGCAACAATTTTATGTGAACCACTGTGACGGATGGCTACAACCGTCGGTTCATTTAATATAATGCCTCGTCCTGGCGCATAAATAAGTGTATTTGCAGTACCTAAATCAATAGCGAGATCTGGCGAAAACAAGCCTATTAGTCGTTTTAGAATCACGGGGACGTTCTCAGTTAAACTTTATATGGACGCAAGGTGGCCACTTTAACTAAATGTGATGATTTGGACAAGTCAATCGCTTATCATAACGCATGATAATTTGAATTTTTTTAATACTGATTAGGTAATATTATGTCTACATCGGATGCACAGTCTTCTGCAGATTTAAATGCAGAAACAGTTTCAGCTATTGCCAACCTCGCAAGGTTATCTCTTAATGATACGCAATCTGCTGAATATGCTCAAAGTTTAAATAAAATTTTAGGCATGATGGAAACCCTGAAAGGCATCGATACTGACGGTGTTGAACCACTGAAAAGCCCTTTCGACCACCCACAGCCTTTACGTGAAGATGTCGTGTCGGAAAGCAATCATCGTGAGGAATACCAAGCAGTTGCACCTGCTGTACAGGACGGTTTGTATCTCGTCCCACGCGTGATTGAGTAATTACTACCCAGTTCATTCTTTTTATTAAATTAAACGTAAAGAATTATTTCTCATGACAGATTTACACCGCTTATCCATTCGTGAACTGACTGAAGGTTTGGCAAATGCTCAATTTTCATCCCGCGAATTGACTCAACACTATTTAAAACGCATCGAAAAAATTGATGCACAGGTCAAAGCTTATGTGACCGTGACTGCTGAACAGGCATTGGCTCAAGCTGATGCTGCCGATGCTGCAATCAAAGCAGGCAACGCCACCGCCCTGACTGGTGTGCCCATTGCACATAAAGATATTTTCTGTACCCAAGGCATTAAAACCACTGCCGGTTCTAAAATGCTGGACAATTTTATCTCTCCTTACGACGCGACCGTTGTAGCGAAAGGTAAAGCTGCGGGCTTAGTCACACTTGGTAAAGTGAACATGGATGAATTTGCCATGGGTTCAACTTCCGAGTCTTCTTATTTTGGCGCGACCAAAAACCCTTGGGCACTGGATCACGTTCCAGGCGGTTCTTCAGGTGGTTCTGCTGCGGTTGTTGCTGCGGATTTAGCGCCATTTGCAACCGGTACGGATACCGGTGGTTCAATCCGTCAACCAGCATCTTTTTGTGGTCTGACTGGTCTGAAACCGACTTATGGCCGTGTATCACGTTTTGGTATGATCGCGTATGCATCATCTCTAGACCAAGGCGGCCCAATGGCACGTTCAGCTGAAGACTGTGCTTACCTGATGAATGTGATGGCTGGTCATGATGCTAAAGATTCAACATCAATGGATAAAGATGTTGATGACTACGTTGCCAACCTGAACGGGACTTCTGTAAAAGGTCTGCGCATTGGTATTCCAAAACAGTACTTCAATGTTGAAGGTCTGGATGCAGACGTGAAAGCACGTGTTGAAGAATCACTGAAAAAACTGGAAGAAATGGGTGCAACTCTGGTTGAGATTGATCTCAACATGACAGAAGCTTATGTTCCAACTTACTATCTGATCGCACCGGCTGAAGCATCTTCTAACCTGTCTCGTTATGACGGCGTACGTTATGGCTACCGTTGTGAAGAGCCAAAAGATCTTCTCGACCTTTACAAACGTTCCCGTTCAGAAGGGTTCGGTGCTGAAGTTCAGCGTCGTATCCTGATCGGTACTTATGCTCTGTCTGCTGGTTATTACGATGCTTATTATGTGAAAGCACAAAAAGTACGTCGTTTAATCCAGCAAGATTTCTTAAAAGCATTTGAATCTGTAGATGTCATCGCTGCGCCTTCTGCACCGACTACTGCATACCGTATCGGTGCAAACCTGTCTCCGGTTGAAATGTACCTAGGTGACATCTATACCATCGCGGTAAACCTTGCAGGTCTTCCTGCGATTAACGCGCCTGTTGGTTTTGACAAAGACAACTTGCCAGTTGGCTTACAGTTGATTGGTAACTACTGGTCAGAATCTCAATTGTTGTCTGTGGTACATCAGTATCAACAAGCAACCGATTGGCATACTAAACGCGCTGCAATTGCTGAGGAGAATGCATAATGGCTAAAAACGCTGCTAAACCAAAATCTAACCTGATTGACGGTTGGGAAGTCGTTATTGGTATCGAGATTCACACTCAGCTTGCGACTAAATCTAAAATCTTCTCTGGTTCTTCTACCGAGTTTGGTAATGATCCAAACACTCAGGCGAGCCTTGTAGATTTGGCCATGCCGGGCGTATTGCCAGTGCTGAACAAAGAAGTGGTTGATCTTGCGATTCGCTTTGGTTTGGGTATCGATGCTTATATCGATCAGGCTTCTGTATTTGCACGTAAAAACTACTTCTACCCGGATTCTCCAAAAGGCTATCAGATCAGCCAGATGGACAACCCAATTGTGGGCTTGGGTCATATTGACATCCAGCTTGAAGATGGCACAGTAAAACGCATTGGCGTGACTCGTGCACACCTTGAGGAAGATGCGGGTAAATCAATCCATGACCAGTTTGAAGGCATGTCAGGCATCGACTTGAACCGTGCCGGTACGCCACTGCTTGAAATCGTATCTGAACCGGATATGCGTTCAGTTGAAGAAGCCGTTGCCTACATTAAAGCGATTCACACGCTGGTACGCTGGTTAGGTATTTCTGACGGTAACATGGCAGAAGGTTCGTTCCGTGCGGACTGTAACGTGTCTTTACGTCGTCCGGGTCAACCGTTCGGTACACGTTGTGAATTGAAAAACTTGAACTCATTCCGTTTCATTGAACAGGCGATCAATGTTGAAATTGAACGTCAAATGGAAATTCTGGAATGGGACGGCACCATCGACCAAGAAACTCGTCTGTTTGACCCTGTGAAGATGGAAACCCGTTCAATGCGTTCTAAGGAAGAAGCGAACGATTACCGCTACTTCCCTGATCCAGACTTGTTGCCTGTGGTGATTCCAGATGCGCAAATCGAAGCGATTAAAGCGCAAATGCCTGAGCTGCCTGCTGCACGTCGTGCGCGTTTCGTGGCTGACTTCGGTGTGACTGAGTATGATGCTCACGTACTGACACTGACTCGTGAAATGTCAGAATTTTACGAAGAAGTCGTTAAGGCTGCTGGCGGTGCTGCACAAGGTAAGATTGCTGCGAACTGGGTGATGGGTGAATTCTCAGGTGCTTTAAACAAAGCTGGCCTAGACCTTGCTGACTCTCCTGTATCTGCTGAGAAGCTGGGTGGCATGATCGCACGTATTGTTGATAACACCATTAGCGGTAAGATTGCGAAACAAGTGTTCGGCTTTATGTGGGAAGAAGGCAAAACTGCGGACGAGATTATTGCTGAGAAAGGCTTGAAACAGGAAACTGACACAGGTGCGATCGAAGCAATTATTAAGGAAGTTCTTGCTGCTAACGAGAAGATGGTTGAAGAGTATAAATCTGGTAAAGAGAAAGCGTTCAACGGTCTAGTTGGTCAAGTGATGAAAGCGTCTAAGGGTAAAGCTAACCCAGCACAAGTGAATGAGTTGATGAAGAAATTGATTGGTTGAGAATTGACTAATCAGTTGTTTTCATGAGATAAAAACCTCGCTTAATGCGGGGTTTTTTTATGGACAAGATATTATCTTCAGAACATCTTCAAAATGTTGGTTTTAGTGGTTGGACTGTTAGTTTAATTCTCATTGTTCTTTCTATTTTAGGATGGGGTTACAAAAAATTCAAAAACAGGAAAAGTGCCCAAAGAAGCCGCCTTTATAAAAAGCTTAAACCTTACTGGGATCGGAACTATCAGATCTTTATTAATTATGGTCCTCATGAAAACAATGATGCTTTCTATGATTTAGAGGGTAATGCAACAGAAGAATGGCGAAAAAAAGTTAAAGAAATAATGTTGCCTAATCATCAAAAAATTAGGGATATATGCTCTGAAAATCTATTGCTAATGACGCAAGAGGAACGTGACTTATATCATCAATATGAAGATCATGTCACCGATTTTAAATCGTGTCATGAATCAGGTTATTTACCCAATAGAAGATTCCCCCAAGATATAGTCACAATATTTAAGGATTAAATTATGAATTGGTTAGACAGCTTAAAAGCTCATGATAATGTTGAAACCGTTAATAAAGAAGGTAATCTCATTAAAATAACTACGAAAGATAATCGACCTGAACTTTTATCTCTTTCAAACTTTAATGAGAAATTAACGGGCAAAATGCTTCAAACCCTCTTAAAAACTTATAAGTTTGATTTTTTACTGTGCAATAAGAAAAATTTTTTCCTAGATGAGGAGGCTATTCGATTATTAAAACAAAATAATATTAGTTTTGGTACAGGTGGTGATTTATTTAGGTTGTTGAATGATACAGAAACTGCTTATCCAAATTTCATTAACAAAGATTCTGAATACGTCATGAAGAATTTAGGAACAAATTTTAATGTTAAAAGCTATCAACTCACTTCCAACCGAAAAGTTTCCGTTAAACGTCATGATGGTCGAGATATTACCTTTGTATTTATTAATGAATATGCTATTACACAAGAAAGAATAAATGAAATTTATGAGCTTTATGCACCATTTGACTTTGTTCTTGCAGCAAATCCAAACGCCCATTGGAAAGACTACACCTACCGTGGTCAAGAAGTAAAAATTGGATTGTGGGCTGCTCTTTTTTCATTTTTAGCAAATCCAAAGTCATAAGTGCTCGAAATTTCAAATTTAATTAATGAACTTCAAATATTAGAGATTGATTGTGATATCTATTTATTCGGCTCCTACTTGAAGAGTAGCAAGTGGGCTGACCTTGATTTTCTTATAGTTTATAGAACGTACGAAGATATAAAAAAATTGAAGGAAGTCTTTTCAAGACATTTTCAACATACACCTTTAGATCTAAATTTTATGACACAAGAAGAAGAAGGATATTTTAATTTTATTAGTCAAACCAATGCTCAGCAAATTTTTCCTAAAATAAGTCGCAATATCAAAACATGACCATCAAAAAATTATCCTCCATCGCCACACTCGAAGACTTAGGACGTGTTCAACTTTCAAAGTCCTTCTTTATGCGCGACTTCATGTGTAGCGAAATCACCAACTGGTACGGTGTCCCCAACTTTCCAGACCATCCTGAAAAAGCCATCTACACAGGCACACAACTGTGTGAGCAACTGCTCGAACCATTACAAGAAAAATTCGGACGGATCACCATTCGCTCGGCTTATCGCTCACCAAGCGTCAACCAACTTGGCAATGAAAAAGGACACAACTGTGCCAGCAATGAGAAAAACTTTGCCAGCCATATTTGGGACTATCCCGACGAAAAAGGCTACGGTGCAACGGCGTGTATAGTCATTCCTTCATTTCTAGAACTGTATGAAAAAGACCAATCCAACTGGCGACAGCTTGCCTATTGGATTCATAACAATCTGAACTATAGCCATCTACAATTTTTCCCAAAACTTTGTGCTTTTAATATTGGCTGGCATGAACAGCCTGCACGGGAAATTTATAGCTATATTCAACCGAAAGGTTATTTGTTGCGGGGTGAAGCTATAAATCCGGAGTTTGAGAAGTTTTATCCTGATTTTTTGTAATTCTCCCTCACCCCAACCCTCTCCCTAAGGGAGAGGGAGTACCAAATAATTTCATGACTGCATTAATTTAATAGTGAATAATCCCCTCTCCTTTTAGGAGAGGGTTAGGGAGAGGTATTTCTAAAATGAAGCACTAGAGAGGCTTAGAGAAAGGTTACATTCATGCTATAAAATCAAAAACAAACCGAAGAAAAATAAAAATGACACCTGAACAATTACAGCTCTATATTTTCTTTGGTCTTGGGATCTTTATTCTGCTCATTATCTTGCTTCTACTTCATCCCAAGTCCCGTAGCAAAATCACTACACCCTCTAAAACTCGAAGCAGTCGAGACTCCAAGTTAGCCAACCTTGCCGATGGTATCGAGCTAATTTTCACGCCCATTTTCTGGATCATTAAACTCATGATCGGGATATTCAAATCATAAAGCGGTTGTTAACGATTTTTTTGAATTTGCTCATAAAATCGTGTCTGTCCCATATTGAAAATCACTCAACAGGAATACAATCTGCACATTCTCCCATCCCGCCCTTACCATGTCGAAAAACCTCGCTACGCTGATTGGCTTAAGTGCCATTTTACAGTGGTCATCTATCGTGGGATTACTCAAAAAAATCAGTTTTAGTATTGGACCTGATCTGGCTGTACTTATGATGTATAGCTTAAGCACCCTGCTCTTACTGGCTGTTTTTGGCGTTCCCAAACTCAAAACCATACCCAAATTTTATCTGCTGAGTGCAGCTGCATTATTTCTGGTATATGAAATCTGCTTTGCCTATGCCGTAGCACTTGCACAAACTGCACAGCAAGCCATTGAAATTAGTCTGGTGAATTATCTGTGGCCCAGTATGACCATCGCCATGCTGATTTTATTTCATGAACTAAAATTTCACAGCTTGGTGGTGGTTGGGCTCAGTATTAGTCTGGCAGGTATTTTTTATATCCAGACGGGTAACGGCGATATTCATTTAGCAACCGTCATTCATAACATGCAAGCCAATCCAACCAGTTACATATTGGCATTTATTGGAGCGAGTTTATGGTCGTTATATTGTGTATTTACCAAAAAATACAGCCAAGGACATAACCCGATCGTGTTCTTTTTCGCGATGGTAAGTGTAGTTCTCTGGAGCAAGACGCTGCTGTTAGATCACGAACAACTACCACAACTTCTTAATATTGACCTAAATATCATGCTGTATATGTTGCTGGTTTCGGTCGTAACTGGATTGGGCTATGCAGCCTGGAATATCGGGATTAATCAGGGTAATATCGCAATGCTGGTCGCGTTATCTTATTTTAGCCCGATCTTTTCGTCTATCATTTCGATGTGGGTACTGAATACCAGTCTATCGCATACCTTTTGGATCGGTACGATGATGGTCACCTTAGGTTCATTTATTTGCTGGCTATCGACCAACTGGAATGAAATTCGAGACCGCCTGTTTCCAGGCAAGCTCTATAAAACTTAAACTACATTTTTGCGGTTTAAGTTTACTGCATCTGCAATTCATTAACGGGTGATGCCTAATTTATTCCACACCTCAGGGGTCAAAAAAGTTGTAACCAGTTTGCTCATATCGATATATTTAAGTACGCCACTTAGCTGACTTTTAATTTCGGGATTTTTCAGTATTTCCTCACCTGTGACCCGCCCAAGCTCCTGGAAACTTTCGCCCACTGCTTGTACTCCTTCAGCCTGAATCACTGCTTTGGTTTGAGTTGGACATTGCTCAACCAGAATCCGCTGTAAAACCATCGCTAAATTTCTGTCGAGCGTTTCCTTTTGAGTTGCAGTTACATTGCTAAAAGCTTTTAGATCGGGATGATTACCCAATGCCACAAAGGTCCATTGCAAGACTGTGGTTTTATCAGTGGCCGTCGTGGATTTCATTAAACAGTCACTAAGCTGATCAACTGTTGGACCGGCTGTCGCAATCTGAGTTGCACCCAGCAATGCTGTAGTCATAAAGACTGCCCGAAGACCCGATAAAGCTTTGAATCCCATATTCCTTTCCTTTTTCACCCGTTCAAACTGCTTGAACAATGCAGTTTCTTTGTAGCATGTAAAAGATTAGAAAACCTGTAGAACTCTGTAACCTGAGAGATAAAAAAAAGTCCCGACATCAGTCAGGACTTTTGGAATCGAATGAGGAAATCAGACTTACCAGATTTTCACACGCTTATCTTCTTCCAGATACATTGGATCTTCTTGCTTGACGCTAAAGGCTTCATAGAAAGGTTTCTGGTTAAGTAAGGTCGCACGACCACGAATGGCTGCTGGTGAATGCGGATCTGTTTTTAACAGCTGTAATGCCAGTTCTGGACGAACTTTGGCACGCCATGCCTGCGTCCAGCCAATATAGAAACGCTGATCTCCGGTATATCCATCAATCACCGGAGCAGGCTTGCCATTTAGTGACAATTTATAAGCTTCATAGGCAATCGCCAGACCTGAGTTATCGGCAATATTTTCGCCTAAGGTCAGCTCACCGTTGACGTGATAGCCCGGTATCGCTTCATAAGCATTATATTGCTCGACCAGAGCTTTGGTTTTTTCCTTGAACTTTTTATCGTCTTCTTCGGTCCACCAGTTTTTCATGTTGCCATCTGCATCAAAGCGGCTGCCCTGATCATCAAAGCCATGACTGATTTCATGCCCGATTACTGCCCCGATTGCCCCATAGTTCACGGCATCATCAGCATTCATATCAAAGAATGGCGGCTGTAAAATCGCAGCAGGGAAAACAATTTCATTGCCCATCGGGTTGTAGTAAGCATTTACCGTTTGCGGCAGCATATGCCATTCTTCACGATCAACTGGTTTACCCAGTTTATCCAGCGCAATGTCATAATTGAAACTGTTGGTACGACGCAGATTACCAATCAGGTCGCCATCTTTAATTTCCAGCTTGCTGTAGTCACGCCATTTATTTGGATAGCCGATTTTCACTCTAAAGCTTTTTAGCTTACGGTGTGCCTGTGCTTTGGTTTCTGCGCCCATCCAGTCCAGTTTTTCCAGATTCTGTTCAAATGCCAGCAACAGATTTTCTACCAGTTTTTCCATACGCTGTTTCTGTTCAGGCTGGAAATGTTTTGCGACATAGACTTGTGCCAGACTTTCACCGAGTACCGCATTGGTCATATCAACCCCACGTTTCCAGCGTGCCCGTTGCTCGGTCACACCGCGTAAGGTTTTGCTGTACATTTCAAAGTTTGCATCAGCAAATTCCTGGCTTAAGTAAGGTGCAGCGCCATCAATCAGATGGAATTTGAAATAGGTTTGCCATACATCGAGGGGTGTGCTGCTTAAAATCTTGTTTAAATCTTCAAAATAACTTTTTTGCGCCACAATCACGGTTTTGGTTTTTTTATCTAAACCCGTCGCTTTAAAATAGGTTTTCCAGTCAAATTCTGGCACCAGGCTTTTGACGTCTTTTAATGTATAGACGTTATACATTTTTTCGAGATTACGGTTCTGCACATTATCCCACTGAATTTTGGCAATTTCAGTTTCTAAGTTCAGGATAGATTGTGCATGTGCAGCCGCATCTGCTTCTGTTTCACCCGATAGCGTTAACAGCTTAGCAATATGTTTAACATAAGTTTCACGGGCACTTTTCAGTTTTTCATCGTCTTTTAAATAGTAGTCACGATCCGGTAAACCTAAACCACTTTGCCCCAAAAACACCGCCATTTGATCAGACTTTTTCAAGTCAGGAATCACGCCAAATTCAAAAGGTGTACTGACACGGTTCTTTGCATAGTCTGCAAGCAACAAAGTAAAATCTTTCTTGCTTTTCATGGCATCAATTTTGGCGATATCTGCTTTTAGCGGCTGGATACCTTTTGCATTTAAAGTTTCCGTATCCATAAAGCTGGCATATAAGCTCCCCACTTTCTGCTCATTGCTGCCATAATCCGATTTGGTTTTCGCCAGCTCTTCTACAATGTCATGTAATTGCTGGGTCGAGTTTTCACGCAAAATCGTGAATGCGCCCCAGTTTGGCATATCAGCCGGGATTTCCTCATGCTCTAACCAGTGCCCATTTACATGCTGATAGAAGTCCTGTTGTGGTGCGATTTTTTTATCAAAATGTTGAAGATGAATCCCCGAGCCAAGTGCTGCAATAGCGGTTTGATCTGAAGCATAATTTGCAGAGGAAACGGCTAATAAAGCACTTACCAATGCGGTTTTTAGAAAAATTTTCAAAGCTTGCTATCCTCGCGCTTCACTGCGCAGTTGAATTTATCAATACGTGTTGACCTGATAATCAAACACTTAAATCTTTATAAGCAGCATATATGCCAATTTTTAAACTGGTCTTGGCTCTGCATGCTGTTCCTTCGCAGAAAAAAATAGGCCTGTCTCTTTTCAGATGAACAGACCTGTTTTTTTAAATCCTGTTACCAGATGGAGATTCGTTTTTCAGGTGATAAATACATCTTGTCCCCTTCTTTAATCTCAAAAGCTTCATAGAAACTTTGCTGATTGCGGACGGCGCCATTGCCACGTACATGACCTGGCGCGTGGCTGGCAATATTTAGGCTATTTAACAGATATTCAGGATTACTTTTGCTACGCCAGACTTGTGCCCAGCCTATATAAAAACGCTGATCTCCACTAAAGCCATCAATAACAGGTGCTGTCTAACCCTTGAGCGATAAGCGGTAAGCCATATGAGCGATCCCTAAGCCCAGGTTGTCAGAGATATTTTCACTTTTATTTAATTCCGCATTCACCTTATGCCCTGGCAGAGCTTCATATTGTTTATATTGCTCGACTAAGGCTTTGGTGCGTTCATTGAACTTCTTACGGTCGCGCTCGTTCCAGGTTTCTTCACCCTTGCCTTTGGCATCAAAGCGGCTTCCTCTATCGTCAAAACCGTGGCTAATTTCATGTGCGATAACAGCCCCGATGGCACCATAATTCACTGCAGGATCATGACTATCATCATAATAAAATGGTGCCTGCCAGATGGCCGCAGGTAATACGATTTCATTCAGCTTGACATTATAGTAAGCATTGGCTGTTTGTGGCGCCATGTGCCAGGCTTCTGGATCGATCGGTTCTCCCACCTTGTCCAGTTCACGCTGGTAATTGAATAGCCGGGTCCGCTGGATATTCCCAATCAGATCATCCTTACGAATCTCTAGGGCTGAATAATCCCGCCATGCTTTCGGATAGCCGATTTTGATATTGATGCTATCTAGCTTATGCCGTACTTGTTTTTTAGTGTCCGAACCCATCCAGTCAGCTTGGTCCAGTTTCAGATGAAAGGCTTTACGGACGTTTTCCACCATTTCCAGCATCGCTGGGCGCTGGCTTTCATTAAAGTGCTTTTCTACATAGAGCTTGCCAAGCACATTGCCTAAAATACCGTTAGTTAGCTTCAAGGCAGACTCATTCCGTGGAGAACGTGCTTGTACACCCTCTAGTGTTTTGTCATAAAATTCAAAATGATGGTTTTGAAAAACTTCTGTTAAAAATGGCGAATAACTATTGATCAGGTTGAATTTCAAATAGGTTTGCCAGGTTTCAATTGGAACGACCTTCCATAACTGATCCAGCTGACGCAAATAATTAATCTGCGAGATCGCAACCTCTTTTCTTGCTCCTTTTAAGCCCAGTTCTGAGAAATAATTCATCCAGTCAAAAGAAGGCATATAGTTAATAATATTTTTAGTTTCAACGAGATAGGTTCTCACCTCATCATTGCGCAGCTCCACAGCGGACCAGCTAATTTTTGCCAGTGCCTTTTCCAAAGCCAGGATAGTGCGAGCATCTTCAATCGGCTTAGGCTGACCGGCAAAATTCAGGGTATTGGCGATATAAAGCATATAAGTATTGCGAATTTCCTGTTGTCGAGGCTGCTCACTCAGGTAAAAATCACGATCAGGCATTCCCAAACCACCTTGCCCTACATACATCATCGCCTTGGAAGAAGCTTTACGGTCCTGATAAAAACGGGTAGAGAATGGCAAATTCAGATTGATTTTTTCCGCATAGGCAAAAAATTCTGCCAGATCTTTTTTGGTCTTGATACTTTCAATCCGCTGCAGGTCTTGTTGCAATGCCTCAAGTCCGAGCTGTTCTAGCCGATCGGTATCCATATAACTGGCATAAAGATCCGCGACCTTTTGTTCATTGCTACCTTGCGGATGCTGTTTTTTGGCCAGCTCATTAAAAATGCCAAATAACTGCTGGGTTGATCTCATACTCACTTCAGCAAATGCACCCGACAATGCCTGATCTTCTGGAATCTTTGCGGTTTTCAGCCAGTTTCCATTCACGAATTGATAAAAATCCTGCTTTGGATCAACCGTCCGATCAATCGCATTCAGATCAATTGCCGATTTTAATGAAGTTGTACTCACTGCATAACTCACAGGTGAATGTAGAAATGCACCCACAAGAATCAAATGACTTAAAATATGTTTTCTCAAGCGATAAATCTCATTATTGTGTATGTTAAAAATCAATTAGTTTTTCTTGCTCTTTCCATAAGCACAAAACTGATAATTTTTAAGCAAGAGATATACCAATAATTTTTAGAATATGCCGTTGAATGGGCTTGTATTTAACAAAAGAGATAGAGGAGAAAATCTGAGATGGCGGCGGGAAATTTACTCTGAAATGAGGTTCGATTTGCGACCCAATAATAATTAATTTTTATTCCTATCAACAGAATAACTATTTATCTTTTATCATTGATCTTCAAAAGAAAAATATTATTTTTAAGTTCTGCTATGCTTAAGAAATACTTTTTTAAATATCACCAATACTTAAAGTAGATGACTTTTCATGTGCATCTACTTTGCCAAATAAATGATCAAACTGAATGTGAAAACAGTAGACTTATTTTAACTGCCGCAACTGATTCTTTGCCCCAGTATGGTTATAGTTGGTGGCCAGATTCTGCAGTACTCGTTTGGCCTGAACCTTGGAATTTGGAATACGGTTAGCATAGACTGGAATACTGCTTAAACAGCGTGCCACTAGCATGCCGGATTCGGTATAGACACGTGTTCCTTCTGTACCCTGTAATTTGCCATAGTTATAGGCACGCTGGGCATTATTGCAGGCATTGTTCAGGTTCTTACCGCTATTGATATCACGGCGTGCAGCTACATACAGTTTCATCTGCTGCTGTTGTGGCGTTTCGATACTACTTGTACGAGCAGCGGGAACAGCA
Source organism: Acinetobacter sp. YH12041 (assembly GCF_013419975.1). Taxonomy (NCBI): domain Bacteria; kingdom Pseudomonadati; phylum Pseudomonadota; class Gammaproteobacteria; order Moraxellales; family Moraxellaceae; genus Acinetobacter; species Acinetobacter sp. YH12041. Next base: position 58,000 of record NZ_VOZC01000004.1, on the reverse strand, counting down.
ATCACTGCCGGTTCAACAGCAGGGATTTTTATCTCTTTCTTATCGGCTTCTTTTTTATCTACTTCCTTTTTCTCATCTTTGACTGAGGTTTTGGCTGCATTCTTTTCAGCAATTTTATTAGACTTAGCCGTAGTTTTATGGCCCTGATAGAAATGACGCGCTTCAGACGAGCTTTGAAGCTTGCTCAGAATCCGTACTGTGCGGGTAGTATTATTCTTATCTGGCTGACGTTCAGAAATCGGCTCAATAGAAACAATCCAGTTTTGTCCTTGAGGCATCGTACATTGATAAGCACCAATGCCTTGGGTGACATAACGGTTTTTGCTTAAACGGTTCTTCTGGGCAGAATCTTTTACTGAAGCCAACTGGCTTTTGTATAACAGTGAAAACTTGCCGCCCCGTTCATGACAGTACTGGCTTAAAGTGGTTCGTGGATAGAGGGATTGTGGCTCTAAATGCTGCTTGGATTTTTCCCATGAATAAACATATTCTTTTGCCGAACCGTCAGCCTGATTCAGGTTTCTTTTAACAATCAGTTCTTGAGGACTTGCATAAGGATGCTGCATATCTGATTTCATTTGCTGAATACTGTTACATCCAGCCAGACTTGCTACACATATTGTTGGAATTATTAATTTTAGCTTCACTGCTTATCTCCCCCAGGCCTCTATAACATATAGCAAATGCGCTAAAACAACAATCTCAACAGATTGATAAATATAAAAATATAGCGAGACCTATCACTAAAAATGAGGAATAGAGTGCCTAATCCATCTAGCTTATAGCCAGATAAATTGATCAAATTAACATTCTTCAAGTCAATAAATACGCTGGATTATTCGCCAATTGAAAGATGAAACAGTAGAAAGAAGATATAAAAAAACCGAAGAAACAGATCAGTTCTCCGGTTACTCATTCAACAAAAATTAGAGATATTATTATCATGGATGATAACGGCAATTATGCTCTCTATCGCTGTCTGAATGAGATTATAATTTGAATAATTTCCTTTACGTACACTAATTATTTTTATACGCCATATTATTGGAAATTAAACACCACCCTGGCTGGCCTTTAAAATTCTAGACAAGAAAAAATAGCTTGGATACCCTAATATTGGGATGTTTTAGTACCACTCATCCTAATTTTTTCGCACCTCTCCAGATCGTAATTTTCAATTTGATTTTAAATAAAAATTAATCAATAAAAAGCCAAACCTATGATGGACTGGCTTTTAAAATTGTCGATAAATATAAGAAAAAATTAATCGAGATGGGATTCAAATGATTTCAAACGTTTATAGATGGAGAGCAATTCAATAATTGTAGGCCAGGATAAAATCAAATACTGGAAAGACTCACGAACCTTACCGAAAACATTCAGGATCTGCATCATCAAACCCAGTGTAATCGCGCCCGCGGCAATACTTGGAAACAAAATAAATAATCCGTAAATATTGTCCAGTTGCAGATACCAGATGCGTACCATATTGAAATAGGCATAGTGGAAATATAGGCGGAAATAATTCTTACGGACCCGGCTAAACAGTTCTTGCAAGGTGAGCGGGTGAGCACGATCGGCATAATCTTCACCATAAACCAGTTCTTTACGATAAGCCGCTTCTACTTTCTGATTATTGAACTCCAGCCCAGGTAGTTTCATCCCGACAATCATTAAAATCACGGTACCCAGAACTGCCCATCCGATCGACGCCCACATTAATGCATGCGGTATTTCACCGACAATCGGCAGTACTTTTACATGACTCGATAACTCATACAGAATTGGCAGGAATGCCATTAATAGCATCAGAGATTCAATTAGTGAGACACTGAGCTGTTCTGTAGTCTTGGCGAAGCGCATAGTATCTTCCTGAATACGCTGTGACGCCCCTTCAATATGACGTAACTTTTCCCAATGCGCCGTATAGTAGTCATTCATCGCCGTACGCCAGCGGAATACATAATGACTGACAAAGAACAGGTTAAACACCGCCAGCGTGACATAGACCATGGCAATATAAATAAAGGTCAATGCACCTTGATATAGTAGGCTGACATCTCCGCCCCCTTGGGTGAGCATATTCTGGATCTGGTCATAGAACGGACTATACCATTCATTTAAGACGACATTAACCTGCACCCCAAACCAGATATTGAACAGGATAAAGGCCGAGCCCCACACGGACCAGCGCTGCCAGGGATGTTTCGCTTTAAAATACCAGAAGGTAGCAAATATCGCGGTACTCACAAAAAACCAGAGATAGAACCAGAGAAATTTTGGCGCCCAGAAACGGCTGATTCCTATCGGCATTTTAAGATCATGATAACCTTCGGTCATACCCAAATAGACACCCCAGCCTGATCCACCACTATGCCAAAGGCCAAGATTGATCAGAAACCACAGTACCAGACTACTAAAGAACCACACTGGTTGTGGAAAAAATGACTTAAACATTGGGGCTTAATTCTCCTTATAGATGTACGGGTCATCCAAATGACGCACAGTTTATTCTTATTTTCAGACTTTCAACGAACTGCAGCATAAATTTGCAATTCAATGTAAAAAATTACATACAAACACAAAATAGCTAAAGCCGAATTAATATCAGATTATATGATTCTTGCTTTAATACTAGCGCATAACGTACGCAATATAATGGAGGAGATCATGACTGGCCTGTCAAAAAGTGACAAGTAGATTTTGCGTTAGATTGACTATTTGGCACCGTTTGTCTTTTTTTCTTCTTTTTGTCGGTAAATAGACTGAAAATATTCGAGTTTAAGAAACACAAATCGTTTGAAAATTAAATCTTAATCTTCAGCCCTTTAATTTACCGGCTTAAGCGCTTTTTAAGAAAAAATTGACCGACTTGTTGACTTATGTCTCGGTTTTTCAAAAATTAGTTAAATTTGCAAAAATCATGTTAAGATTAAAAAACAGCGAAGTATCAATATTTGGGAATAAAAATATGGAAAGTTCTGTGATTGAATTACTTAAGCCAGTGACCTTGGAAAAGGAAAACTGTCACCCAATTATTTTTGAAGCTGGTACTGTTTTAAAAGTTGTGATGCAAACCCCTACCAGTCTTTTGGTCAGTAATGATGATGACTTTAACTTTACTATTCCATTGAAAGATGAGAATGATGTCTGGAGAGAGCTATAAGCACTCGACCCTCTTCTTCACGGGGTTATGTCTACCTAGTCTCTTAATGATATAACCCTCACTCTTCTGTGTATCACCAGAATTTTATAATTTATCCTTCCTTTCAAAACCGGCTCTAATAAAAAATTAATAGGCTGCGCTATATTTCTATTTTATTAAATGTGTTTTTTAATATTTCCAATTTAATGCCTATTATTTAATAGAAAGCTAATGAATTAATTTTTAAAAATATAAATCAAAACTATTTTTTACATTAAATAATCAAAATAATCTTATTTATAGCAATTAAACTTACTCAATCACTTAATATGCAATACCTTAAATATCATTATTAATATATTAAAAATCACTGAAAAATTATTTTACAAATATACAAAGAATATCAACCATTCCTGCTGAATATTTCCAAATTTTACAAAGTAACTTTACATGTCAAAAGTGTTTCTTTTCTGCGCCTAAAGCCATTTTGAAAAATAGAATATGTTATAAAACTATTTAGATTAAAAATCACACAGTTTAACTCTAAATTTTAATCTATTCTATATCATGTACTTAGGTGGATTTATGTCAGGCATACATAGGGAACAAGATTTAGAAGATTCATCTAGCTCATCTTTTTATATATCGCCAAAGATGATTTTAAATGATTGCAACCTGAATATGGACTCAGATCAGGTTGTTTTATTTCTTGATATTGACGGAACAATCTCTGAATTTCACCCAGATCCAGATAAAAGTATAATTCATCCTGAAATTATAAATATATTGGAAAATTTACAACAATATATTCAGCTGATATTAGTTACGGGTCGTTCTATTTTACAAGCTCAAAAACTTATTTATCCTCTGCAATGGAATATCGCTGGATCACACGGTCTGGAATTAATCTATCAAGCTGATTTAAAGACATTAATCTCTTTAAATAAGCCACAGCTACAAGCCCTAAAACAATATATTCAGGAACAGGCAGTTCAAATCCCTGATCTGCGGATAGAGATCAAAGATTATTCTATTGCGCTGCATTTTCGTGCACATCCTCATCTAGAAGATCGTGTACATGCCTTTGCACTGGAGTGTCTCAACCAGTTTTCAGACTTTGAGTTAAAAGCTGGCAAATATGTATTTGAGCTGGTGCCCAAAGGTGCCAATAAAGGTTCAGCGATTCAACAGATTATTCAGCAATACCATCTCACTGATCATTATCCCATGTTTATTGGTGATGACCTGACCGATGAAGCCGGATTCAAGGTTGTCAATGCCCTTCACGGCTGCTCAATCAAAGTAGGCCCTGGCCAGACTCTAGCACGGTACAGACTGGAAAACGTCTCTCAAGTTCAGGCCTTCCTGAAAGAATTTTTAAATGTAATTGAAGTACAAGAACAACAACGATTGGAGAAATCACATGTCTAAACTCATTGTGTTATCAAACCGTGTGAATCTACCTAACCCAGAAAGTATGAAGGCTGGTGGATTGGCTGTTGCATTGCAGGATGCATTGCAAGATATAGGCGGTATCTGGGTTGGATGGAATGGCTCCAGAGTTGACCAGAACAAGGAACAGAAATTTCAGATTCTGAAACATCAGAATGTGGAATATCATACCAGTGCACTAAGCGAAGCCCAGTACCAGGGTTATTATTGTGGTTTTTCTAATAATGCTCTATGGCCATTGATGCATGACCAGCATCAACGTGTGGAATATCAGCCACAGGATTTTAAAATCTATAAAGATGTCAATTTGCGTTTTGCCAAACACCTGAAACAGGTGGCTTCACCGCATGACATCATCTGGATTCATGATTATCATTTTCTGAGTGTGGCGCATTACTGCCGTAAACTAGGCATGCGTAACCGGATTGGATTCTTCCTGCATATTCCTTTCCCGGAACTGAAACTTTGGCAAACGCTGCCTCCTTATCAGGAGCTGGCCCGTCATCTGGGAGATTTTGATGTCATCGGTCTGCAAACTCCACGCGATCAGGCCAACTGTATTGATTTCCTGGAACAGGTATTAAATATCCAGCATCGTAATGATGAAATCCTGAGTTATCAGTCTAAACGGATTTATGTAAAGGCTTATCCAATCGGTGTACATCCGGCGCAGATTCAGAAGCAGGCTGCTGATAGTCAAGTCACTGACCTGCCCTTTGATCTGGATCAAGCACATGCCCATAAGACCATCATTTCTGTTGATCGGATTGATTACAGTAAAGGGCTGCTGGAGAAAATTCATGCATTCCAGGAGTTGCTGGATGAACAGCCTGAATTTAAAAATCAGTTCCAACAGTTACAGATTGCCTGCCCATGCCGACTGGATGTGAACAGCTATAAAAAACTTTATGAACAGTTCCAGGCTGCGGTGCAGAATTTAAACCATCAGCATGGCAATGCAAACTGGCTGCCTTTTGACTGTAGCTATGACACTTTGGGTCATGAAGCCCTGATGCAGCTCTATCGTAAGGCGGATATTTGCTGGGTGAATTCAATCCGTGACGGGATGAATCTGGTCGCCAAAGAATATATTGCTGCGCAAGATCCATTAGATCCAGGCGTACTGATTCTGTCTAAATATGCCGGGGCTGCCGAGCAAATGAAGGAAGCCTTACTGGTCGATCCTTATGATCAGGACAGTATGGCCAAAGCCTTGAAAAGAGCCTTGCGTATGCCTAAGTCGGAACGTTTGGAACGTTACCGCTATTTACAACAAGGCTTGAAGAATTTCGATATCATTCGCTGGCGTGATCAGTTCCTGTCTGACCTGAAAAAATCACAAAGCCTGCGAATTTATCGACCAGTGGCCAAAGGCATCTCGACCCAGTTCAATATGCATGCTTAAAGTCTGAAAGCCCATAAAAAAACACCAGCTTTATGCTGGTGTTTTGTGGTCTAGGCTGGCAATAAGACCTTCTGCTTTTTCTGATTCTTTATGACCGGCAGTCAGATGGTTCAGGATTACAATGCTCATTAAAGCAACTGCGATGACAGTAAACACTAAACGTAAGCCAATAATTTCACTACCGAAACCTACCAGGGCTGGTCCGATCAATGAACCGGTATAAGCAAATACCGATACATAAGATAATGCTACATGAGAAGCCATAGATTTTTGGCGGCCTGCACGAGAAAACATTAACGGAACGATGTTGGCACTACCTAGACCCAAGATCGCATAACCAGTTAAAACGACTTGCCATACTGGTGCAAAGATCACCATGAATAAGCCTGCTGCAGCCAGTAAAGCACTTAATAAAATAGTGGTTTTTTCACCCAAGCTTTGAATGATGAGATGGCCGCTAAAACGTCCAAGAACCATTAAGCCAGCAAAGAAACTATAAGCCAAACCGGTATGCGCTGCAGGTACATTAAACTGGGTTGCCAGATAAATACCGCTCCAGTCCATTGCTGCACCTTCAGACAGGAAAGATACAAAACAGATCAGGCCAATACCTAAAATTGCGAATGTTGGTAGCGCTTTTTTCGCAGGTTTTGCTGTAGCTGTATTAGTTTCTTCTGTAGTTGATGACTGACCACCTAAGCAAAATGGAATTGCAAGCATCGCAATCGCAAGCAACATCACACTTACGACCAGTGCGCCAGTTAAAGGTGCCAGACCAAATCCCATTAACGTGGTCATGCCCAATACACCGACCAGACCACCCAAGCTACATACGCCATGGAAACCCGACATCAAGCTTTTATCCATGAGTTTTTCAATCTGGGCAGCCTGAATATTTACGGTTACCCCCAAAGCACCAGCACTGGCGCCAAAGAAAAACAGGGTAATTGCCATCATCAAGCTGGTAGGACTAATCGCTAGCGCTGGCAAGATGAACAGAAATGCAGTCAGAATAACAGCCAGTACTGTACGGCAACCAAACTTGCTCGCCATACGACCTGCCAATGGCATTGCCAGCATTGAGCCAACTCCGGCACATAGCAAAAGCAAACCAAAGTCAGCATGATTCAGTAATAAGCGCTGCTGCGCATAAGGAATTAATGGCGCCCAAGCAGCTGTACTAAAACCTAGACTAAAAAAACACAGTGCAGTGGCGATTTTCTGCCAGAGATACGGTGATGGAGACTGAAGACGAGAAATTAACTGTGAATTTAACATTGTCATTCCAAAAGAAAGAGCTCAGGCATCCATTACCGATCATCCATAGAAAAACCCCGCGGACTTATAGCTGAAAAATATAAGTAGCAGGGCTTAATTTGTGTGAATTATAAACAGAATTTTTCTAAATGAAATAGCTTTTAGAAATGAATTTTTAAATTTTTTACAAGTAATTGATTGTATAAAATTTATAATTTTATAGTTTTATTTGTATACGCTGATCGGTTTTTTCATTGCTTCCTGTAACTCAAGCTTTTGTAAAAAACAGGCGAAACCTTCAGCAACTTTTGACCGTAGACGGCTACTGGTTGTTACCCTTAATTGATTGGACCAGGTAATGTTGACTCCTGCCTGTTGTAAACGGCGAACAAAGTCGACATCTTCATGACAATCTAGCTGGCGAAACCCATTAAAATCATTATATATACTTGTTTTAAAACATAAATTTGCACCATGGATATGGCGATGATCCATTTTGTCCTGATAGTGGTCTAAATATTTCAATCGGGCTTTCAAGCTTAAATTTTTCCATTCGTCCACTTCAACGACCCCACAAATTGCGTCAGTAGGTTGATGCTGCCACATGACTTTGAACCAGTCTTCCTGAACACATGAATCTGCATCGGTACAACAGATCCAGTCGCATCCTTGTTCAATTACTTTTTGAATTCCTAAATGACGGGTCTTACCCACCGAACGAAAATTACAACTAATGACTTCTATGCCCAGTTGCACCGCTTTGATCGCGGTTTGATCGGTACAACTGTCTAAGACAACTAAAATCTTAATCTCGGGAATATTTTCTGATGAACCAAGGTATTGATAAAATTCAAATTGTGCTTTTTTTAAGGCCAGCAGGCAGCGTTCTATATAGGCTTCTTCATTACAGGCAGGAATAACCACGCCAATTTTATTCATTTAAGGCCCTCTTGCTCTGCCACAGACTGTGGGCTATTCATCCAGACATCAATCAGAAAATCAGGTTCCTGAAGTTGTGAACATTTTTTATAAGGCAGGTGAGTATTTAGATGGTCATGAATATCATCACCAGTAAAGCTAAAACCTGAAATCGGTGCCCGCCAGTGACAAGCCAGAATACAGCCTTCTGCATCAAGGGCGTGCTGCAGCCAGTGGGTCAATTTCTCTAAAGCGGCCTGATCCAGATAATATAAAACCTCACTCAGCACAATTAGCTGGAACTTACGCTCTGGCAAGTCTTCCGGAACAACGCCTTGGACAAAACTGACATGAGAATAATCTTGCAGACGTTGTTGCGCCAGCCGGATCGCTGTCGTATTGGCATCCAGACAGATGAGTTCTCCTGTATGTGGGGCTAGTTCCTGACTTAGCATGCCATTACTACAACCGATTTCTATGGCAGATTCAAAATGCAGTTTGGGCAAGAGTGCTTTACAAATTTGACGTTTACGCTGTTCATACCAGCGCTGTTCATAATGCCATGGATCTCCCTGATTCAACGCATAAAGAGCATCAAAATAAGCATGATCATAGGTTGATTTACTATTCATACAGATAAACCTCCCATGGCTGTAAAACACGCTCTAATGCATGCTCAGGAACAATCGGTGCCTGTTCTGTCGTCGGGTCATTCTCAATCTGACTCTTGAAACATCGTGCAGCTCGGGCTTTACATTTTAATTCTTCATCTGTCAGCCTGAGTTTGTGCGCAACCGTCCATGGAATTCGGGTATCTCCTGGTGTGGCCCAGTGCCACGCCCAGATTAGAACCTGAATATACGGTAACTGTAGCTCAGTCGCGAGTTGCTGGGCGACCTGGCCGGTTATTTCATGGTCTGGATGTCCATCATGAACAAAAGTCGTGACCAATACATCATTAGGCTGTAAATATGAATACAATTGCTGTTTGAGCAAGTCTCGCTGCTCAGCCACTTTTCCATCCTGAATATCCAAAGCAATCCGAAGAACTGGCTGTTCTAAGGACAATTCTTCCAGAGCTTGGCGAGTTTCTGCTGGACGAATCTGGTTCAGTTCTTCTGGCGTATACAGACTCGAACCGGGATGACTGGCCGTACCATTAGTCACTGCAAACAGTACAATCTTATAGCCGAGTTTATCCAGACGTTGCATCAGTCCGCCACATCCCAGAATTTCATCATCCGGATGCGGTGCCACAATACAGACTCTGGCATCTGCAGGAATTACATTGGAAATATTAAATTCTGGTATCTGTTGCAGTATTTCGCAGTTACGCCATTCTTCCACCCGTGTCCCCTCCCCATGGATCACACGGTCTTCAACAATGTCATGTTTTAAAGTGCCCATAGTTCTTCCTCCTGTGCGCTTAGTTCTCCAATACGCTCAAGATCAAAAGCAGCATGGCTTTGACGGATAAATACCGGCAGATCTGCTGCGAGCTGGGCAAAATAAGAATTGGTACAATAAGGCGATGCGCCAAGCGCTTTTCCAACTTGGTTGAGCACATTTAATGCAGTAGCTTCAACCTGCGCACGCAAAGCCTGAATCTGAAGTTGATGAGGAAATTTAGGTTGCTGGTCAATCAATTCTGCAACCCGATAGAACAAAGCCTGAGTAGCTAAAAGATCACGGCTGATTTCACCCAGATACATGGCTTTATACATATGTGGTTTTTTTAACTGTTCCTGCTGCAGATATTCAGCAAGAGCTACTGTCGCACCATACCAGCAAGCGGCAACGCCTGCTGCTCCATGCCAGAATCCCACCCGATCCAGATAAGCATGTGGATCGGCAACTTTTTTGACAGGGACCTGATTAAATTCCAGTTGAGCCGTGGACGTATGCTGCATTCCCAAAGCTTGCCAGACAGTATGGTCATGCTGAATACCAGGCTGCTGCATATCTACAATTAGCAATTGAGAGCGATTTTGTTCATCCCGATACGTCAGTAAACCTGACTCTACCCAGCTCGAAGCGGAACACCAGGTTTTGATGCCAGTCAGCTTGCCTTCATCCAGCTGCAATGGTTGAGGCCCTCCTTCTGCTGCCCAGACTGCCCAGAGCTGATGAGGATTTGCCGGAATATTTAATTCATGCAGAATTGCGAGTGCATCCAGATGCGACTCAAATATTTTACCCAGACTTAAATTGGTTGCCGAGATCTGGCTTAAAATTTGCCAGCGTTTTAAAGTTTCCCCTGATGCAGGAAAAGGAACCTGATCCGAAAGTTGCACCAGTTCCTTCAAAGTCATTTGAATATTTTCTTTAGGTTCTAATGATGAATTTTTAAATCTTTCTAATATTGAACTGAGGTCCATAAAAGTGCTTCCTCAAAAATATCGATATTGTGGTCATTTGATGAAAGCCAGTTAAGGAAAAAGCCTTTTCATCTGTTTTAAACGGGTCATCAGTCCTAGTACCTTACGGCGTGCCATAATTTCTTCTTCACTAAAAGGCAACTCTTCTCTGAGTTGACTCATAGGTAGGTGGTTATGTTCGATCAGATAAATATCCTGCTCCCTGCTCCATTGCGCATTTTGCATCTGTGCCAGTAATTTTTTAGGATCTGGTCTCGCCATAAAAGTTTTATTCCTTGAAATAGAGAATAGAAGCCGAAGCTTCTATTCTCATGGTATTTATGCAGGAATAGTTTCTGAGATCAATTCACGCGCCCAAACACGGTGATTCATGATCAAGGTCTTGAAGCTATCTTGCACAGTATCGAATTGAGAATTTGCTAAAGTACCTTCATCACTGATCAGTTTTAAGTCTTCAATCAGCTGACTTTTATCTCCCAGGAAGACAATCGGTTTCAGGTGCTTATAAGCTTCAAGCAGATAGTGAGTCGCGATACCATCTTTCAGCACCATGTCATAGTTATCACCATCGACAATAACTACGGCATCGTAGGCAATTGACGGTTCAGCTTTCTGCATACCATCAGATGGGATCACTGTACCTTGCTGGCTCAGAACTGGTCCTGGACGAGGTGTTAAAACATCAGCCACAGCACTCTCTGATTCAGCCCAAGCCTGTACAGCTTTGATACTGGCTTCATTGGCTTTGTCATGTGCGAGAATCGCGATTTTACGTGCCTTAATATCGGCAGGTTTAAACGCTTCAAAAGACAGACGTTTAGAAATCAGAACATCAGGCAGTTTGGCAGCTTTTTTCTCAGCTGGGATTTCAATTCCTAACTGGTCCGCAACCTGTTGAGCCAGCGTCAAGTCGATATTGCACAACACTTCGAGAACTTCACGTTCACGGATATTTTGGCGCTGTACTTTACTCAGTTCGAAGACATAGGCATCAATAATATGCTTCTGCTCATGCGGTGCCTGGCTTTGATAGAATAAACGGGCATGAGTGAAGTGATCATTAAAAGACTCACTACGCTGGCGGATTTTATGACCGTCAATACGTTCCTGATAGCTTTCGAAACCACCTGCCTGAGTCGCACCTGGCGCTTCAGCCGGCCAGTTGTCATCAATCGAGTTTGGTTCGTAGTTGGCCTGTCCGGTGTGAATAAGACGTTGATGCAGGCCATCACGCTGGTTGTTATGGAATGGACAAACCGGCTTATTGATTGGAATCTGATGGAAGTTTGGACCACCTAGGCGGCTCAGCTGAGTATCAGTATAAGAGAACAGTCGGGCCTGTAGTAGTGGGTCGTTGGTAAAGTCAATGCCTGGTACGACATGACCTGGACAGAAAGCAACCTGCTCAGTTTCACCGAAGAAATAATCAACATTACGGTTCAACACCATACGGCCAATTGGAGTCACTGGAACCAGTTCTTCCGGAATGATTTTGGTTGCATCCAGCAAGTCAAAATCAAATTTCATTTCGTCTTCTTCAGGAACGATCTGTACACCTAATTCCCATTCCGGGTAATTACCGGAAGCAATCGCTTCATACAGGTCACGACGATGGAAATCGGGATCCTTACCTGCCAGTTTTTGCGCTTCATCCCATACCAGTTGTGTCAGACCTTGTTTAGGCGTCCAGTGGAACTTCACAAAGACAGCTTTATTTTCAGCATTGATCAAACGGAAAGTATGTACACCAAAACCTTGAATAGATCGTAAATTACGTGGAATAGCACGATCCGACATTGCCCACATCACCGCATGTGCAGATTCAGGTACAAGAGAGACAAAGTCCCAGAAAGTATCATGTGCTGACGCACCTGATGGAATCTCGGTTTGTGGTTCAGGTTTCAGCGCATGGACAAAATCAGGGAACTTGATGCCATCCTGAATAAAGAACACTGGCGCATCATTGGCCACCAGGTCAAAGTTACCTTCATCCGTATAAAACTTGGTCGCAAAACCACGAATATCACGTACCGTATCTGCTGAACCGCGAGGACCTTGTACTGTAGAGAATCGAACAAAGACAGGAGTCTGGGCACCGGTATTGGTTAGAAACCCGGCTTTAGTCCATTTTTCATTGCCTGGATAAGCTTCAAAAAAACCATGTGCCCCAACACCACGTGCATGCACAATTCGCTCTGGAATACGCTCATGATCAAAATGGGTAATCTTTTCACGGAGAATAAAATCCTCCATTAAAGTTGCCCCACGAACGCCCGCTTTTAGACTATTCTGGTTATCCGAAATCTTAACACCTTGGTTAGTAGTCAGTGTCTGTTCGGTGGAGTCGCTACGATATGCATCAAGCTGCTCACTTTTTTTATTGGTATTCTGCTTATCTAAACCATTTTTACCTGTGGCTGGACTGTTCGCCTTAATTTTCATGACATTTTCCTTGCTGATCTTGAGTTTAGTGAAGTCTTTTTTTGCCTATCTCAAATTCGCTTGAGTTTTATTCAACATCTTGCCGTTTTTACAGAAAAATAAAGTTCCACTTTTATCTGCATGCGGTGAGCTGTTGCTGAGTATGAAAATCTTTTTATTGATTTCGTCTGTATCCCTAACATAACGAGATTTGACGAATACATTGCTGAGTCTTTGTAGTGGCTTGTTTAATAAAGGCACAGTTCTGTTATTTTTCTTAACTACACAGTTTTTTTTACCGAGTAACGATCACAAAGTTCGAAAAATTTAAAGCTGATAGTTTTTACTAAAAGATAAAATCATGAAATAAAGGCTTAATCATCTAAAAATGAAAACAAGTTTTTAAAAAACTGATCCAGACATTTGAGTTTTATAAGGCAAAATTAATTTCTTTATACAGTTACAATCCTGTCACCAGGCTATACAGAACGCCTAAACTTATATCTTTGCCCGTCCTATAAACTATATAACTCAGAAGTACTTAAAATTATTTCCACATATAAATAGTGGCAAAAATCTATTTCATATAAAAGGTCATGCTGTCAAGATTTCCTATCTTTTCAGCCATGACTGGCAAACTTCTATTTTAAAAGATATCTCTCTACAAAATTGTTAAGGAGTAAAACATGGGCTCTTCAGAAAAAAATGCTAAAGCTATGAAAATTGATATTGGTATTTCTTACGAAGACCGTGCCAAAATCGTCGAAGGTCTATCTAAATTATTGGCAGACAGCTATACCCTCTATTTAATGACCCACAACTTTCACTGGAATGTCACCGGACCACAGTTCAATAGTCTGCACAGCATGTTTATGACCCAATATACCGAACAGTGGAATGCTCTTGATCTGATTGCAGAACGTATCCGGGCCTTAGGCTTTGCCGCACCCGGCACTTACCAGCAATTTGTTAAGCTGACTGCTATTAAAGAAGTAGAAGGTGTACCAGATGCCCAAGAAATGTTGCGTTTATTGGTAAATGCTCATGAAACGGTAGCTCGTACCGCACGCAATCTTTTTGAAGTTGTTGATGAAGTCAACGATCAACCGACTGCAGATTTAATCACGCAACGTCTTGATGTGCATGAAAAAACAGCCTGGATGTTAAGAAGTACTTTAGAGTAATTAACTTTTCTCATTGAGAAAATAACTGTAAAATCAGAAAATTAGCTTTTTCTAGAACAAATAAGTGCTCAAATTTAAGTCATATCCTTTTGAGCACTTATTTATCTCACCTTCCACCCTATAGTGAAGGCTTTGAAAAATAAATATTTACCTTTTAAGAAATTATTTTTTAATCAATAAATCTTTATTTATTATCTATTTAATTATATTAGCTTAGATAGGGAATTTGGCTTTTAAATAAAATTTTCTTATATTATAAAAATATAATTTTTACTAAATCAGTATTTTATTATTTTTTTTGATCTTAGTCTTTTTCCATATCTTTTAAATATATTCAATAAATGGACCAAACCATTTCTGCTTACAAAATAAGCAACAGATTAAGCTTCAAAAATGCTTACAAACTGAATATTATTCATCTAAAATAGAGAATTACATCACACAATATAATTATTGAAATATATTGTATACATTTTGTATTTCTGAAAGATTCAGGGGATTAAGTTATGAGTGTTCAAAAGTTGCTCATTTCACTCAAACTTAATTTACGTAAATTGATTTTAATCCTTTTACTTGTAAGTCTGGTGATTCTTTTTTCAATTACATTGATTGTGAGCAATGTAATTCACCGACAACAGCTGATTAATAATTCTCTTGCAACTAATTATGAGTATGCAGCTAAAGTTGCTTCTATTTCTGATTTATATTTTAAAAATATATTTAATGATTTAAGCCTCAGTGCCAATATTATTAAGAATGGCTTTCATAATGAGCAGTTGTTAAAAACTGAATTAAACAGATTGATTCAACAATCTAATTCTTTTAGCAGTGTTTTGATCAGCGATGCAGATGGTCATGTCATCGAATATGCGCCTGAAACCTTGAAATTAGATAAAATTGCGATTATCCGGTCTTTGGGCTTTAGTAAATCACTCGAATCAAAGAAGCCTTATATTTCTTCACCCTATTATTCATTAAAAGGTAATCTGGTCGTCCTGGTTAGTTTTCCAATCTTTGATCAGAATAATAAATACCAAGGTTTTGTTGCAGGGTTTATCTATTTACATGAAGAGTCCTTATTAAAGACACTTTTAAGCGAAAATTATGGCTATAAAAATAGCTACCTATATGTTTTTGATAAAGAAGATAAAATTATTTATCATCCAGAAAGAGAGAGAATTGGAAAAACATTCCAACACAATACCGGTTTAGCTTATATGGAGTCACATAGCTCAGGAAAAATAAAATTAAATAACGATATGGGAGTTAGCGAACTAGCAGGTTTTGCAAAAATTCCTACCACTAACTGGACCGTGGTGTTTCAGCAGCCTACAGAAGATTTATTTGCCCAAGCGCGTCTTCTTGCCTACAAAGTGATTGGCACAATTTTTGTTATCTACATTATTATCTTTTTAATCATCTGGCGTATTTCGAAATTTATTACCTCTCCATTAAATGATCTTGCCAAAATGGCAAGTCATTTGAATGATCCAGGTATCACTGAAAAGATTAACTATATTAAGCCTTGGTATTTTGAAGTTTTTAAATTCAAGAAGTCCCTATTATCTAGTGTAAACGTTTTTAATCAGGAGATTGAAGAACTTAAACAGGATACTTTAACCGATCCTTTAACCGGCTTTTATAATCGTCGTGGCTTTGAACTATTTTTAAATGATTTAATTAGCAATAAAACTTATTTTGCTGTGGTGGTTTTGGATATTGACTATTTCAAGAAAATTAATGATCGTCATGGGCATGATATGGGTGATGTGGTATTAACCAAAGTTGCCGGATTTATTCGGGCAAGTTTTCGCGAACAGGATATTTGCTGTCGCGTTGGTGGTGAAGAATTTATTATTCTTGCGCCAGTCAAAGAGATTTCACAAGCCTCTAAAATTGCTGAAAGATTAAGACATAAACTGGCATCGACTTATTTACTTGAGGTAGGAGTCGTCACTGCCTCACTTGGTATTGCACACTGGCCTTTAACTTCTTCTGATATTAAAGAAGTTTTAAAACAAGCAGATACAAATTTATATCAAGCCAAACATTTAGGGAGAAATCGTGTGGTGACAGGTGAAAAAAGTACCTAGTAATAATATTTTTATACAGTTATTAAGTAGATAATTTAAATATATTATTTTGTTATTGTGTTATGGGGTTTAGATCTTTTATTCAAAAAAACAGTATAATTTCTCTAATACTTCTAGGTTTATATAGAGGTTTATACTTAAGGATACAATATGACTTCTTTTTATAATGGAGGCACCAGCCAAGAGATTTTTAATCTGATTGGTCAAGCTGCTGCCTTAGAGGATATCATAGATGCGATTACCGCATGGTTAGGGGATAAAATCCCGGATGCACTGGTATCTTTCATGTTGTATTCGGAACAGGAACAAACGCTTAACTTAATAAAAGAACCATCCTATTTTTCCAGAGAATATATAGACGCTTTAAAAGATCTAAAAATCGGCCCGAATGTAGGCGCGTGTGGTGCAGCTGCATATCATCGTCGTTTAGTGGTCTGTGAGAATTTACTCAATGATCCGAACTGGGTCGCATATAAAGATCTGGTTAAACAAAATGGTTTAAGAGCTTGCTGGTCGGTACCAATTGCCAACGGGAGTGGCAAACTTTTTGGCTCTTTTGGTACTTATTACCGTTCGATCAAGTCTCCTACTCCCAATGAAATTGACCTGCTGCAATATGCAGCTTCGCTGATCGCCTTAACCTTTGAGCTGTATGAAGAACGCAAAAAACGAAATCAGCTCAAAGATAAATATCAGTCATTTTTCTCTTTTCATCCCGATGCAATTTTTGAGCACAATCTGGATGGCAATATTGTAGATGCCAATCTGGCCACCAAATTTTTTAACGAAGTTGGTGTTAAATCGCATATCGGAACTAAAATTGATCATTTTATTGAACCTGAACATCGCCCTCTTGCCTTAGAAGCCTTTGAGCAGGCCAAGCATGGCTTGACTGGACATCTTGAAGTTCAGGCACATAACTCGGCAGGACAGAAATACTGGCTCGATTTAACTTTTTTGCCAATTAAAGTGAATGAGGAAATTGTCGGTATTTTTAGCGTGGCACGCGACATTACTGAACGTTATCAAAACAATGAAATGCTGCGCTTAATGAAACGTAGTGTCGATGCAAATCCGCATGGCATTATTTTAACCTCGGCAGAAAATGACCAGCCTATTGAATATGTTAATCCGGCCTTTGAGCAGATTACCGGTTATAGCCTGGAAGAACTCAAAGGGAAAAATTGCCGCATCTTGCAGGGACCCGATACTTCAGCGGAAAGCGTCCAGCAAATCAGCGAAGCCATTCAGAATAAATCTGAAATCAAGATTGTCCTGAAAAATTATCGTAAGGATGGACACTGGTTCTGGAACAAGCTAAACCTAGGTCCAGTCTTTGATGAAAATCATAAGTGCACTCATTTCATTGCCATTCAACAGGATGTGAGTCAGCATGTTGCCCAGCAAGAACTAATCGCTTATCAGGAATCACATGACCATTTAACCGGCTTTATCAACAATAAGCTGTTTGAAGAAGTGGTTCAGGAAAAACTGCATCTAGCGCAGAGTGGTTCTGCAAATCTAGTGCTTTTATATCTGGATCTGGATGATTTTGAACCTTTGAATCAAAGCCTCGGTCATGATATTGGCGATAAAATTTTAAAACTAGTGGGCAATCGTCTGAGCCAAAACCTGGAGCCGGAAGATGTAATTTCCAGATTTTCAGGAGATGAGTTTGCAATTTTATTAACTCAAATGACTGATCTCAAGCAAGTTGCTGTACGTGCCGAAGAAATCATCGCCGGATTATCTCAGCCTTTCCATGTGGATGGCTATGATATTCACCTGAGTGCAAGTATCGGTGTCGCTGATGCTGATCCCGACATCAAATGCGTTAAGCAGTTTATCAATGCAGCCAAGGATGCCATGCGTGATGCTAATGCCGAAGGGGGTAATACTTGGCACTGGTATAATTTCACGAAAGAGCCTTTACCGAAGGTCGATTATGTACAGCTTCGTCATGAACTGATGGTCGCTCTGCATGAACAGCAGTTTAAACTGTTTTATCAGCCGATTCTGGACAGTGAAACGGGCAAGGTCAAATGTCTGGAAGCTTTGATCCGCTGGCAACATCCAGAAAAAGGCTTTATTTCTCCTGCCGATTTCATTCCTTTTGCAGAAAGGACCGGGCAAATCGTCTCAATTGGCGAATGGGTACTTAGACAGGCTTGTGAGGAAGTTAAAGCCTGGAATATGCAGCATGAGACTCAAATTTCGGTTGCCGTCAATCTATCTCCTTTACAGTTTAAAAGAAGTGGTTTCCTGAGCGATCTACAGCAATTATTAGCAGAAATTGAATTCCCGCATGAGCTGCTTAAACTGGAAGTGACTGAAAGTATGCTAATCGCCAGCGGTGATAAGTCCATTGAGATCTTAAAAAATGTCCGGGCTTTGGGGATTAAAGTGTCGGTGGATGACTTTGGCACTGGTTATTCGAGTTTAAGTTATTTACGTAGTCTTCCGATCGATGAGATCAAACTGGATCGTAGCTTTGTACAGCATTTACCCGGCAATCCACGAGATGAGGCAATTATTGAAGCCATGATTACCCTAGCGCATAAGCTGGATCTGGAAGTTGTTGCGGAAGGAATTGAAAACCCTGAACAGGCTGAGTGCTTAAAGTCGCATCATTGTGATTATCTGCAAGGTTTTTACTATGCAAAACCTGCCCGGCTCAATCAGCTAGAGTTAATCAGTTCCTGATTAATATGCCCTGTTTGAGCTGTACAGTTTCAGCTTCTAAGTAAGCTAACTCTTCCAGATGATGGGTCACATAAACCATGGGTAAATTCAGCTCATCTTTAATCCGTTTTAGGAACGGTAAAATCTGCTGTTTTAACTGTTGATCCAGTCCCGTTAAAGGTTCATCTAGTAGCAACAAATTTGGTGAAGACAATAATGCTCGACCAATAGAGACACGCTGTGCTTCCCCACCTGAGAGTTGGTGTGCTCTACGATATATTAAAGGTTTTAATTCTAATAATTCTACGATGTCTTCAAACTTGAATTTTCGATCTGCTTTAGATATCAGTTTTTCTGCATAACATAGGTTCTGCTGCACATTCATATGTGGAAACAGCAAAGCATTCTGGAAAACTAATGCAATTTTGCGCTGATGCATTGGAATATTAATTTTCTTTTCTGTATTGATTAAATCTTGATGTTTAAACTGAATATATCCTTGATCAGGTTTTAATAGTCCAACAATATTTTTGAGTAAAGTACTTTTTCCGCTTCCAGATGCACCGACGATCCCCAATAGTTGCTGCGATATTTCCAGTTTAATATTCAACTCGAAATCGGCTTGTTGATATTGAAAATCACACTTCAACATTTCAGCCTCCTAATTTCCGTTGATAGTTTTGCAAAATAAAATAATTGGCAATTAAGGCAGTAAATGCCAAAAAAATAGATAAAACCACCAGACGCATCGCCATTTCTTCACCATTCGGTTGTTGCAGTAAGGAATAAATTGCGATGGGAATAGTGCGGGTTTCATCCGGAATATTTCCCACAAAAGTAATGGTGGCACCAAACTCACCCAGACTGCGGCTAAAACATAAGATGCTGCCAATCAGCATACCGGGAATCGCCAGAGGTAAATTGATACTCCAAAACACTTTCCACGGTGCTGCGCCCAATGAACCTGCAATGTGTTCGAGTTGTTGATTCATGAGCTGAAATGACAAACGGATCGGTTGCACCATCAGCGGAAATGCCACAATCATCGAGGCCAATACCGCCCCTTTCCAGTTAAATGCCAGTTGCAATCCGAGTGTATTGAGATATTGGCCAATCATGCCTTGATTACCAAACAGTATCAGAAGCAGATAACCCAAAACCACAGGTGGCAGCACCATCGGCAATTGCAAACATGCTTCGACCAGAAACTTAAGCCGAAATTCATATCTGGCCAAAACCCAAGCCAATGCTACTGCAAAAGGTAAACAGAATAAGGTCGCAAAGCTGGCCACCTTGGCAGACAGGTAGAGCGCACTGAGTTCTTCTGGACTTAACATCTTGCAGTTATTTCTCCAGCCATTGTCTAGGGGTTCAGCCTAAATCCATATTTTTGAAAGATGGCTTTAGCCTGCGCACTTTTTTGTATAAATTGTTCAAATTGCACTGCTTCTTTATTCTGTGCGCCTTGCCATGTCAAAGCTAAAGGATAAACAATCAGACTATGTAAATTTTCTGGGAAGGTACCAATGATTTTCACTTTTCGGCTGATCAAGGCATCAGTTTTATAGACAATCCCCACTTCACATTCACCGCGTTCGACAAAAGCCAAAGCCGAGCGCACATCACCCGTTCCAACAATTCGCCCTTTTAAGCCATTTAACCAGTTCAGTTGGGTCAGACTTTGCCTGGCATATTTTCCGGCAGGCACTGATTCCATTTGCCCGGTACATACATAACCTTTAAAGGACTGGGCAAAATTAAAACTGGACTGGGGTTCAAAATGAATATTCAGATGTTTCGGGCTGATCGCCACTAACTGATTTAACAGGATGGGATGAACTGAACTGGAATTTATAAGTTTCTTGTGTACCAGATAATTCATCCAATCCTGATCAGCTGAAAAGTATAGATCACTACTAGCTCCTGCTTCGATCTGTTTGGCTAAAGCAGAAGATGCACCAAATACGGAAATAATCTTAGTTTGTGGATGTTGGGCTTGGTAAATCCTGGAAATTTCGGTCACAGCATTATTTAGACTCGCTGCGGCGTAAACCTTCACTGTTCCTGCATGGACTGAGGAAAACATCATGGCAATGCACATGAATAAAAACAGAGATTTTTTCATGTGCATCTACCCCATCAGTGAATAAATAAGCCTTGAACAAGATCCCCTTCTTTCAGGCTTTTTCCTGCCGGAATGCGAACCAGACAATTGGCCTGCATGAGATTGCTCAGCATATGTGATTGCTGTTTGGACAGACTTTTGACTCGTAAAACCGACTGCTCAAAACTGGCGGACATTCTTAAAAAGCGCTCTCTGGCATCCATTTTCAGATCATGGGTGAGTACAGCATTAAACCAGTTCGGCTGAGATTTGTGTCCTTGCAAGGCATTTAATAAAGTTGCGGTGTAGATCTGTATGCCGACATACACTGCTGCGGGATTTCCCGGCAAACCCAGCAGATAACAATGTGAACTATCATTGCGCTGTAACTGGGTAAAGAACATCGGCTTGCCCGGCTTCTGTTTTACTTTCCAGAATATCTGTTCGAAACCTAAATTTAGTGCTACAGGCCGAATGAAATCATAATCTCCGACAGATACACCGCCTGTGGTTAAAATCAGGCCATGGCTTGCTGATAATTCTTGAATGAGATTCCGTACTGCCGCCTCAGTATCTGCAACATGAAAAATCTCAACCTGCTGCCCGGCTTGCTGAAACCAGGCTTCAATCAAGGGGCCGTTGGCATCAAAGATTTTACCTGCCACAAAGTCTTCTATACTTTCAGCAACTTCATCGCCTGTAATGACCACAGCCACTTTAGGATATTGAAAAACCTCAACAGTATTAATCCCCGCCATGCTTAAAGAGGCAATTGCACCGGCTGACAGTTGCTGACCTTTATTGGCCAATAATTGCCCGACTGAAATTTCTTCGCCCACATCCCGGATATCGGCATGAACTTTAAGCTGTTCCGTAATTTTGATTCTGGATGAATCGCTCGCTTGAACGATTTCCTGACGTGCGACCGTAGTCGTCCCGAGGGGAATTTTAGCGCCGGTAAAAATCCTGACGGCCTGACCATCCTGAAGTTGCAGTTCATTCTGTTGTCCTGCCCGAATTTCACCAATCAGTTGGAATTCGCGTTCTGGTTCAATTACAGATTGGGTACACAGTGCATAACCATCTACGGCACTTTGCGAAAATAACGGTAGATTAATCCCAGAATAAATATCCTCTGCCAGATAACGATTCAGGGCCTGATTCAACTTCAAGCGTTCAGTTGCTAACACTTGAGTATGCTGCAAAATTAATTCTAAAGCCTGATCTACTGTAATCAGACCATGTTCTGCTCCACATCCAGACATTATTGATAACCACCTTGATGTGGAATATTTTTTTGCACATCAAATAAATGTACCAACGCTGGTAGTACCGCAATTAAAGATTCTTTGGCGCCTTGTCGGCTGCCCGGTAAAGTCATTACCAAACTGTTATCAATATAGCCAGCAACGCCACGACTTAAAGCCGCATAAGGCGTGCGTTTCTGTCCAAAACTGCGTGAAGCTTCCATGAGTCCAGGAATTTCCCGTTTCAGTAAAGGCTGTAAAGTTTCAACCGTTAGATCTTTAGGACCTAGGCCTGTTCCACCCACAGTTAAAATCAACGGATAGTCATTTTTCTGTTGATAAACCAAGGCCAACAACTGTTCAGGATCATCTGGAATCACCTGATAGGCTATATTTTTAAAATTGGCTTCTTGTAATATTTCCAGGACATTTTGCCCTGCTGTATCCGGTTTTTTTCCGGCAGCGACTGTATCTGAAAGCACAATGATGGATGCTGGCAAGGCTTCTTTTAAGACACGGGTAAAATGCGATTTACCACCTTTTTTCTTTTGTAATTTACATTGATCCAGACATAGATCTTCCGGTTCACAATGTGGTTTGAGCATATCGTATAAGGTCAATCCAGCTAGACTGACGGCCGTCAAGGCTTCCATTTCCACACCGGTTGGACCAATTGTTTCTACTGTGGCAATAATTTCGACATGTGCATCAAACAGTTCATATTCTACGTCAGCACGATAAATTGGTAAGGGATGACAAAGTGGAATCAGTTCATCAGTACGTTTAGCCCCTAAAATTCCGGCGATGCGAGCTGTCTTTAGCGCATCACCCTTTTCCGTATTGCCATTCCGTAATAACTCAATGCAATGTGGCGGTGCATGCAGAATCCCTGTAGCTACTGCAGTCCGATAACTTTCTGCTTTCATCCCGACATTTTTCATTGCATGTTCCTATAGTTCATTTCTTCTTAAAACGTGTGTCTGTGCTGACTTATATCGGCCATTGATAGATTAATGGCGTAGTCTCTTTGGCATGATGACAATGTTGATGCGTCTCATCTGAATGTTTTGGATGATGATGCATGTGAGCAGTTTCTACATCTTTACGGATACAACACCCCTCAACATATTGACTACTGCCATCCATATAAAACTCCTCTTTCCAGACTGGCACTTCATGTTTAACCCGCTCCACTGCTTCCTCACAAGCGGCAAAAGCTTCACGTCGATGTGCAGCATAAGCAATTGCAATAATGGCTTTTTCACCAATATCTAGTGCCCCAATTCGATGAATTACCCGCACATAGGACACGCCGTATTTGGTCTGGATCTCCTGTTCAATCTGGCGAATCATTTTTTCTGCAACAGGTGGATAGGCCGTATATTTCAGTGCCTTGACTGCTTTACCTTCATGGTGATTACGTACCGTTCCGATAAATACTCCGACTCCACCACATTCAGGAAAAGACTGGATCGGATCAAAACTTTCCAAATCTAAAGCAGTATCCTGAATCCTAGAAAATTGCTTGAATTTGCTCATTTCAGCCTCCTGCGACAGGTGACAACAGCACCAAAGTACTGTCAGCACTAAGGGGTGTCTGACGTGAAATGATGTCTTCACCAATGGCACAGGCACAGCGCTCAATCATGCCAAATGCATCAGGATAATCTTGTCCCACCTGATTCAAAACTTCAGATACGGTACTTTGAGATTTGCAGATAATTTCGAGATTTTGCGGTAACTGTCGTTCTACCGCACCGAAGGCTTCAATTCTGATTTTGATCTGTGACATCTTAACCTCCTATCATGTGCATACTAATTTTGCGGCTGTTTTGATTCATACTTTGATTTTTCAAGCGCTGCTCTATAGCATGAAAGCCCTGTTCTTTGTTCCAGATATATCGGGATAAAGCGCCATACAAATTCAACTCGCTTAGAGCGATAGATGAATTTAGTGATTTAATTTCCTTTTTAAGATTTAAGCCTTGAGGTGCAAACAGGCAGTTATAAAATTCACCTTGTGCAGTCAATCGCAAGCGGTCGCAGCTGCCACAAAATGAATTGGTAATAGTTGAGATAATTCCAATCGGATGGCCATCAATCAGATACTGGCGTGCGGGTTCCGAAGCTGATTGGGCAGAATTATTAGTTTTTTGAGTGAGCGTAAATTCAGCCGCCAAAGTTTCTAAAATGTATTGTTCACTGACCACATGCTCAGTAGACCAATTGTGATCACCATCAAGTGGCATAAATTCGATAAAGCGCAGGACAATGTTTTGCTGAACTGACCAGCGCGCCAATGGCAGAATCTGATCGTCATTCATACCCTGCATCAGCACGGTATTGATCTTAATCGGTAAACCAGCATCTTGTGCTGCCTGAATTCCTTCCAGCACAGGTGCCAAATCTTTTTGAGTCAGCTGTTTAAACTGATCAGCATCCAGACTGTCCAAACTAATATTCAGGTCATCCAGTCCCGCCTGCTTTAAGGCCTGTGCATATTGTTTTAAGTAATGCGCATTCGTAGTCATGGAAATGCGTTGTAGTCCCAGCTTTTTCAGCGCTTGCAGTTGTTCAACAAAATGCACTACGCCCTGACGCATTAACGGCTCACCACCAGTAATGCGGATATACTGGATGCCATTACGCACCATAAAATCGCAAAATTGATACAGCTCTTCAAAACTGAGCAGATCGTGTTTTTTCGTCCATTCCGGATGTTCAGGCATACAATAAACACATTTAAAATTGCAGCGATCGGTCACTGAAATCCTTAGCTTGCGCTTGCCACGACCGAATTGATCGACAAACAAGGCATCATTTTTAAGCTGTGTCATCATATTCATGTTGAACATCCATCTTCAGGCATTGGGTGGGTTGTTGCACATATGCAGTGCGCGAAACTCAAATCGCCCAATCTTGTAATAATTAGATTTGCAATAAGTGTTCCAACTTTGTGCCAAAAGCAAAATATTCAGTTTTTAGTGCAGAAATTTGAGCTGTTGATACTGTTGCAGTTCATCCAGCGAGTTAATACTGTGAAAAAATAGCGCACGATTTTTAAAACGTGCCACTTGTGCGTGCAAATCAGCAAAACAGTGTTTAAGACTGCGCTGTTCCTGTTCAAGATGTAAGTTCAGGGTTGCCAGACTGCTGCGTTTGACCAGACAAAATGGATAAAGTGGCTTGCCGTTAATTTCCACATAGGCCACTTCAGCCAGACTATTTTTGGCTAGAGCCTGGTGTAACTTGAGCAATACTTTGGAAGGAATATAAGTTACGTCACAAGGGACAAACAGTACATAATCCGACTGCACATGCGACCAGGCACTTTTCATGCCCATTAACGGCCCCTGAAAGCCCTGCTCATCATCTTGATAATAATGAACACTGGGAATAAGTTTCTGGTAAATGGAATAGTCGCGATGGCTGTTAATCCAGACCTGTACAACATTCGATTTCAGCTGTTGGTGAATCTTGATCAGCTGAATCTGGTCATCGAATTTCTGCAACAGTTTGTTAATGCCATTCATGCGTCTTGCCTGTCCACCCGCCAGAATCACCAGATCAGTACGCGGATAGGCTGTTTTCTTATTTTCTCTCTCGGCTCCTTTTTTCATTCTACCGTCTCCAATTGACATGTTTTAATCAGGCCACGGATTTCAGGTAAACACGAACCACAATTCCCTCCGGCTTTTAAACATGCGGTCACCTGTTTTTCATCCGTAATATTTTTAGTTTTAATAGTTTCAATGATGCAGTTTTTACCGACTTTAAAACAGCTACATACTAATGGACCCTCATTATTTGCCATCGACATCGGCTGTCCAGCAAGTAAGGCTTTACGGTGCATAGCACTTAAACGTTCACGTTTAAACAGACTTGCCACCCAGTCGCGGTCCGGCAATAAGGCCTTCGGTGCAATATATAGACTGGCAATCACATGACCATCCTGAAGTATCACGCTATGACTGATGTGGGCGGTCTGATCTTCAAGATTCAGCCATTCAAAACTTTCATCCTGAAATGGCAATAATTCTTTTAAATGCTCAGTGGTGTAGCTAAATTTCTTCCGGTCTGCCAGTTCATAACGTATTGCCTTGCTGGTAGTGATTTTAGTCCACCACACGGTGGCTTCAATCGACGGCTGTACGATTTTTTCAAAGCCTTGACGCACATAAAATACGCCTTGCCACTGGCTATAAAATGGATGGATGATAACCGGAGTATGCTTGAATTCTGGCTCACCCGAAATAGCATCCACTACCGGATTTACTACCTTGCCGATCCGGGCATCGGATGCGACCTGATCATTCCAGTGAATGGGTGCAAAGACCTGTCCACGGCGGATATTGTCACTAATAGTCGCACGCAAGACACAATTGCCCCACTGCGATTTCACCTCAACCAATTCACCATCCTGAATCCCATATTTCAAGGCATCATGTGGATGAATTTCACAATACGGCTCAGCACGATGGGTACTTAAATTGGCAGAGAGACCGGTACGGCTCATGGTGTGCCACTGATCCCGGATCCGGCCGGTATTGAGAATTAAAGGATACTCACTGGAAACCTGATTTACCGGATCAATCGCTGTGGTGGCAATAAACTTGGCTTTGCCATCCGCATGACTGAACTGGCCTTGAGCAAATAACCGGGCGACAGATTTCGCATCTTGCTGCTTATCCCAAACTGGCCATTGCACCGGATCCAGTTCATCATATTCTTCTGCAGTTAAATTGCTTAAACCTTGCAGGTTGAAATAACGGAAATATGAGGTGTCTGTACGTTTATGCAGTTCGGCATTCTGATAGGCAGAAAGCCCTGCATGCTCCTTAAAGATTTCATAACTATTCTGGAAATCGAAGCCATTAAAGCCCATGTGTTTTGCCACTTGAGCAATGGCCCACCAGTCCGCTTTGGCTTCACCCGGTGCATCCAAAAATGCATGCTGACGTGAAATACGACGTTCCGAATTGGTCACGGTGCCATCTTTTTCACCCCAACCTAAAGCGGGTAACAAGACATCAGCATATTGTGTGGTATCCGTGTCCTGACAGATATCAGACACCACCACGAATTCACATTTGTCCAGGGCACGTTTAACCTGATCGGCATCTGGTAAGCTGACTACCGGATTAGTTGCCATAATCCAGATCGCCTTGATCTTGCCACTTTCAACGGCCTGGAATAAATCAACTGCTTTCAGTCCTGCTTGTTTAGCAATATACGGACTTTGCCAGAAATTTTGTACCAGCTGCTGATGTCCCGGATTTTCTAAATCCAGATGTGCAGCCAGCATATTGGCTAGCCCCCCGACTTCACGGCCGCCCATCGCATTTGGCTGACCAGTCATGGAAAATGGCGCTGCGCCCAATTTACCAATTTTGCCTGTTAATAGATGACAATTGGTAATGCTGTTGGCTTTATTCACCCCTTGCGAAGACTGATTGACCCCCATTGAAAACAGGGTCATAACTTTTTCAGTTTCGGCGAATTTCTGATAAAAAGTTTGCAGTTTCTCGACTGCAATACCGGTACGTTGAGCAACTTCTTGAATCGGAGACTCAGCTTCACTTTGTACTAAGGCTTGCTCCAAGCCTTGTGTATGTTGAGCAATAAATTCTTGGTCTGCGTGACTATTTTTCCAGAGGTACTGCAATAAGCCATTAAACAGCGCCACATCCTGACCTGGCAGAATTGGTAGGTGTAGATCTGCTGCTTCACAGGTACTGGTAAAACGCGGATCAACCACGACCACAAACAGGTCGCGCTGTTCCTTGGCTTTCATAATGCGCTGATACAGCACTGGATGACACCAAGCGGTATTGGAACCGACCAGTACCACCATGTCAGTATGTTCGAAATCTTCGTAGCTGGCTGGAACCAAATCTTCGCCAAAAGCTCGTTTATGTGCAGCAACAGCTGAAGACATACACAGACGTGAATTGGTATCGATGTTTGCAGTACCAAGATAGCCTTTGACGAATTTGTTCACTACATAATAGTCTTCAGTCAGCAGCTGACCCGAGACATAAAAGGCAATGCTGTCACGACCATACTGGTCGATACATTGCTGAAATTTATTGGCAATGGACGAAACTGCAGTATCCCAACTCGTGACTTCACGCTGATCTTTACGACCCAGCATTGGATGCAATAAGCGGGTTTCCAGTTCCAAAGTATCTGCCAGATTACTGCCTTTGATGCATAACTTGCCAAAATTGGAAGGATGGTTGGCATCACCTTCAACAGTCACTTTCGAACCTGATATGGTCGGCGTTACATGTGCAGTCACACCACAACCCACGCCACAATATGGGCACGTGGTCTGTGTGGTTTTAGTTTTTAATTCTGTGGAGCTTTCAATTTCCACAACGGGAATACTGTTCATGGATGCTCCTTAGGAGTTGAAACACAATTTAATTCTTTTCAAAAAAGGTTCATTACAACGGTGTCTTTTCAATGCAACTCATTTATTTGGATCAACCTTCGGTTCGACCTACTTTTCTTTCGGGAAAAGTAGGCAAAACCAGTGTCATCCGCAAAACTCGCCCTCATCCGGCATGTATCAAAAAGGTCGCAGAAACATTCATTTTCATATTTTGTCTTGGCTCAAACAGTTGCGGATGACGTTTCCGCGGATCTTGGTTTCACCATGACAAATTGATTTTTTACCCTGCTTTCTTTAATGCAAAATCCCGACCAAAAAGCAGCTTGTTACGAATCGTTGCAATTGGGGTTTGATCTGCAATCAGTTCGGCATACCAGGTACCGTCTTCCGTATCACCAAACAGCACCGCACCAATGACTTTATCCTTTTGAATAATAATGCGTTTATAGATCTGACGCTTTTCATCATTCAGTACGATATCTTCAAAATCATCTTTTGGTTCGAAGTCACCTGCAGAGAATACATCACAACCACTCACTTTCAGCTGAGTCGGAACCGTCGGCGCTTTAAAGGTCAAGCTGCCATGCTCGGCCAGATGTGATGCACAAATGAACGCCTGGCCCCAAAGTGGTTCAACCAGACCAAAGGTTTGACCACGGTGCTCGATACATTCACCCACCGCATAAATACTTGGGTCAAAAGTCTGCATGGTGTCATTCACTAGCACACCACGGTTGCAACGCAGACCGGCACTTTGCGCCAATGCGATATTTGGACGAATACCAACTGCGAAGACCACCAAATCAGCAGCCAGCACGGTGCCATCTTTTAGTTTCACTTGGGTCACATGACCTTCTTCACCAATTAAGCATTCGGTATTGGCTTCAGTCAGGATGGTGATACCTTTCTGCTCAATCGCTGTTTTCAGCATCTGGCTGGCTTTGCTGTCCAGCTGACGATCCATAATGCGATCCATCAGGTGAAACACAGTGACATTCATGCCTTGCTGTTGCAGGCCATAAGCAGCTTCCAGACCTAGTAGACCGCCACCAATCACCACCGCATTTTGTTTGGTTTTGCAGTAGTCCAGCATGTTGTTCACGTCATAAATGTCGCGGAAGCTAAGTACGCCCTTTAAGTCGCTACCTGGAATTGGCGGAACAAATGGCTTGGAACCCGTCGCCAGAATCAAACGGTCATAACTGATCATTTCGCCTTTTTCGGTATACACCTGCTTACGCGGACGATCAATACGTACTGCTGGATCACCAGCAATCAGACGGATACCTTTGTCGGCATACCAGGCATGTGGATGCAGCATGATGTCATCAATGGTTTTCTCGCCAGAAAGCACTGGCGACAGCATGATGCGGTTGTAGTTGCCCCAAGGCTCTTCACCAATCACAGTAATTTCATAACGTTCTGGTGCCATATCCAGCAGATCTTCCAGACAACGCATGCCTGCCAGACCATTACCGACCAGTATCAGTTTCATTTTTTCCGGTGAAACACCGTTGTTGGTGATATAGGTTTTTTGTGGCACGGGGCTAATGAACACCTTGCCGTTTTCAATCTTGCTTGGAAAAACCAGTAGCTTTTGGTCTTTATCTTCCAAACAGCGGCCAGTCGCCAGACTGAAATGCTGCTTGTAAATTGGTGAAGCGACAACACGCTCGCCTTGCAAGTCACCAATGATGCCGCGTGACATCACAAATGCTTTACTAAATGGATCCTGGTTACTGAGTGCATAAACACGTTTTTCTGAACCTACACGAAAGATCGCAATTTGCTGATCTTCCACCAAAGCTGCAACGCCAGTATTAGGCGTGATATCATCCAGTGCACACACTTCAACCCAATTCAGTTCATTCATATCTTTAAACATTGTCATATTCTTGCTCCTTTATTCTTTGAATCAGGCTTCAACTACCGGAATACGGCTGGCATTGCGTTCAGCTTCAGTTTTTGGACGGATCTGACCGCGCACTTCAGTAAATTGAACGTGCGGATCGTTTTGCTGTTCAGCCTTGGCATTAATAAAGGTTTTGAAACGTTTACGGACTTCTGGATCTTCAACTGCAGTACGCCATTCATCCTGATAAGTGCCCACCACATGCTCCATACGACGCTCGAGTTCTGCTGCCAGACCAAGCGAGTCATTCACGATGACATCTTTCAGATAATCCAGGCCACCTTCCAGGTTGTCACGCCATACCGAAGTACGTTGCAAACGATCAGCCGTCTGGATATAGAACATGAAGAAACGGTCGATATAGCGAACTAAAGTTTGTGTATCCAGATCTGATGCTAGTAGTTCAGCATGACGCGGTTTCATACCGCCGTTACCGCAAACATACAGGTTCCATCCTTTTTCAGTGGCAATCACACCCACGTCTTTGCTTTGTGCTTCGGCACATTCACGGGTACAGCCAGACACGGCCATTTTCAGTTTGTGTGGAGAACGTAAGCCCTTATAGCGGTTTTCCAGATAGATCGCCAAGCCCACAGAATCATCTACACCATAACGGCACCAGGTGCTGCCGACACAAGATTTCACGGTACGCAGCGATTTACCGTAGGCATGACCTGATTCAAAACCGGCATTGATCAGTTTTTCCCAGATTTCTGGTAATTGATGCAGTTGCGCACCAAACATATCGACACGCTGGCCCCCAGTCAGTTTGGTATACAGACCATATTCTTTAGCAATTTGACCAATTACGATCAGACCATCTGGAGTGACTTCACCACCTGCCATTCGAGGAACTACAGAGTAAGTACCATCTTTTTGAATGTTACCGAGGTAGTAATCGTTACTGTCTTGCAGGCCGGCATGGCTTGGTTTCAGGACAAAGTCGTTCCAGCAAGATGCCAGGATGTTTGCCACTGTTGGCTTACAGATATCACAGCCCAGACCATGACCATGTTGCTGGATCAGGTCATCAAAGGTCTTGATTTCATTCACACGAACCAGGTGATACAGTTCCTGGCGTGAATAAGCAAAGTGTTCGCAGAGATGGTTATTTACTGTTACGCCTTGACGTTGTAACTCAGATTTCAGAACTTGCGTCACCAGCGGTGCACAGCCACCACAAGCTGTAGCAGCTTTGGTGCATTTTTTCAGTGCACCAAGCGAAGTTGAACCATCGGCAATCGCTGAACAGATATCCGCTTTAGATACGTTGTTACATGAACAGATAGTTGCGCTGTCTGGCAACAAATCTACACCGCTGCCACCCGTTTTCGCTGCTGCCTGATCAAAGCCCGGCATGATCAGGCTTTCCGGATTTTCCGGGATTTCCAGACCATTTAGCATCATTTGCAGCAGGTCGTTATATTCTTTGGCACAACCGACCAGCACTGCACCGAGCAGTTTGGTTTTTTCAGCATTAACTACGATTTTTTTGTAGATCTGCGCTGCTTCATCTGCATAGAAGTAGCTCAGTGAACCTGGTGTCATGGCATGTGCATCGCCAACTGATGCAACATCCACACCCATCAGTTTCAACTTGGTGCTCATGTCTGCGCCAGTAAATGAGGCACATTCTTCTTGAAGTACATGTTTCGCAGCAATACGTGCCATGTCATAGCCGGGCGCAACCAGACCAAAAATCTTGTTATTCCACAGCGCACATTCACCAATTGCGTAAATGTCCGGATTGGAAGTTTGGCAATAATCATTGATCATGATCCCGCCACGCTCACCGATTGCCAGTCCGCTTTGACGTGCCAGCTCATCACGTGGACGGATCCCTGCAGAGAACAGAATGATGTCGGTTTCCAGCTCAGCACCATCACCAAACTTCATCACGTGCTTGGCATTGACACCATCTTCAATAGACGAGGTGGCTTTTTGGGTATGGACTTTAACGCCCAGATCTTCGATTTTGCTGCGTAATACTTTACCGCCAAGATCATCAATCTGTACTGCCATTAAGCGTGGTGCGAATTCGACCACATGCGTTTCCAGATTCAGGTCACGCAGCGCTTTTGCCGCTTCCAGCCCCAGCAACCCACCGCCAATCACGACACCGTTTTTGGCATTCAAGCTCGCTGCACGGATCGCATCCAGATCTTCAATGGTACGGTAAACAAAGCAGTTTTCACGGTCGTTGCCTGGAATTGGTGGAACAAAAGCATAGGAGCCGGTGGCTAAAACCAGTTTGTCATAAGCAATCACATCGCCATGATTAGTGGTGACTGTTTTATTAACAGTATCGATTGCAGTCGCTTTGGTACTCAAACGTAGATCAATTCCATACGCATCTGCAAAGTCGTTACGGCAAAGGGTTAAATCCTTGGCTGATTTTCCAGTGAAATATTCAGTTAAATGTACACGGTCATAAGCCAGACGCGGCTCTTCTGCCAGAATCGTGATTTCAACGTCATCACCCGCATGCTCAAGCACAGATTCAATAAATTTGTGTCCTACCATGCCATGGCCAATCATTACCAGTTTCATATTCCTTCTCCTAAATTTTCTAAATCTTGTATCTTGTGTTTTAAGCCAGGTTGTTTCGTTCAAGAACAGCTTCTTCATATAGCTTTTGCTCTTTGGCCTTATGCTCAACCGAGAAGCGAATCATCAGAACAAAACTTGCTGCAATCACGACCAGGCCGCCAAGTGCCATCAGACAGGTTTGAATATCCAGCATGCCTTTGAGTAAGAATCCTGCTGCGACCGCACCCACGTTACCGCCTGCACCGATAATGCCGGCCACACCGCCTAAAGCATCACGGTCAATAAATGGCACCAGCGCATATGTTGCACCACATGCCATATGGGTAAATAATGCAAAGACAGTCATTGTGATAATGGCCAGCATGGCACTGTTCATTTGCGAGAATAAAATCAGGAATAAGCCTTCCATCAAGATCATGGCAAACAGCACTTTGGTACGTCCGTCCAGGCCTTTTTTGATGGCAACTTTGTCTGAAACGATGCCACCCAGTGCACGGGCAAACAGGGCTAGCAGACCGAAGATCCCGGCCGTCATACCTGCTTCTTTTAAACCAAAGCTGAAGTTTTCTACGTAGTACATGGCTACGATGTTATGAATGAAGATTTCGATACCGAAACAGGCCGCATAAGCGCCAAATAGAATCCAGACACGGTAGTTACGTGCAGCATGCATCAGAATTGCCATGCCACCTTTTTTCTCGCTACCAACCTGAATTCCTGCTGCACGCAGTTCTTTAAAGTTGCCTTGTGGACAGTCCTGAGTGAATTTCCAGTACAATGCACCGACGATCACCATCATTAGGCCTGGAACGATCAGTGCAATTCTCCAGCCCATCGCCTGTTCAACACCGAACATCACCAACGCAGCTAGAAGTAAAGGCATCAAGGCTTGAGTTGCACCACCACCGGCATTTCCCCAACCTGCAGATGCCGCATTCGCTGTACCGACCACATTCGGCGCAAACATGATGCTGGTGTGATATTGGGTAATGACGAAACTGGCACCAATGGCGCCAATCAGTAAGCGGAAAAACAGAAAGGATTCATAGCTATTCGCAGAGGCCACACCAAAGACCGGGATACTGCCGAGTACGAGTAAGGCGGTATAGGTTTTCCGTGGACCATATTTGTCACATAGCGGACCGACAATCAGTCGAACCAGAATAGTGATTGCGACTGCTGCAATATTGATATTGGCGATTTGATCTTTGGTTAAGCTGAATTCACCTGCGATTACAGGCATCAGCGGTGCACAGGCGAACCAGGCAAAGAAGCAGACAAAAAACGCGAGCCAACTCATATGGAAGGCTCTCATTGCTGCGCTGCTGAAATTCAAAAGACTTATTTTTGTTGCTTTCTTTTCATATAAATTTGAAGACATCACCATCTCCTTCCAGAACTGAACGTATAGGCTTATCTGCTATGCGAATCGCTGCACACCAGATGCGATCAGAACGGACGTCATTGGCCGTCTTACAAATTTCTTTAGAGTCGTCTTTGACTCAAATTCTAATAAGCACAAAGCGTGCCAATAAAATAGTTATACGAATAAGTATTTGTATTTATATTAATTATCTAGAGGTACTTTTATATTTTTTCTAAATTATAGTGACTGAGAACCAAGCTCTTTCTTATTTTCCTGAGAATATTCATATCCAGATTTTAAAATTGCCACTTCACTGCGCCTTTTGGCACAGCTTTAGTGCAAGGAAGCATATAATCAAATTAGGTATTTTTAATTAAAGAAAAACTTGTAGTTAAAATTTAATTTTTTTAAATGAGTTAGTTACTTAAAAATCTAGATGTGTCTAATACAATTCAATGAGGAAAATTTTAATTCAAGATTATGTACTTCACTTGAATTTTGGACATATAGAGAACAATATAAATTTATTCCATATTTTTTAAATAATTACATGGTAGTAACATTAAATAGAGAGCCAATCCAGAAACTGAATAGCATGGCAACGATGCCCCAAATCATGACACGCAGTGCGCCTTTCCACATGCTGCCACCACCTGCATAACTGGCTAATGCTCCCATCATTCCCAGACTAAGCACTCCCACCAGCATGACGCCCTGATCTAGCAAATGTGAAGGCAATACCAAAATGGATACCAATGGAAATAAAGAACCTACCGTAAATGCTGATGCTGAAGAAAATGCCGCCGTAAAGGGCCGGGCAGCTGTCTGTTCCAGAATTCCAATTTCATCACGCGCATGCGCATCTAAGGCATTATGTGCAGTAAGCTGTTTTGCCACTTCTTCGGCCAGATCAGCTTCTAACCCTCGCTTGATATAAATATTTTTTAGTTCTCTTAATTCATGTACGGGATGCAGATTTAATTCCCGCTCTTCCATGGCGAGATCATTTTTTTCAATATCCTGTTGCGACTTGACCGAGATATATTCCCCAGCTGCCATCGAGGCTGCACCAGAAATCAGGCCAGCAACACAAGCAATCAAAAGTGTTTGTGACGAAGCACCACTGGCTGCCATCCCGACAACCAGACTGGTCACGGAAATAATTCCATCATTGGCACCAAGCACTGCGGCACGCAACCAGCCAGAACGTTGTATATAGTGTTTTTCATGATGATGGGAATGAGGCATGTCTTTCTCGTTCTTCTAGCTGATGAAATAAGATTTTAAATTTTAGCCACTTACTATTTTATCATCCTACTTTAAGCTAAATATTTCAAATATGAATCTTCACTTTCAGAGATATCTTCGAGTTTTATTTACTTATTTTTAAAAAATAAAAATTATTTATAGAGAAAGCTTAAATGGATTTTAGCCAGCGGCCGCCATAAGCAACTCACTGGCTATACCTTAAAGGATGAACTTCTGATTATTAACAATGACCTCTCACTTTATATAAGTAATAAGGCCAAACGCTTAAACTAAATACATGGCATTAATCACTGATATCGAGACCATGCCTTAGCCTCGGATGGCAGCTTCAATTGCAGCGATATCAATTTTCTTCATGGTCATCATGGCATCAAAAGCTCTTTTAGCAACACCACGGTCTGAACTGTATGATGCTTCAAGCAAAGCTTTAGGGATGATTTGCCAAGATACTCCCCATTTATCCTTACACCATCCGCATTCACTTTCCTGACCACCATTATTGACGATCGCATTCCAATAGCGGTCAGTTTCTTCCTGATCTTCTGTGGCGACTTGAAATGAGAAAGATTCATTATGCTGAAATACAGGTCCTCCGTTTAAACCAATACATGGAATACCCAGTACGGTAAAGTCTACTGTGATGACATCACCTGCTTTACCAGAGGGATAATCTCCAGGTGCAAGAACGACGGCACCTACAGATGAATTTGGAAAAATTTCTGCATAAAATCGTGCGGCTTCTTCAGCATCATGATCGTACCAAAGACAGATGGTATTCTTTGCGATATTCATGATCTCACCTCTTCTTTCAGAATAGGTTTTAGACTACTTAAGAACTCTTCAATATCTCATCTATTAGTTGAGTCCTACTCTTCCCATCTTTCACCTAAAACGAGAGTAAGCCTGTTTTAGAATTGTATATTTATTGATCTAATTGACTGAAAGCGTCATCAAAAAGAATAGTTTTAAAGAGTCGAGAGGAAACCTTTATCACCACTTAATCATAATATGTGGCTCTCTTTTTAGAGAATCGGTCAAGCTGCTTTAAAAATCCTTCGAAATAATCTTTCTGCTTTTCTTCAGTTCGATAACCTGCATATAAAGTCCGGCGCAGTCCATTCGGGGCTATACAATTCAAACGGCGTGAAGTCACCCAGCCTTTTTGCTCATATTCATTCACTACCCAATCTGGCAAGGCTGCAATTCCCCGACCACTGGCAACCAGTTGAATCAGCATTTGAGTCAAGTCGGTGGTCCGAATTTGTTTAGGTAAAATATTCGCTGGAATAAACAGGTGTGACATGATGTCCAGACGGTGCTTGTCCACTGGATAAGTAATCAGTGTTTCTTCCGCCAATTCCTGGACGCTAATACTTTGGGAACGCACTAAAGGATGAGTATTCGATAGCACCAAACGCGACTCATACTCAAAAATCGGGAAATACTCTATACCCTTCAGTTCAATAGGATCAGCGGTAATAAGCAGATCGAATTCCCCTGTTTGTAATAATTCATGCGGATTGGCCTCAAAGCCAGAAGCGAAATCCAAATCTACATCTGGATATTGAATACGATATTGATTCAGTAAAGGCATCAACCAGTCGAAACAGCTATGGCATTCGGAAGAAAAAATGATCCGTCCTGTCTGCCCATGCACAATGCGAATGATATCACTCTGTGCAACATGGACTTGAGGCAAAATATCATCTGCCAGCTTCAGTAAGCGCTGCCCGACATTGGAAAAACTGACCGGGCGACTACGGCGATTGACGATTTCGACTCCGAACCATTGATCCAATTCACGAAGCTGATGGGACAAAGCTGAAGGCGTGAGACAAAGATCTCCTGCTGCTGCAACCAGTGAGCCATGTTCTCGTAACGCGACTAAGGTTTTTAAATGACGAAGTTCTAACATGAATGCCCTGAAACCTATCTAATCTGATTCAATCTTAATTAAATAAGCTTACCCTATTTTGAACTTTAATATTATTAAATTTCATTTTAAAATTTATAGAATGAATTTTTTTCAACCAATAAAATCTACCACTCTTATCGATACAAAATAAAAACCTCCGAAATTAGGAGGCTTTTACTTCAGTTAGAGTTTAAGACTCAACCTCTTTTCAAAAGAAGGAAACACCCTAGCTCAAAAATCATGAGACATTTCCTTCTATTCAGGCTTAATAAACTTAACTGTTTTTTATGGACTGAAAGACTTGATAGGCTGCCTTGATTCGCTCTGCATTGGGAATTTTTTTATTCATCATCATCACCAGTCCAAAATTTTCTTCCGGAACAAACAGCACATAGGTGCCAAAGCCATTGGTTGAACCGGTTTTATGAAAGACTTGTGATTTTTCCTGAATAGTATTTTTGACTATTGGATTTGCTTGCATCACGACTTTTTCAGAATTACTTTCCAGCAAAATATCGAGTGTCGTCGGATATGAAAAAGTCTCCCAACCGAGTGCTTGGGTCATTTTCCCAAGCTTAAAATATCCATGATGAGTTTCCAGAAGCGCTTGTTTAATATCAGGCTTGTTCTTTTTCAGATTCAGATTGGTATCTAATAATTTCAGCATATCGGGAAGTGTAGATTTCACCCCATAAGCCTGGGCATCTAAAGCTCCCGGGTTTACCCGCACCGGATGATTGTTCTGATCATAACCAAAAGCATAATGAACCCTATGTGCTTTCGGAACATTGATATAGGTATTCTTTAAATTGAGTTTTGGAAAAATCGTCTGTTCCAGCAATACGCTAAAAGGAACATTCATTGATCTTGCACTTAACTCACCAAACAAGCCAATACTGGGATTTGAATATTGCCGATATTGGCCAGGCGGATGTTTAATCTGCCAATCTTGAAAATACTCTAAAACTTGCTGATCAGTCTTAACCTGATCCGGAAATTGCAAAGGTAAGTTTCCACTCGTATAAGTCGCTAATTCCAGCAAACTGACTTTGTTGATTTCTGAATTCTTTAAATCAGGCCAATATTTAGCTGGATGATCATTAAAAGAAAGCTTGCCCTGACTCTTGGCATAGCCCCCTGCAATGCCCGTAAAGATTTTACTTACAGAACCTAATTCAAAAATTGTTTGCCGATTTACAGCTTTATGGTCGATATGAGATTGCAGGCCATAATAATATTCATGATTTTTTCCCTGATAAATCACCCCAACAGCCATTCCCAATACATCATATTGTTGCATGAGCGGCTTGAATGACTGATCAATAGCAGCCTCAATATAATTTTCCTTTGTGTCATCTGCATTTGCCTGAACGCTAAATCCTATAGCCAAGGCAATGATTCCTGCCTTAAATCCCTTCAACGTAATTAAAACCATTCTTATTTTTTATCCCATTTAAGAAAGTGGTTATCTTCTCACTTATTTCCCCACTCATTCTTAGTAGATTCTTTATTTCTCTTTCTATTGATTAGTGAATTCAATTTCTGAACTATTCAATCTCTCTTGTCTATAAGTTGCTCCCTCATAGAGGACATATAGTCATTCCAAGCTTTCTCCACTTTTTTATAAAAATGATAGAATTGGCATACCTATAAAATTTGAAAATAAAATATAAGAGTTAAATAAAAATAAGCTAAATCTAGCCATACCTCTAAATTTAAGATTTTATTTTATTGACTAAAAAATTATTAGATAAAAATTCAATCCCACTATTTAAAATAAAAACCTCCCAAAATAAGGATGTTTAAAAAATTAAAAATATATTTGAAAAATAAATCAGGCTATAAAATACATAAATTATTTTTAAGAAAAGTTGTTAACAAAATAAACAATTGATTATATTTATATTTTAAAAAATAAACCTAAAGATAAAACTATTCTATTTGCTTAAAAATAAATACTCATTTAAATATATACCCCCATAACCCTATTTATCTATCTTGAATTACTACAACTATCCATTAGCACTTTTAAAATCAAAAAACGTTATATAATCATTTATACGCCTTTTATATAGGTTGGATGATTGTGCGTTTAACCTTTCAGAAAGCTTCTATTATATTCGCCATCTTTGCATGGCTAATGCAGCTTTCTGTCTTTATTACGCCCATTTTGCAAACACATCCTGAGCTTGGGTCTGGAATCTGCAAGCAACTTGCTATTTTCAATCCACCGGAAGCCCATGCTGATCATATTAAATTAGAGGCTACACAGTCGCAGATCCAGAAATCTTTCCTATTAGCTGAACAGCGCAATGTAGAAGAAAAAATCCTGTATAGCGCAGATACTTTTTGTAAATTCTGTCTGGTTTTGGGACAGAATTTTAATCCTGTTTGGCTTGCCTGCCTTCTCATCTTACTGACATTAATTTTGGGCAAAACACCTCATCGTTTACCTGTTTCCAGTCTCAAGCGTTATCAAAAACTTTACTTAACCTTCTTCCAAAATCGTGGTCCTCCACTTTCTATCTAGTTCATAACCTAAACAGTTGTCTTAATTATTTTTAAAAATATTCAAACTACTTACTTTCAGTATGTGGTTCGACATTCCTTTTTTCCTGATTCAGGTGGAATAATAATGAATACACAAAATAATTTATTTAAATTCAGCGCACTTTCACTCGCAATTTTGACTTGTAATCTTATTCATGCAGAAGAAAGTCCAGCAAAGCAGCTCGAACAATTAGCACCTATATCCGTGATGGCCAGCCGTGGCAGTAATTTACAGGATATGGACATGAGTACGACGGTCATTGAATATGAACAGATTCAAAATGCACCACAAAGCAGTATTGACCAGATTATTAACAAAATTCCTGGCGTCTTTACTCCGGCCCGCCTATCGACCCAATTACATCCAACTAGCCAGCTCATCAGCATCCGTGGTTTTGGCACCTCCACCAATGGTTTAAATCTGGTGCTTGTCGATGGTATTCCCGCCAATGATCCTTATTTTAGAACTATCAATTGGGCCCAAATTCCTAAAGAACAGGTCGAGCGAATTGAAGTGATCCGTGGCGGTGGTGCGACCAGCTTATGGGGCAATATGGCCATGGGCGGCGTAATTAATATTGTTACCCGTCAGCCAGAACAAGGCAGTGCAATTTATGCAAGTTATGGCAGTTTTAATACGGCTAGTTACGGAGCCAGTCAAGGATGGGAACTGTCAGAAAAATTTAAAATCGGCTTGAGTTATGACGGCAGCCAGTCTGATGGCTATTGGCAGGTACCGAAACGATATCGCCATCCAGACATGAGCAAAACAGAAAGTCAGGTGGATACACTCAATATTAAAGCCATTTATAGTCCCAATCAGCAGGATGAGTATTTACTCGCCTTGCTTGCGAGCGAAACTAAAGAAGAAGGCTTGCAATATCGGGATGCTGAAAATAAATGGAATACGTTTCGCATTGCTGCCACTGGCCTCACCGAGCTGAGCTCAGACTGGAAATTGAATACATTAGCGTGGTATCAAACCAATGACATGCAAACCCAAAATGCTTCTATTCCAGGTTATAGTCTGGCAACTCCAAATAATGGCACATCGATTATCAGCCAGAAGGAAAAGGCGGAATATGACAGTTTCGGTACATCAATCACAGCAAATACCCAATGGAAACAATTGGAAGACATTAAATTTGGTATCGATTATCGCCAAATTGAAGTGAAAGACCCGCTGAATATTTTTAATAGTACCGGTTTTTTGGGCAATATCACTGCAGAAGCAACGCATCAGTTTGCAGGTATTTTTGCCCAAGCTTTGTATCGTCCTGAAACCTTGCCTCTGGATATTACTTTGGGTTTACGTCAGGATTTCTGGAAAGCCTTGGATGCAGAAACTTATGGACAATATGCAGGCAGCCCGATTCAAAACCGTCTGACTGACCAAGATGAAAATCACTTTAGTCCCCGCCTCGGCTTTAAATATCATTTCAATGATCAACTGGATCTGCGCGGTGCAGCCTATAAAAACTTCTCTGCACCCGGTCTGAACCAGATGTACCGTAGTTTTATCGGTGGTTCGAATTACACAGTTCCCAATACTAACCTGAAATCCCAAACCAATCGGGGAGCCGAATTAGGTTTTGATTTTAGCGATCATGCTTTAACGCTTTCTGGCACCTATTTTTATAATAAAGTGAAAGATTACATTGATTATGCGGTTGTTCGATCCGACTGTGATGCAGGCAATAATTACTGTGATACTGGGGTGAGTGCTGCTGCCACATTACGCCAGTATGTCAATGCCGGTGATGCCAAAATGCAAGGATTTGAACTTATTGCAAATGTTCAGGTGAACGATCGTATTAGCCTGAATGCGGGTTATACAAGAACCAAGTCTGAACTGACTCGCTCTAATTTAAGCGTTGCTGTAGCGCCAACCGGCCAGCAGATCGGACAGATTCCGACCTGGAATGCGACTTGGGGTGCATCCTGGCAAGCGACAGACCAGCTGCATCTAAATGTGCAGTTACGAGAGTTTGCCGAGTATTGGAATAATACCGCGCATACCCAGCTGAATGAGGGAGCCTTAACGGTTGATCTGAGTGCGAATTATCAAGCCACTCCTCAATTACAGCTATTCGCCATTGCACAGAATATTACAGATCAATCCTATTATGATCAGGGTCTCAGTTATCTGGCAGATGGCAGTCTCAATACTTCAGGTTCAGGTACGATTCCTCAATATGCTTTGCCTTTAAACATCACAATAGGAGCAAAGTATCGCTTTTAAAGCCTGTTTAAATTGTTACCAAGAGATAAACACTCAGCCTGTTTTGATCTCTATTCGAAGATGCCTATCCTTTCAGTCTTGAATGCTGGAACCGGTATGGCCATTAGATATAACTGGATTGGATGACTAAAGCTCTTAATTATTTAAGGGCTTTTTTTTTGAATATCAAAACAAGTTGAAGCTAAGTTTTTAATATTTCATTTTCTTAAATTTCCATAACAAAAACTTGTGTTCATAAGCCTTTTTGATATGAGTATTCAAAATAGATTTTCCTTACAAAAAACTACATTTCCTATGATTTAGTATCTTGGAATTATCCAAAAAATATTTTTTATGAATAACATTAATTTATGTTATAAATTAACCCCATATTTTATGAAATTATTTATTACGTAATTAAATTACGTATTGAATAATATTCAAGATCCAGTATGATGAGTTAAATTCCTTC
Organism: Acinetobacter sp. YH12041; assembly: GCF_013419975.1. NCBI lineage: Bacteria > Pseudomonadati > Pseudomonadota > Gammaproteobacteria > Moraxellales > Moraxellaceae > Acinetobacter > Acinetobacter sp. YH12041. The sequence continues at coordinate 15,062 of NZ_VOZC01000004.1, read as the reverse complement.
TTTTTCTTGTGTGCATCAGGAATCGATGCAGTTCAGCAAGTCAAAGAAGTCAGGCAAACGGATTTGTCTTCTCAATATAAAACGGCAGTCATACCTCCGTAGAGCCTGAACAGACAGTAAAAGATGAGCAATAGGATTGCTTCTAAAAAATGAGGATGTTGTATGAATGAATTAGCCAATCCATTAGAACTATGTGGATTCGAATTTATTGAATTTGTATCTGAAGATGGTCAGTTGGATCCTGTTTTCCAAGCCATCGGATTCACTAAAGTGGCGAAGCATAAATCGAAAAATGTCTATTTATGGCGCCAGGGCAATATTAATATCATTCTGAATTATCAGCCTGAATCATATGCAGCATTTTTCTATAAAGAGCACGGTCCTTCTGCTTGTGCAATGGGCTTCCGTACCAAGAATGCGGCAAAAGCTTTTCAAAAGGCGATTGAAATCGGTGCAGAACCGATTTATAGCAAAATCGGCCCAATGGAGCTTAACATCCCTGCGATTAAAGGAATCGGTGGTTCTCCAATCTTCCTGGTCGATTGTGACATTTACCAAAATGATTTTATCTTCTTTGATAATGTTCCATCGCGTCCAGTCGGCACTGGCCTGAATGAAATCGATCATTTAACGCATAATGTTTATAAAGGTCGTATGCAGTACTGGGCAGATTTCTATGAAAAGATTTTCAACTTCCAGGAAATCCGCTACTTCGATATTAAAGGCGAATACACTGGCCTGACTTCTAAGGCACTAACAGCACCAGATGGCAAGATCCGTATTCCACTGAATGAAGATTCAGACAAAGGTAATGGCCAGATCGCTGAGTTCCTGAACGAATTCAATGGAGAAGGCATTCAGCACATTGCCTTTATCTGTGATGACCTGCTTGAAACTTGGGACAAGCTGAAAGCTTTAGGCACCAAGTTCATGACGCCACCGCCAAGCACTTATTATGAAATGCTGGATGAACGTCTGCCAAATCATGGTGAGCCAGCGGATGAGCTACAAAAACGTGGCATTCTGCTCGATGGCAATACCAAAGATGGTAACAAACGCCTGCTGTTACAGATTTTCTCTGAAAACATGATTGGCCCAGTGTTCTTTGAGTTTATCCAGCGTAAAGACGATGACGGTTTCGGTGAAGGTAACTTTAAGGCCCTATTTGAATCAATCGAACGTGATCAGATCAAACGTGGTGTTTTAGACATTTCTAAAGCCTGACCTTTTTAAAACCATACCGGTGTCTATGTAGTGTCATATGCATCGGTATGGTTGCCTCTGTTTCAACGTATACGCTCGTATAACACTTAAGATTCTGCATCGATGACGGCATAAAAATAATAAAGCACATCATAGTTCAGCGCTTAATCTCACATGGATGATGAATAAAAATGCAGCACATTGAACAAGGAAACCTGAAAAAAGGTTTAAGTAACCGGCATATTCAGCTCATCGCACTCGGTGGTTCAATTGGTACCGGACTGTTTCTTGGAATTTCACAAACGATCAAGCTTGCTGGGCCTTCCGTTATTTTAGGTTATGCCATTGCAGGCTTGATTGCCTTCTTAATGATGCGCCAGCTCGGTGAAATGATTGTCCATGAACCTGTGAGCGGTTCTTTTAGCCATTTTGCTTATAAATACTGGGGCAAATTTGCCGGATTTATGTCGGGCTGGAATTATTGGGTACTGAATATTCTGGTCTGTATGGCCGAATTAAGTGCCGTCGGTCTTTATATCCATTACTGGTGGCCGGAAATTCCGACCTGGGTCTCTGCCCTCGGCTTCTTCATTTTCATTAATGTCATTAATTTGCTTCACGTGAAATTATTCGGTGAAATGGAGTTCTGGCTGGCGATTATTAAAGTCGGTGCGATTATTGCCATGATTGCTTTCGGCAGTTACTTGCTTGCCAGTGGTAGCGGCCACAGCCAGTCCAGTCTGGAAAATTTATGGCAACTCGGCGGCTTTTTTCCGAATGGGATTATGGGCCTGATTATGGCGATGGCCATGATCATGTTTGCTTTTGGTGGCATTGAACTGGTCGGGATTGCAGCCGCTGAAACCGATAATCCGAAAAAAACCTTGCCTAAGGCAGTCAACCAGATTGTCTACCGTGTCCTGTTATTTTATATCCTGAGCCTGGTAGTGATTTTATCACTTTACCCTTGGAACATGATGGCACAAGGTGGTAGTCCGTTTGTCATGATTTTTGATTCTCTCGGCAGTCAAACAGTTGCTGGTGTTTTGAATTTCGTGGTGTTAACCGCAGCGGTTTCGGTATATAACAGTACTAACTACTGTACCAGCCGTATGCTGTTAGGCTTAGCCCAACAAGGTAATGCACCGAAGTTCTTAAGCAAGATTAATCAGCGTGGCATCCCTGTGAATGCAGTGATGGTTTCAGCGTTTTTCACCTTGATGTGCGTTTTATTAAATTATCTGGTGCCGGAAAAAGCCTTTAGCATGTTGATGATGCTGGTGGTTGCTGCCATCGTGATTAACTGGCTTGTTATTTCCTATACTCATTTGAAATTCAAGACATCCATGAACCGCATGCAGACCAAAACCGATTTTCCAAGTGTAGCTTATCCATTCACCAACTATTTATGTATCGCATTTATGGGCGGTATTCTGCTAATTATGAGCAGCACCCCGGACATGCGTGTGGCTGTCATCATGATTCCGGTCTGGATTGGTATTCTCTCGGTTGCCTACTTCTTTAAGCGCAAACAGGAGTCTCAGACTGCTATTTTAGATAACAGCAAAATTAGCACCTTACCAGAAGCGTAATCGCATATTGATTAGATTAGGATAGATTCATGTTTCAACATATTGATACTTATGCCGGCGATCCGATTCTCTCTTTAATGGAAGAATTCAACAAAGATCAGCGTAGTAACAAAGTCAACTTAAGCATCGGCCTATATTACAACGAAGACAATATTGTGCCGCAACTAGACTCAGTGCAAAAAGCCTATACTTACCTGACCCCTGACTATAATAAAGTCCGTGTTTATTTGCCGATGGATGGTCTGAACAGCTTTAACCAGGCTGCACAGGAATTAATTTTTGGAACCTCCAGCCCTGCCCGCGAGCAAGGTCGTGTGGTCACGATTCAGACTTTGGGTGGCTCAGGTGCACTAAAAGTCGGCGCTGACTTTTTAAAGAAATATTTTCCAGAATCTGAAATATGGGTGAGCCAGCCGACTTGGGAAAACCATATTGCGATCTTTAACGGCGCTGGTATTCAAACCCATTTCTATCCTTATTATGATGCAGAAACCAATGCCGTTAATGTACCGGCGATGCTGGATTGCTTAAAACAGCTGCCCGCTCAAAGTATTGTGTTACTGCATCCATGCTGTCATAACCCGACCGGGGCAGATTTACAGCCACATGAGTGGGATCAAGTCATTGATGTATTAAAAGCTCAATCCTTAATTCCGTTCTTGGATATGGCTTATCAAGGTTTTGGTCAGGGTCTGGAACAGGATGCCTATGCCATTCGTGCACTTGATCAAGCCGGTATGAATTTTATCGTCAGCCATTCATTTTCCAAAATCTTCTCTTTATATGGAGAGCGTATTGGTAGCTTAAGTTTCGTCTGTGATGATTCCACAAGCGCACAAAATGTTTTAGGCCAGTTAAAAGCTACAGTTCGCCGGATTTATTCAAGTCCAGCGGCTAATGGTGCCCTATTGGTGAGCCAGGTATTAAATAATCCTGAACTGTTTCAGCAATGGCAGGCTGAAGTTGAAGAGATGCGCCAGCGTATTTTACGTATGCGTGGCTTACTCAAAGAAAAATTGTCTCAGGCATTGCCAGAACTTGATTTCAGCTACCTGACTCAACAGCAAGGCATGTTTAGCTATACTGGTTTAACTGCTGAGCAAGTGGATCTGTTAAAACAGCATTATGGTATTTATCTGGTTCGTAGTGGCCGGATGTGTACAGCAGGCCTGAACCTCAGCAATATTGATTATGTTGCCGAGTCGATGGCTGCGGTGATTAAAACGCAAAGTGAAGCTGAATCACTGATTGCTTAAAATAATTTAGTTTTTAAAAGCCTTCTAGCTTAAGTGTTGGAAGGCTTTTTTTATGAATGGTGATTTGATCTTTTTAAATAAAAATAGAGTCAGGTCATGTTCTTGGGCAAAATCCGTAACCACTTGGATATCTATTCTTATTTCATCTGGATACTTTTTGATTTGGAATTAATGAGATTGTATGAAACCGTGGGACATTACTTCTTTATTATTCGTGAAACATAAAAAATCATAAAAAAAGCCCAATCTAAGATGATCGAGCTTCTTATCACAATTTAAATATATGATTTATATAAATAAAAATAATTAAGTATAACGTGTATTATGTTAATTTTAGGAGATCTTAAGATTATTCTCCAATCAATTTCATATCCTTTTCATCCCACCAATGTTGAGCATAGATTTCAGGATTACTTGTAAGTATCTCATTCAAAATATCAGCTACAAATGTTAGTTGCTCTGATATATCAATTTTCTTAAAAAATCCTTTCTTAATTATTGGCCTACAAGGATCTATGAAAACCAAAAAACCATTTTCATACTCTTGATAATGATTACATCCAACCCAAATACCTTTAAATTTTTCGTCCGCTAAGGGTATTAAATATCCCCAATCCTCATTTATGAAATCTGATACATTTAAGCCATACTTAGGAAGTTCTTCTGATAAGTATTTTGCTAATGTATGTCCCCAAATTTGTCTGTCCCACTCTTCTTTCTCTTCAGAGGTTGGAGGAAAGTTATCAGATCGAAACTCTATATGTGTTTTTAATAAGGTCATAATTTTTATTCTTTAATATTGAATTATAAAAATAAAAGTTATTATAAAAATTGTCTATATTGCGACATAATTTTTAATTTTTTTAAAATTAATTAGTTAAACCAAATTGATACTTTAATTTAAAATAAAGGCTGTTATACAAACTCTAAAGCATCTAAGAGGTAAGAGTCTCTGTTCAACTCTTCTCTTTCGTATCCATTAAAATAAGAATTCTAGTTTTCATAATTAAGCCACCTTTTTAATTTCTCTCTAACGATCAAAATTTAGATATAAAAAAGATCCAGTACCTCAATCAGGTCTGGACCTATGTAATGACTATAAATTATATGTAAAATAAAGTGTTAGACAGCCACTTGTGGATTAAACAAGGCATCAATCTGTTGCTGAATCCCGAGCAGATAATCAATAGCCTGTTGCATCTGGTCTGCTGGCAACTGGTCTTCGGTGCCAATACAGGTAATAACATGATCAAGCTGTCGGCTGAAGTTATATACCGGAATCGCCACCGCATGGATGCCTGCCATCATATCACCGGTTACTGAAGCATAGCCCTGTTGCAGGATTTTCTCTTTAAGTTGCAAGAATTCTTCCCAGTTCGCAGGATATTGATCTGCTTTAGCGCTATTCGCCCACTCTTTTTCCAGCAGAGGCTTAATGATGTATTCTGGCTGGAGGCAAGCATGTAAACGACCAGTTGCCGATTTTAGCAAAGGCATACGCGAGCCGACCCGGGTAATAATATTAAATACATGATTGGATTCAAGCGACTGAACCACGACAGCACCATCGGCGAACCATTTGCTGACATGAATACTGCAATTTAAATGCTGCTGAATCTGCGCAATATATTTTTGGGTTAATTCCAGCATATCGGTACGCTTTAAGGCATTGACGCCAAATGCGTGAGCACGCTCACCCAGGCTATATCGCCCGTCACTGAGCTGCTGGGCATACCCTTTACGTATCAAGCTCACCACATAGCGATGCACTTTTGCAGGATGCATAGACAGGACTTCTGACAGCTCTTTTAACATCATCGGTGCATTATGTTCAGTCAATGCATCGAGTACAGTTAATCCTACTTCTAGAGACTGCACCCCTCCCTGTAATTTTTCTTCCTCAACGTTCATCGTTTCATCCTGCATATACGCATTAATTTTCATGGCTCTATAAAACCATTGTACTACCGAAATCAAAAATCTTGTTCGGCCAAATCTGATTCCAGGTTCAGATCATAGCCGCATATTAACAAATTTACATTATACATAATCAAATTATTTATTGCGTAATTTAAAAATATAAGTATGATTCTGTATAGAACTTAAATTTTCCACGGAAAGGATTCATATTTATGACGACGCGTTTAAAGTCATTTATCGACATCGCTCCTGATTCAGATTTCCCTTTAGAAAACTTGCCTTATGGTATTTTCAGTAATGAGCAAAACACCCAACCACGTGCTGGGGTGGCACTTGGAGAATGGGTGGTTGATCTAGCAGCATTGGAAGCAAAGGGTTATTTAAAGCTGGAACAAGATCAGCAATTTTTTAATCAGCCAACTTTGAATAGTTTTATTGAGTCGGGTAAAGCCAACTGGTCTAAAGTACGTACGGAATTACAAAAGTTACTGTCAGCGGATCATGCCGAATTACGTGACAATAAAGAGCTACGTGATCTGGTTTTCTTGAAACAGTCAGATGTCAAAATGCATCTACCGGTGCATATCCCAGGCTATACCGATTTCTATTCATCCAAAGAACATGCCACTAATGTCGGCTGTATGTTCCGTGATCCGAAAAATGCATTGTTAGCAAACTGGTCAGAACTTCCAGTCGGTTATAACGGCCGTGCCAGCTCCGTGATTGTTAGCGGGACAGAAATCGTGCGTCCATCAGGACAGATCAAGTTACCGGATTCTGATCGTCCAGTATTTTCAGCATGTCGCAAGCTCGACTTCGAACTGGAAACCGGCTTTATCATCGGCAAGCCAAATAACTTAGGCGAGCCCATTGCGATTGAAAATGCCTGGAATCATATTTTTGGCATGGTGCTGTTCAATGATTGGTCTGCACGTGACTTGCAACAATGGGAATATGTACCGCTAGGTCCATTTAACGCCAAGACTTTTGCCTCTTCGATCTCGCCATGGATCGTAACCATGGAAGCGCTTGAACCGTTTAAAACCAGTTCACCTGCTCAGGAGCCAAAACCTCTGACTTATCTGCGTGAAGACAACAGCAGTAATAGCTATGACATCAATCTGTCTGTTGAAATTCAGCCTGAAAATTCAGACCAGGCTGATGTCATCTGCGAAACCAATTTCAAATATATGTACTGGTCTATGGCACAGCAGCTGGCTCATCACACTATCGCAGGCTGTAATGTTCAGGTCGGTGATCTGATGGGTTCAGGCACAATTTCCGGTCCTACGCCAGATTCTTATGGTTCATTACTGGAAATTACCTGGAATGCCACCAAGCCACTGACTTTATCAAATGGTGAACAGCGCACCTTCATTCAGGACGGCGACACCGTGATCATGAAAGGTCATTGTGAAAAAGATGGCCTGCGTATCGGTTTCGGTGCTGTGAGCGGCAAAATCCTGCCAGCGATTGATTTCGGTTTTACTGAATAGTCCGGGGTGAAATCATGACCATGCAACTGTATACCTATTTTCGGAGTTCGGCCGCTTACCGGGTTCGTATTGCGCTCAACCTGAAAGGACTCGAAGCAGAACATATCCCGGTTCATCTGGTGAACAATGGCGGCGAACAGCATAGTGAAACATTTCGTCGGGTTAATCCGGGTGAGCTGGTCCCTGCCTTAATTGAAGATGATTTCACGCTGACCCAGTCGCTCAGCATGATTGAATATCTGGAAGAAAAATTTCCGGAAACTCCCCTGTTGCCCAAGAATTTGCAACAGCGTGCGCTGATTCGGGCCTTTAGTCTGAATATTGCCTGTGACATTCATCCACTCAACAATCTGCGTGTACTTCAGTACCTCAGTAAAACCCTGAATGCCAGCGATGAACAGAAAACCGAATGGTACAGACACTGGGTCGTCACCGGCTTAAAAGCGCTTGAAGCTCAATTAACGCATTCAAATGGCCAATTCTGTTTTGGAGATCAGCCTAGCCTTGCAGATTGCTGTTTGATTCCACAGGTATATAACGCCAAACGTTTCAACATCGATCTTTCGGATTTTCCGAAAATTGAATCGATTTATGAACATTGCAATTCACTGGACGCATTTCAAAAAGCTGCACCTGAAGCACAGCCTGATGCAGCATAAGAATATATAAGGATATAACCATGACCATTCAAATCGAAAAAATTCACCATGTCGCCTACCGCTGTAAAGATGCTAAAGAAACCGTGGAATGGTACAAAAAGAACCTGAACATGGACTTTATTCTGGCTTTTGCTGAGGACCATGTTCCTTCTACTAAAGCTTTCGACCCGTATATGCATCTGTTTTTAGATGCTGGTAATGGCAATGTACTGGCCTTCTTTGAACTGCCCACCCAACCGGAAATGGGTCGTGATGAAAACACCCCGAAATGGGTGCAGCACATTGCCTTAAAAGTGAAAGATCGTCAGGCACTGGTTCAGGCCAAAGAGCATCTGGAAGCCAATAGCGTAGATGTACTGGGCATTACCAATCACGGCATTTTCCATTCAATTTACTTCTTTGATCCAAATGGCCACCGTCTGGAACTGGCTTATGATGATGAAAAAGCACCGCAGAAAATTGCTATGATTACCGAAGAAATGAAGTATGACATGCTGGAGCAATGGAGCAAAACCAAACGCGCGCCTTCACATACCCACTTCCTGCATGCGGATGAATTAGACCATAGCGCTCGCGAAGCCAAGATGGATGCTTGAATTTTAAGAAAAGGATTTCTGATGAATAAAGTCGTTGCCAATGCTCAGGAAGCTTTAGCGGATATCGTGGCAGACCATCAAACGCTCGCCGTTGGCGGATTTGGTTTATGCGGTATTCCTGAAGCACTCATTGAAGCTTTAAAAAATACTGGTGTGATTGGCCTGACCTGTATTTCCAATAATGCCGGTGTGGATGATTTTGGTTTGGGCAAATTGCTGCAAACTAAACAGATCAAAAAAATGATTTCTTCTTATGTCGGTGAGAACAAGGAATTTGAGCGCCAATATCTGAATGGTGAACTGGAAGTAGAGCTGACACCTCAAGGCACACTGGCAGAAAAATTACGTGCTGGCGGTGCTGGAATTCCTGCTTTCTACACTCAAACAGGTGTTGGCACATTGGTTGCCGAAGGCAAAGAAGTCCGTGAATTTGATGGTAAAGAGTTTATTCTGGAAAAGTCATTAACCGCGGATGTGGCATTGGTTAAAGCCTATAAAGCGGATAAGGCCGGCAATTTGGTCTTCCGTAAAACTGCGCGTAATTTCAATCCTGAATGTGCGATGGCCGGTAAAATCACTGTGGCTGAAGTTGAACAGGTTGTAGAGATTGGTGAACTTGATCCGGATGATATTCATCTACCTGGAATTTATGTCAATCGAATCATCGTTAATGCTGCACCGGAAAAGCGCATTGAACAGATGACCTTAAAGGCAGGAGCATAATCATGGCTTGGACTCGAAATGAAATGGCTCAGCGTGCGGCACAGGAACTGGAAGATGGTTTCTATGTCAATCTCGGTATTGGCTTGCCAACACTGGTTGCCAACTATATTCCAGAAAATATCAACGTCTGGCTCCAGTCTGAAAATGGCCTCTTAGGCATTGATGAATTCCCAACCTCAGAGACAGTCGATGCTGACCTGATCAATGCCGGTAAACAAACAGTCACTGCTCGTAAAGGTGCAGCCTTCTTCTCAAGTGCTGAATCCTTTGTCATGATTCGTGGCGGCCATGTCAATATTGCCATTCTAGGGGCGATGGAAGTCTCCGAAACGGGTGATCTGGCCAACTGGATGATTCCGGGTAAAAAAGTCAAAGGTATGGGCGGCGCCATGGATCTGGTGGCAGGCGTGCAGAAAGTTGTCGTTTTAATGGAGCATACGGCGAAAGACGGTTCACCGAAAATCGTTCCTCAATGTACTTTGCCGTTGACCGGTAAAGGTGTCGTCAATCGGATCATTACGGATCTCGGTGTTATGGATATTACTTCACGCGGAGTGGTTCTGGTAGAACTCGCTCAAGATGTCACGCTGGAGCAGATTAAAGCTGCGACTGGAGTTAAGCTGATTACAGATAGACTTGAAGCTGCCTGATTAATAGTTGGTCACTTTTAATGATCTCTGTTTAGTTAAGATAATGTGAATCTGGTACAAGCTTTTATCTTTATTATCCTATACAAAAAAATAGCCTTAAATCTATTCGATTTAAGGCTATTTTCAATGAGGGTAATGGTAGGAGTTAAATTCCGAAGCCCATCAACTTTAAATCATCATACGTCTAAACAAATTTTACCAATATGTTTGCCATCACGTTGATATTCAAAAGCTGCCTGAATCTCTTCTAGCGGAAACACTTTATCAATCATTGGATGAATATCTGTTGCTTCTAGGGCTCTGATCATATCCTGCTGTTCAGAACGGTTTCCTACCGTCACGCCTTTAATGGTCAGCTGTTTCGCCATAATTTCCGCTGTGGGTACATCTCCACTAATCCCGGTAAACACGCCAATCAAGGTAATGTGTCCGCCTATACGAGAAGCTGCGATGGATTGAGCCAGCGTACCCGGTCCGCCAATTTCGACCACATGGTCAACACCCCGGTTGCCTGTCATCTCAAAAATTTTCTCGCCCCAGTTTTCTTCTTCGCGGTAATTTACAACACCCGCAACGCCCTGTTCGAGAAGCCATTTTGCTTTTTCCTTTGATGAAGTCGTTGCCCACACCCTTGCGCCCATCTTCAGGGCAAATTGAAGTGCAAATATTGAAACACCACCTGTTCCAAGTATCAGCACATCGTCTCCCGCTTTGATTTTTCCTTCCACCACCAGTGCACGCCATGCGGTTAATCCAGCCGTTGGTAGGGTTGCTGCTTCATGATGAGTCCAGCCTTTGGGAGCATGAGTAAACCAGTTTTCAGGTCGAACTACATATGAAGTTGCATAGCCATCAATTCCATCACCTGGTGTATAGCTAAAATCAGCTTGAGGACACTCAGCTTTCACCCAATTTGGGAAAAATAGGGAAACGACATGATCTCCAACAGCAAATTCAGTCACCCCTTCGCCAATTTCTTCAACGACTCCCGCCCCGTCAGCCATCAACAGTCGACCTGATTCTGCAGGAAGAACTCCTATTGCGACGTTATAATCATGGAAATTAAGTGAGTTACTGAGAATTCGAACTCTAATCTCTCCATGACCGGGCTTTCCAGGATCGTTAATATCTGCCAATTCTATTTGATCTAAACCTGGTGTTTGACCTCGTAAAGCTGCTTTCATAAATTCGACTCTATTTATTAAGCGATTGGTTTGCCATCTTATAACTTAGATTATAACGTTGACGTAGTTTTCTCATAAACACGAACAAGAAACGTTTACATCTTTACCCAACCCTGAGAAAAAGATCTGAATGAACTTTTAAAAACTACCTTCTATCGAATTCAAAAAATCCATTCATCTCTCAATCAGAAAGACTAAAATTTCATCAACTCAAATGCTTCAATTAGGCAATTATTCATCTAAATTTTAAGATCTCACTTCCTCTACAAATCGATTTTTTACATTCTTTCTTAAATTTTCTGGACTATGAAATAACATGAATAATCTTGGAACAAGTAAAATTTTTTAAATCATTTCTGATTAAATTTTAATCAATTTATTCTATTTGAGGATTTTTAATCAGCAACAACTATAAAAAATGCGAAAATTTTTAAGTCTTTATTTATATCAATAAATTTACCCAAAAATTATTTTATTTACATATATATCAATAATATTATTAAAATATAATTACATTAACTAATAATTAAAAATAATTAAAAATAACATTATGTAACTGTTTCGTAAATTTTTTTAAGGTTTTTTTATTCAAAAAAAACTATAGTGGCGCAGCAGTTAGCCATCATTAAAAAAATAGGAAATGGATATGAAAACATCAAATAGTTTGGGTAAAGGAATAGTCGTAGCTGCCCTCATTGCTACTACACAAATGAGTTATGCAGAATTTAAAAGATTCTCTGTATCTACCGGATGGTTACATATCAAATCACAAGGAAATGCCAATCCGATGCGAATTAAAACTGGCGTGGAAGAAGGAAGATCTGCTCGAGTAGGAGATATTACAGGTGATACCATCCGATCAAATATTGATTACAACAAGACTGATTTAACACCAGCTGAACAAGGTCTAATTGGGACAATCACCAGACCATTTTTGAATTATCCATCAATGTTTGACTGGATGCGTGATGGTTTTTATAACGAATTCGGGGATGATCCTGAAAAATTAAGAGATGCATTAACCAGTTTAACCGGTACGGCTGAGATTTCTGGCTTATCAAACTGGAACTCAAATGCGGGTATAGAAGTCGAAGATATTGATACTTTGGGCTTAATGCTGGACTACTATGTGAATGAAAATGTTTCTCTGCAAATGATTGGAGGCATTCCACCAAAAGTCGATTTGAAGGGTAAAGGACAAGTCTACGCACCATTTTCAGCAGTAGGTCATCCTATCGCGCCAAACCAGAACTTATATTTGAAAAATGATATTCTCATTACTGACTTAGATAAATATGATACTGCTGCTTCTGCACGTGCTTGGACACCTGCACTTGAGGCGATTTATCACTTTGGCAAACCGGGTGTTAATAAGTTCCGACCTTATATCGGTGCCGGTGTCATGTTTGCTCATTACACTGATATTAAATTAAATGGCGGCGTTAAAAATGATCTGATTGCAGCTGGCCACATGATTCAAAATATCTATGATGGTGAAGCAGGAGCAGCGCTCGAGGGTAGAGTTTCAAGTGGAGATATCCAAGTAAAAACCACCGCAGATGATGCTATTGCACCTATCGTCTCATTAGGTTTTAACTATGATTTAAACTCTAGCTGGTATGCAACTGCTTCAGTTTCTTATGCAAAATTAAATAATAAGACCGATATCACGGTGACCAATAAAAATACGGGCGAGAAACTGATTCAGGCCTCTACCAAAATTGATGTCGATCCGCTAATTTCCTATGTGGGTATAGGTTATCGTTTTTAATTTTCATCAATTCTTATTTTAATTTTTTCAAGCACTGTCCCTTCTTTCCTTTGAGGCATGCATGATTATGCCACCACACGATCCGTGTGGTTTTTTTTGCATGTCACATTTGTAAGGCTTTCATTATTTCCTATGAAAGCCTTTTTTACTATTTATCAATATGAACTACTTTTCGATATTCTGGATTTCATAAGGAATAGATAAGTTTTCACAATCTTGGCCACTTGCTTCTAAAGGTAAGAACTGGGTGCTCATGCTATGTTTCAGTACGCCTTTCGATGTGTAGTCAAACTGATACATCTGCTGGTGAATATAAACATCATTTACATTTAATGCCGCTATTTCATCTACATCACAGCTCATTACACGCATAGGTGCTTCGGCGCCAAGTTCTGCTAATTCGATTAGATAGTTGCATGAAGGATGTAAAATCGTTTTAGGCTGCTCTGATTGATTTTCCCAACGGACCTGTAAAACAAGCTGATTCACAACTTCATCAGATGGTGTAATTTCAAGTGACTGATTTTCTTCCATCACTTCTAAAGTAGTCGGATCTAGAAATTGAAGAGTACGCTTAACCCCCTGACAATCATCCGTTTTTGGTTTTGACAGCCAAATTGAGTAAGAATCCTTCAAAGGAACTCTCTCAACCACGATATCCACGCCAGAAGGTGGTTTTCCTCCGGTTCCAGTTCCACCTTTTACGACACCTGCCGAAAACTCTTCTCCACAACCAGCTAACAACGTTGCGCAGACAATAGGCAATAAAATTCTTTTTTTATGTATCACTTTGATATATCCCTAAACAAAATGTCTGATTCGCATCAGATTTTCCTTCATCCAATTCACTACGTTCTAAAGCCAGTTTGAATAAGTCTTCAGAATATTTTTCCCATAATTCCAGTGAATGCTTTTTAAGAATTTCAACTGATTCGCTCGTCAGTTCATCTGCCCGTATACTTTCTTCTAAAAAACTCGTTTGTTCCGGACAAAAAATATTATGTAAACCCGCCTGCATATGGCTTTGTAAATTATCAGTCAATAGCTTGCGTATATCTTGTGAAGATTGATCCGGAATAAAACTTCTTTTCTCTAAAATGACTTGTTTTTTTTCCTGCCTGACAATTCCAAGACGCACCAATTCATTCAGTACCGATCTGGGATGCATTTCCTTTGATACCCTATGGACTAATTTTACAAATGAATCTTGATCAAGATTATGAAAAGGCAGCTGTTCTGGCCATTCTTCTGCTACCCATATCCCGACTACTCGGCCAGGAATATTCAATGCTTCTGTTTTGTCGGTATCAGTAATTAAATAGCCATCTTCAATCGCTTGTTTGAAAGTAGTGATATCTTTACGGTGCAACCCTGACAATAAGCTGATTGCGGATATGGTGGCTTTTTTCTCAAGAGTTTCCAGTTCATTCACGGCTTGTAAATAAAAAATAGGCTTTAAAGCGGCAGAAAATTCTGTATAGCCCACCCCGGAGCGAATAAGCCATTTCGTTAAATGGTTCATTAGCAACAAAACTTGCTGTAAATTAAATTCAGTATCGTTTGTGGGTGAACTGCTCATAGGGTCAATATTTTCCCAACTTCCAAAATAAAAAATTTTCTAAGGTTCCATATTTAAAGCTATTTTGATGAATCTTAGAAAGAGAAAAGAATTTATCTTAAAATCTCTCACAATAATAATAAAATCTAATAAATATCTCGACTCGGAAGTCTCTCTATTTAAATACATATCTGGAAAATTAACCTTCATTCCAGTTTTTAAAATTATCCATTCAATATAAAACCTATCAGCAATTATCAATCATTATTCGCCTTTGAATAATTAAGTTTTAACTATGATTAATTAAATACTTTAAGTAATTAGCTAATATTAGATTTCTTTCATAAGTCATTTTTCACTCAGCTCCAAGTTATAAATTCCAGCAATTAGATTGAATCTTAATGCTAGTCTTTTGCCTCGATTGCGATATCGCTCAGCAAGAATTTTGAAGGTT